>JBQGCL010000285.1:0-2881 GCA_052038485.1 Thermoleophilaceae bacterium | reverse complement strand
CGGTCATCTTCGAGAACGTCTGGGGTTACGACTTCGGGCCGCGCTCGAACTCGCTCGAGGTCTACATGGGCTACCTGCGCCGCAAGACCGAGGCCGGCGGCGAGCCGCGCCTCCTGCACACCGTGCGCGGCGTCGGCTACGGGTTGAGGGAGGGGTGATGCGCGAGCTGATCGAGCGCATGTCGTTCCGCCGCCGGCTGACGCTCGCCGGCACCGCGGCTGTCGCGGTGGCGATCCTGCTGGCGCTCGGCACGGCGTTCTTCGTGATGCGAGCCGAGCTGCGCGGGCAGGTCGACGACGCGCTCGAGCGGGTCGCCGGCAACCGCGGCGCGGACGTGATGTTCACCCAGAGCGTCGTCGGGCCGGGCGAGATCGCGCCAGGCGGGGCGGCCGTCGGCCTGCTGCGCCAGCGGCTAGCCCAGTCCGACCAGCCGCTCAAGACACAGGGGCGCTACGTGCAGATCCTCACCGACGGCGACGTGACCCCCCCGGCCGGGGCGCCGCCGCAGCTCGAGCCGGACGAGCGGGCCCGTGAGCTCGCCAGGGCAGGGGAGGGCTCGTACTTCGAGGACGCCACGATCCACGGCGTGCACGCACGCGTGTTCACCCGCGCGATCGCCCCCGGCACCGTGATCCAGGCGGTGCAGTCGGTCGAGGAGCAGGACCGCGCGATCAACCGGCTCGCGCTGATCCTCGCCGGCCTTGGCCTCGGTGGGGTCGGCCTGGCCGGCGGGCTCGGGCTGGTCGTCACGCGCACCGCGACCCGACCCGTACGCGAGCTGAGCGAGGCCGCCGACCACGTCGCGCGCACGCGCGACCTCAGCCGGCGCATCGAGGCGCAGGGCGGCGACGAGCTGAGCCGGCTGGCGGGCTCCTTCAACACGATGCTGCAGGCGCTCGACCGCTCGATGCGCTCCCAGCGCCAGCTCGTCTCGGACGCCTCGCACGAGCTGCGCACGCCGCTGACCAGCGTACGGACCAACCTCGAGGTGCTGGCGCGCGCCAACGGCACGCTGCCGGAGGCCGAGCGGGCGCGCGTGCTGGGCGACGTGAACGGCCAGCTCGACGAGCTGAGCGGGCTGGTCGGCGACCTGGTCGACCTGGCCCGCGACGGCGCCCCCGAGGAGCCGCTCGAAGCGGTGCGGCTGGACCTGCTGGTGGGCGAGGCCGTGGAGCGCGGGCGACGCCTGCACCCGGGCCGCGCGATCGAGCTCGACGCCTCCGAGGTGCTCGTCCAGGGCTCGCCCGGGCGGCTCGACCGGGCTGTCTCGAACCTGCTCGACAACGCCGAGAAGTGGAGCCCGCCGGACCAGCCCGTCGAGGTCGCGGTCCGCGACGGCGAGGTCATCGTGCGCGACCATGGCCCGGGCTTCTCCGCCGAGGACCTGCCGCGCGTGTTCGACCGCTTCTACCGCTCCCGCTCGGCGCGCGGGCTGCCCGGGTCGGGCCTGGGCCTGGCGATCGTGCGCCAGGTGGCCGAGGCGCACGGCGGCACCGTCACGGCCGCCAACGCGAACGGCGGCGGGGCCGAGCTGAGGATCGTGCTGCGGGAGCTGTAGAAGCGTCCAGGCGGCGGCCGGCGCCCTCAAGGCGCAATGCCGCAAGCCGACTTCACCTAACTAATGGACGCACGGGCATGGATGCCTGCGGTCGCCATCCTCGTCGCGGCGCTGCTCGCGGCTCCCGCGCAGGCGGCGACGACCGAGTTCACGACCGGCCCGGATGGCTGGGTCGGCTCCGGCGCCGACTGCGACGGGACCGGAGGGTCGCTGTGCAGTACGGCCACGGCGTGGGAGCCGACGGTCGGCAACCCGGCGGGTTCGATCTCGACTCGGATGACGGTGACGCTCAACCTGCTCGGGGCGTTCGAAGGCCTGGGGACGTGGACGTCGCCCGCCTTCACCGTGCCCCCCGGGCAGTCGGTGACGAAGGCGACCTTCTCGTACGACCGCCAGCTCGAGGCGGCGGACCTGCTCAGCCTGACGCCCGAGAGCCAGGTGACCGTCGACCTGCTCGACGAGGCCGGCGGCGCGCCCGCCAGGCTGCTCGCCGAGGACCTCACCACCGGCGACGTGTCGTTCGCGACCCGGACCGCGGCGGTTTCGGCCGGAGCGGTCGTGCCGGGCCACAGCTACCGGCTGCGGATCACCACGCGCACGACGACCGGGACGGCGTCGCTCGGCCTACTGGGGCAGGAGAACACGCGCTTCGACAACGTGGGCCTGACGGTCGAGTCGAGCGACGCCTCCAGGTCGCTCTCCACCGCCGCGATCCTCGCGCTGTTCCGCTCCTTCGACGAGGGGACGCTGGTCGGGCGCGGACCTGGCGGCTCGCTGATCCCGCGGCGGCTCTGCACGATCGCGGGGACCGCCGGGCGCGACCGGTTGATCGGCACGCGCGGCAACGACGTGATCTGCGGCCTCGGCGGCAACGACGTCGTCCGCGGCGGACGCGGGATCGACCTGATCGACGGCGGCAACGGCAACGACCGCCTCTCGGGCGGCGCCAGCATCGACAAGCTGATCGGCCTGCGCGGCAACGACCGCCTCTACGGCGAGCGCGGCAACGACCGGGTCGGCGGCGGCGCCGGCAGGGACGTGCTCCGCGGCGGCCCGGGGACGGACCGGCTGGCCGCCCGCGACCGGCGCCGCGACCTCGTCGACGGCGGCCGCGGCCGCGATCGGGCCAAGGTCGACCGCGCGCGTCGCGGCGACCTGCTGCGCCGCCTCGAGCGTTCTTAGGGATCTCCTAAGCGCCTTTCACGAGTAGTTCAGGCCGGGCTCGTTGGATGGCCGCATGGCCACCTACCGCTTGACCTTCCTGACCCTGCCACTCGCCGTCGCGTCGGTCGCCCTGGGCGCCTGCGGCGGCGGCTCCGACGA
>JBQGCL010000284.1:0-3318 GCA_052038485.1 Thermoleophilaceae bacterium | reverse complement strand
TTGCGGCCGGACGGCGGCGGGATCCACGTGGCCGGCATCGACGCGTGTGCCCAGCCCGAGCGGGTGCGCGAGATCATTGCGCTGGCCGGACAGTCCGCCTCGGTCGAGCCGGCCATGACAGGGGCCGAGAACCTGCGGATGGTTGCCCGGCTGTTCGGGCTCAACCGGCGCGAGGCGCGGACCGCCGCAGCTGCGGTGCTCGAGCGGCTCGACCTCACCGACGCCGGCGACCGTCTCGTCCGGACCTACTCGGGCGGTATGCGCCGGCGGCTCGACCTCGGCGCAAGCCTGGTCGGGCGGCCGCAGCTGCTGTTGCTGGACGAACCCACCGCCGGCCTCGACCCCCGCGGTCGGGCCGACCTGTGGGACGCAATCCGCGGCCTCGTGGCCGACGGCACCGACGTCCTGCTCACCACCCAGTACCTCGAGGAAGCCGACCAGCTGGCGCGCCACGTCGTGATCATCGACCACGGGCGCGCCATCGCGGCCGGAACGCCCGACGAGCTCAAGACCCACGCCGGGACCAACGTGATCGAAGTGCGGCCGCGAGCCGGCGCCGACCTCCCCGCCGTTCGAAGCCGCGCTGGGGGCGATCGGCTGCGAGACACCACACACCGACGTGGACGCCCAGCGCGTCTCCGCCCGTGTGAATGGAGGTGCCGATCAGCTGCGCGACATCGTGCGGCTGCTCGACGAGCGCGGCATCGAGGCCGACGATGTCGGCTTGCGCCGTCCGAGCCTCGACGAGGTCTTCCTGGCCGTCACCGGAAACCCGCTCGATCCCACCCATCTCGACAGCGACCACCAGACCCAGCCGGCGGGCGTCGCGTGACTTTGGAGGCCCCGATGACGACCACCACATCCGCCCACGCCGCAGTCGACCACACGACCGGTGCCGGCTATCTCACCGCCGCGCTCCAGAGTGCGAAGCGGACGGTCCTCCAGTTCTTCCGCACGCCCCAGCTCCTGATGTTGGGGACGATTCAGGGCGCGCTGTTCCTGTTCATGTTTCGCTACATCTTCGGCGGCGCCGTCAACCCGGGTGAGGGGCTCGATTACGTCGACTTTCTCGTGCCCGGGTTCCTCGTGACCGGGATTCTGTGGCTCGGGATGTCGGCGGCGTCGGGCGTCGCCGAGGATGCCGCCACTGGCGTGCACGACCGGCTCCGATCGCTGCCGATCCCACGGTCGTCGGTGATGCTCGGGCGTTCGCTCGCCGATGCCGCGCTCACGCTCTGGGGGCTCTTCATCTCCGGGGTGCTCGCTTTCATCGTCGGCTTCCGGGTCCACGCCGACGTCGCTGAGGTGGCACTCGCACTGGTCTTGCTGTTGCTCGCCGCTTACAGCTTCATGTGGGTCTTCATCACGATCGGCCTGACCGCGGGCAGCGCGCAGGCGGCCCAAGGCACCGCCACGCTGCTGATCGTCCCCCTCGCGTTCGTGTCCGCCGCGTACGTTCCCGCGGACACGCTGCCGGGCTGGATGCAACCCGTCGCCGACAACCAGCCATTCACCATCGTCAGCAACGCGGTGAGAAGCCTGACGCTGGGCGGTGCCGACGCCGTCGGTCTCGGGCACAGCACCGCCTACTGGGTGGCGCTGAGTCTTGTCTGGTGCATCGGGCTCCTGGCGGTGTTCGGCACGATCGCCGTGTGCCGCTTCGCGCGTCGGGGCTAGTGGATCGAACCCGTAACTCGCTCGGAGGAGGCCAGCATGACCGCCAACTTCAGACTCGACATGACGATGATGTACGCCTATCACGACGCGCTCCGGCGCGACCTGGTCCGCGTCGCGCACCTGGCGGCACGATCCGACGGCTGGGACCTGTTCGAGCGCTTCCTGCAGGTGCACCACGACGCCGAGGACGGCGCGCTGTGGCCGGTCCTGCGAGAGGCGCTGATCGGTCGGACCGAAGACCTGTCACTCCTCGACGAGATGGAAGCCGAGCACGCCGCGCTCGGGCCAATGATGGAGGCCATCGACGATGCCCTGGGCTCGGGCGAGTCAGCGCCCGAAGCCCGGGCCGACCTCGCAGCGCGGCTCGAGGAGCACCTGACGCACGAGGAGGTGGCGGCGTTGCCCGTCATCGACGGCACGCTCGACGAGCAGCAGTGGATGCAGTTCGGCGAAGCGTCCGCGGCCAGGATCGGCCCCGACCTGCCCACGTTTCTGCCGTGGCTGCTGGACGGTGCAGACGCCGACCGCACGGCGGCGATCCTCGGCGGCCTGCCCGAACCGGCGCAGCAGGCATATCGGAACGAGTGGCAGCCCGCCTACGCGGCGAAGGACTGGTGGGCGACGTGAACCGTGTCCACGGCGTCATCGCGGAGCCAACGCGCCCCGCAAGGTCGTGCCAAATACATCAATTTGACTTGATCGGTTTACCGCCTCCTCGTAGTGTGGCGACCGTGAACCCGGCACTCGTCGATGCGGACCGCGAGAGCCCGCCGCGGTTCGTCCAGTTGGTCGCCAACCCGCTGCGATGGCGCGTGCTACGGGAACTCCTCCAGAGCGATCGCGCGGTCTGGGAGCTGACCGAACGCCTCGGCGCCCCTCAAAATCTCGTGTCGTATCACCTGCGCCAACTGCGCGACGGCGGTCTCGTGCAGGCACGCCGCAGCGCCGCGGACGGGCGCGACACCTACTACGCGATCGACCTTGCCTCCTGCGAGCAGCAGCTGCGGGCGACTGGCGCCGCACTGCACCCGGAGCTCGTCCCCACAGCCGGACCAATGAGCCTCCAGACGACACGCAGGCCCGGGAGGCGAGTGTTGTTCCTGTGCACGGGCAACAGTGCGCGCTCGCAGATGGCCGAGGCGCTCGTCGAGCACATGTCGGGAGGCGTCGTCGAGGCGACGAGCGCAGGGAGCCATCCGAAGCGGTTGCATCCCAACGCGGTCCGCGTGATGCGCAAGCGCGGCATCGACATCAGCGGCAACCGGACCAAGCACCTCGACGAATTCGTCTCGCAGCGGTTCGACATGGTGATCACGCTGTGCGACCGCGTCCGTGAGGTCTGTCCCGAGTTCACGTCGCGTCCCCCCCTCGTGCACTGGAGCATGCCCGATCCCGCGCAAGCCGGCCCGACCGACCGTGCGTCGTACCCGGCGTTCGAGCGCACCGCCGCGGAGCTCGAGACCCGCATCCGGTTCCTGCTCCCAGTGCTCAGGAAAGCACCCACCAGCAGCAAGACGAGGAGGTCATCCAATGTCGAACGCTGAGATGGTCAACGTCCGCTACATGGTCGACGACGTCGACGAGGCGATCGCCTTCTACACGAAGTACCTCGACTTCGACGTGATCACCCAGGCCGGTCCG
>JBQGCL010000283.1:0-7020 GCA_052038485.1 Thermoleophilaceae bacterium | reverse complement strand
GCTGGTCGACATCCGCCGCGTGCAGAACCTCGACGAGTTCCTCGGCACCAAGATCGAGTGCAAGGTGATCGAGCTGAACCGCTCGCGCAACAACGTGGTGCTGTCGCGCCGCGCCGTGCTCGAGGAGGAGCGCAAGGAGGTCCGCCAGCAGATCCTGGACCGGCTCCAGCCGGGCATGATCGTGGAGGGCGCGATCTCCAACATCGTGGACTTCGGCGCGTTCGTGGACCTCGACGGGATCGATGGGCTGATCCACATCTCGGAGCTGTCCTGGTCCCACGTGAACCACCCGTCCGAGATCCTCGCGATCGGGGACGTGGTGCCGGTCAAGGTGCTCGACATCGACCGCGACCGTCAGCGCATCTCGCTCGGTCTCAAGCAGACGCAGGAGGATCCGTGGCAGCGGGTCATCGACACCTACCGCGTCGGCGACGAGCTGGAGGGCAAGGTCACCAAGGTCGTCACCTTCGGCGCGTTCGTCGAGATCATGGAGGGCGTCGAAGGGCTCGTGCACATCAGCGAGCTGGCGCACCACCACGTCGAGAACCCGCGCGAGATCCTCGAGCCGGGCCAGGACGTGCGCGTGAAGATCCTCGAGATCGACTCGGAGCGCCGCCGCCTGTCGCTCAGCGTCAAGCGGGTCGCCGAGCAGCTGCCGCACATCAAGTCCGCGGCCGCCGCCGGCGCCGCCGCGGCGGGCGTGAGCGAGGACATCGGCGACGTGCCGGACCTCGGGCTGTCCGAGGACGTGTTCGCCGGCCCGCAGGTGAGCGGGGTCGACGACCTGCGCGCCGCGGTGGCCGACTTCGGCACCTCCGAGGAGGCCGAGGAGGCGCCGCCGCTCCCCGAGCCGGAGGCCGAGGCTGATGCAGAGCCCGAGCCTGAGGCAGAGCCGGCGGCCGAGGCAGAGCCCGAGCCTGAGGCAGAGCCCGCGGCCGAGGCAGAGCCTGAGGCAGGGGCCGAGCCCGAGCCCGAGGAAGCGTCCCCGGAGGAGTAGGCGTGGCCCCGTTCGTGGGGCTGACCGGCGGCTTGGGCGCCGGCAAGTCTGAGGCGCTCCGCCTCCTCGGCGAGCTGGGCGCGGCCACCCTTTCGACCGACGCGGTCGTCCACGAGCTCCTGGCTTCGGACGAGGTCCAAGCGCAGATCGGGGCCCGCTTCACCCCCGAGATCGCGCGCGACCGCGCACTGATCGCGGAGCGGGTCTTCGGCAGCGAAGAGGATCGCGTGTGGCTGGAGCAGCTGCTCTGGCCGCTCGTCGGCGCGCGCGTGGCGGCGTGGCGAGCGTCCCTGCCCGAGGATCAGGTCGCGGTTGTGGAGGTCCCGCTGCTGTTCGAATCGGGCATGGAGGCCGTCTTCGACGCCACGATCGCGGTCGTGGCCGACGAGGACACCCGTGCCGAGCGCGCGGGCGGGCGCGGGCACGCGTCCCTGGCGGAACGGGAGGGGCGGCAGCTCTCGCAGGCGGAAAAGGCGGACAGAGCGCATTACACGGTCCGCAACGACGGCTCGCTTGACGAGTTGAAGCAGACGCTGTCCCAGGTTCTTGCGAAACTCGATTCGACGTGAGCTCACACGCTGCACGCTTCACGCGGCGCCCGTCGCGTGCGCGCGCCAGGCGCAAGCGTCTGGCGCTGCTCGCCTTGGCCGTCGTCGGCGCGGTCGCGGCGGCGGCGGTGATCGCCGGGACCGACCCGCTCGAGGACGCGGTCCGTGAGATCACGCTCCCGCTCCAGCACGAGGACATCATTCGTCAGCAGGCCGAGGACAAGCGGATCGATCCGGCGCTGATCGCCGCGGTGATCTACGAGGAGTCGCGCTTCCACGACCAGACCTCCCACGCGGGCGCGCGCGGGTTGATGCAGATCACGCCGGACACCGCCGACTTCATCGCGCGCCGGTCCGGCGGCGTGCTGTTCGAGCAGTCGGACCTGGCCACGCCGCAGATCAACATCTCTTACGGAGCCTGGTACCTGCGCTACCTGATCGACCACTACGAGGGCAACGAGACGCTCGCGATCGCGGCGTACAACGCCGGGCTGGCGAACGTGGACCGCTGGGTCGAGACCGCCGGCGGACCCAGACAGTTCGACAGCGCGCGCCACATCCCGTTTCCCGAGACGCGCGCGTACGTCGAGAACGTCGAGGAGCGGCGCGGCCAGTACCGCGATCACTACGGGGAGGCGCTGGGGCTCTAGCCGGCCGGGTAGCCGGTGGCGAGGTCGAGAAATCGGATATAGGCTGGCCCGGCCTTGCCCGAGGGACTCGCACACTCTCGTCGCGGCTTTCTAGCCGGCGCCGGTGGCCTGACGGCCGCCGCGATCCTGACCGGCCCGGAGGCGTTTGCCGCCAAGCCGCGCAAGCGGCCCAGTCTGCGCGGCGGGACGTTCGCCGAGGGCGTACTGTCGGGCGATCCGACCCCGGACGGGGCGACCGTCTGGACCCGGCTCAGCGACGTCGAGGGCGCCGGCACCGTCGAGCTCGAGGTGGCGCGCGACCGCGGCTTCCACAAGGTGGTGGCGCGCGGGCTGATCCGCACGTCGCCCACGATCGATCACTCGGTCAAGTCGCGTGTCGTCAACCTGAGCCCGCACCAGGAGTACTGGTACCGCTTCTCCACGCGCGGATCGGAGAGCCCGGTCGGGCGCTTTCGCACGGCCCTGCCGCCCGATTCGCGGCAGCCGGTGCGGTTCGCGTTCTGGTCATGCCAGGACTACACCTTCGGCCACTTCAACGCCCACCGCCTGCTGGCGGCCGAGGACGTCGACTTCGTCGTCAACCTCGGCGACTACATCTACGCCGAGGCCTACTACGCGGCCAACGACGGCCGGGGCGGCGTGCGCACCGACCCGATCGGCTTCTCGGAGACGCTCGACCAGTACCGCGGCAAGTACAAGCTCTACCGCAGCGATCCGGCGCTCCGGAAGATGCACTCGCTGTTCCCGATGATCTCGATCTGGGACGACCACGAGGTCGAGGACAACTACGCCGGCGGGGCCGGACCGACCGGCGGGCTGTCGCCGGAGCTCGCCTACTCCACGGCGCGGCGCGACGCGGCCTACCGGGCCTTCTTCGACAGCATGCCGACCTACGGCGCGAAGGGCCCGGGCAGCAACCGCATCTACCGGGCGATGCGGTTCGGCAAGACCGTCGACCTGGTGATGATGGACCAGCGCCAGTACCGCGCCGACCAGCCCTGCGGCGACGAGCAGGTCGGCCCCGCCTGCGCCGACCTCAATCAGCCGCGCAAATTCCTCGGGCGGCGGCAGATGAACTTCGTCAAGAAGCGCCTTGCCGGCTCGCCGGCGGCCTGGAAGGTGATGGCCAACCAGGTGATGGTGATGCCGACGATCTACCCGGGCGGCGACTACATCGGCTTCGACTCGTGGCAGGGCTACCCGGGCGAACGGCGCGAGCTGCTCCAGCATCTGCGGCGCAAGAAGATCGAGGACGTCGTGTTCGTGACCGGCGACATCCACACGTTCGTCGCCGGCGACGTGCGCGTCGACAACGACGACAAGAAGCCGGTCGCGACCGAGTTCGTGGGCGGATCGATCTCGTCGCCCGGGCTGGGCGAGGGCGGCGGCGGCATCCTGCCGGGCGCCGACCCGTACGACCCGAAAACGCCCGAGGCGATCATCGACCTGCTCAAGAGCACCAACCCGTGGGCCGTCGACGCAGAGTTCGACCACCACGGCTACGGGCTGGTCGAGGCGACCCAGGACCACTTCAGTTGCAAGTTGCGCAGGGTGGACACGATCAAGCGGGCTTCCCGCAAGGCGCTGCCGGACAAGCGCTTCTCGTACCGCATCGCGCGGGGCGAGCCCTCCCTGCTCGACTAGCAGGCGCCATCCGTCCCCGGCCGGGGCCGCCCCGCCCCGGCCGCGGCGCCTGCCCCGGCGCCTGGCTCGCACCCGGCGCGCGAAGCCAATCTCAGCGGGGGTCCGGGGGCGTGAGCCCCCGGCTGCCGTCTTCCCAGGCCGAGTAGGCCTGCTCGACCGCTCGCTTCGCGTCCGCGTGACGCTTGGCGGCGCGCTCGCGCCGGGTCGGGCTGCTCCACATCGCCGGATCGGCCAGCTCGTCCTCGAGCGCGGCCAGGTCGGCTTCGGCCTTCTCGATGTCGCGCTCGAGATCGGCCACGCGCTTGATGGCGTTCTTCGAGGGGCCCTGGCGCGAAGCCCGGCCGTTCCCCGCGGTCCTTGCCTTCGGCTTCGGCGGCTCCTCCTCGCGCTCCGCCCGCACGCGGGCGTACTCGGCCCACCCTCCCAGATAGGTGTCGAGGCGACCCTCCTCGAACGCGACCGTCCTCGTCCCGACCGCGTCCAGCAGCGCGCGGTCGTGTGAGACGAGCAGCACGGCGCCCTCGAACGCCTCCAGCGCGTCTTCGAGCGCTTCCCTGGCGTCCAGGTCCAGGTGGTTGGTGGGCTCGTCGAGGATCAAGACGTTCGATTCGGAGGCCACCAGCACCGCCAGCGACAGCCTCCGGCGCTCGCCGCCCGACAGCCCCGCCAGCGGCTTCTCGGCCTCCTCGCCCGAGAACAGGAACTGGCCGAGCAGCGCCCGCGCCTTCCCCGGCGTGAGGCCGGTTGCGCGCTGGGCGGCCTCGAGCGCCGTACCCCTCGAGCCGAGCTCCTGCGTGTGCTGCGAGAGGTAGCCGATGTTCACGTTGTGACCGGTCTTGAGGCGTCCGCCGTCGAGCGGGCGCCGACCGGCGAGCGCCTCGATCAGGGTGGTCTTGCCGACGCCGTTGGGGCCGACCAGCGAGACGTGCTCGCCGCGCTCCAGCCACAGCTCGCCGTCCTCGAGCAGGGTGCGGCCGGGGACTTCGAGGCGGGCGTCGTCGAGCTCGAGCACGACCCGGCCGGTGCGCTGGGCGGTTCCGAAGCTGAAGCCGAGCGTGCGGGTGTCGCGCGGATCGCGCTCGATCCGGTCCATCTTCTCGAGGTGCTTGACGCGCGACTGCGCCTGGCGTGCCTTCGTGGCCTTGTAGCGGAAGCGCTCGATGAAGCGCTCCATCCGGGCGATCTCGCGCTGCTGCTTGTCGATCGCCTTGCCGAGCGCGATCTCACGGGCGGCGACCTCCCGCCGCCAGGCGTGCCACGGGCCGGGGAAGAAGCGCCCGCGGCCGGCTTCCAGCTCGAGCACGGACGTGCCGACGGCCTCCAGGAACCAGCGGTCGTGCGCGACCAGGATGACGGCCGCGTCGAGCCCGGTCAGGTAGCCCTCGAGCCACTCGAGCGACGCGATGTCGAGGTGGTTGGTCGGCTCGTCGAGCAGCAGCAGGTCGGGGTCGCCGGCCAGCGCCCGCGCGAGCGAGGCCCGGGTGAGCTCGCCCCCGCTGAACGTCTGGAGCTCGCGGTCGAGCTGTTCGTCCGCGAACCCCAGCCCATGGACCGGCCCCAGGGCCTGCGCGCGCCAGTTCCAGCCGCCCGCGTGCTCCAGCCGGGCCTGGGCCGCCGCATACCGCTCCATCACCGCGTTGTCCTCCGGCCGGACCGCCATCTCGGCTTCGAGGTCGCGCAGACGCTGCTCGAGGCCGACCAGGTCGGAGCAGCCGGCGAGGACGTAGTCGCGCAGGGTCAGGCCCCTGTCCCGCGGCGGCCGCTGGTCGTGAAGCGCGACGCGCGTTCCCTTCTCGAAAACGAGCTCGCCGCCGTCGAGCGAGCCCTGCCCCGCCAGCGTCCGCAGCAGGGTCGTCTTGCCGGCTCCGTTGCGCCCCGCGAGCGTCATCCGGTCGCCCCGCTCGAGCTTGAACGACACGGCCCGAAACAGCGGCGCCCCCGCCACGTCCTTGTCCAGCGCCGATGCGATCACCACGGCCATAGGCGTCAATTGTTGCCGCTAGTCTCGGAGGACCGTGCCCGACTTCAAGGTCAACCCCGCCTACCGGCCCGTCGCCGACCAGGAGCAGGCGCGCAGCTCGCTCGCCCAGGGCGTCGAGAACGGTGACCGGTTCCAGACGCTGCTCGGCGTCACCGGCGCCGGCAAGACCGCGACGATGGCCTTCACGATCGAGCAGGTGCAGCGCCCGGCGCTCGTGATCGCCCACAACAAGACGCTCGCGGCCCAGCTCTGCAACGAGTTCCGCGAGTTCTTCCCGGACAACGCGGTCGAGTACTTCGTCTCGTACTACGACTACTACCAGCCCGAGGCGTACGTCCCGAGCTCCGACCTCTACATCGAGAAGGACTCCTCGATCAACCAGGAGATCGAGCGCCTCCGCCACGCCGCCACGGCCAGCCTGTTCGCCCGCCGCGACACGATCGTCGTAGCCAGCGTCTCCTGCATCTTCGGACTCGGCTCGCCCGAGAAGTACGACCGCCTGATGCTGATGCTCAAGCGCGGCGACATGTACGACCGCGACGCCGTGCTGCGCAAGCTCGTCGACATCCAGTACTCGCGCAACGACACCGCGCTCGCGCGTGGCAGCTTCCGGGTTCGCGGCGAGACGCTCGAGGTCTTCCCGGCCTACGCGGAGACCGCCTACCGCGCCGTCTTCTTCGGCGACGAGATCGAGACCGTCCACGAGTTCGACCCGCTCACCGGCGAGCTGCTCAAGGAGCTCCGCTACGCGGCCGTCTGGCCGGCCACCCACTACGCCACCGACACCCAGACGATCGAGCGCGCGGTGGGGGAGATCCGCGACGAGCTCGAGGAGCGCTGCAAGGAGCTCGAGGAGCAGGGCAAGCTGCTCGAGTCCCACCGCCTGCGGCAGCGCACCCAGTTCGACATGGAGATGCTGCGCGAGCTGGGCTTCTGCAACGGCATCGAGAACTACTCGCGCATCCTCGACGGTCGCGCGCCGGGCGAGCGGCCCTACTGCCTGATCGACTTCTTCCCCGAGGACTTCGTCTGCTTCATCGACGAGTCGCACCAGACCGTCCCGCAGATCGGGGGGATGTACGAGGGCGACCGCTCGCGCAAGCAGACGCTGGTCGACTACGGCTTCCGGCTCCCGAGCGCGCTCGACAACCGGCCCCAGACCTTCGACGAGTTCCTCGCCCGCACCGCGCAGATCGTCTT
>JBQGCL010000282.1:0-12026 GCA_052038485.1 Thermoleophilaceae bacterium | reverse complement strand
GGCGGAGGAAGCGGGCGCCGAAAGCTAGAACCAGCGCGCCGCGCGGCGGGCCAGCTTGAAGCCGTGCGCGTTGCGGGTGTTCGCGCAGCGCACGCCGTTGCGGTAGCTCGTGCACTTGAAGCGGCCCTTCACGATCGACTTGCGGTAGCCGAGCACGCGCTTGCCGCCGAAGACGGTGTCCCCCGCGCAGATCCAGCGGGCCACGCCGCGCTGGCCGACGGTCAGGCCGAAGCCCCAGTCGACCGGGCACGACTCCGGCTTGGGCGGCGGCGTCCAGGTGTGCTCTCGGATGTCGCAGCGCGCGCCGATCTTTACGCCGATCACGCACCCGATGTTGTGCGAGGGCGTCTCGAAGAACGTCGCCGCGCCCGCCGGGGCGGCGAGCACCAGCGCGGCCGCCAGGGCCGCCAAGACCCCGAACGCCCTCATCGCACGTGCACCCAGCGCGCCTTCGAGGGGGCTCCGTTCTCGTCGGTCACGAACAGCATGTACCACCCGGACGGCACGAGTCCTGCACTCGACGGGATCGTCAGGTCCAGCCCGTCGCCGTTGCGGTGGGTGTCGAGCTTGATCGAGCGCTGCTCGACGTCGGTCACGTGGGTCACGGCGCTCGGCCGCACCAGCCGCGCGGACTTCACGGCACCCACGCGCGGGATCCCGAACCAGACCGTGTCGCCGCGCTTCACCTGGACCGGCCCGCTCGCGATCTCCGGACGGTCGCCTTGGAACAGGTACGGCGGCGAGTAGATCTCGATGCGCTTCTCGAACGTCCCCGGCTTCGTGTTGTCGGCGTCCGAGTAGAGCGGGTCGCTCCCGAGCGTGATGATGCGCCCGTCGGGCAGCAGCAGGGCCTCAGCGTGGTAGTTGCGCCCCACCGTCGGGTCGGCCATGCGAGTCAGGGCGCCCGTCTTGGCGTCGTACAGGTGACAGAGCAGCTGGTTGCTGTCGTTCTCGCCGCGGTATCCGCTCGAGCCGCCCGTGATCACGACCTGGTCGTCGGGCGTGATCACCATGTTCGGGTAGCGCACCGGCTTCTCGAGGTCGGGCCCGGGCTCGAAGTGCGGCGAGGCGGCGTGCAGGTCGATGATGTCGGTCCGGGTCGTCGACTTGTCCGACTCGCCGATCCCGCCGCCCCCGGCGATCATGTAGCGCTGGTCCTGGGCCGGCGGCAGCAGCACGCTCCCGCTGGTCTCGGTCTGGCGGGGATCGCGCAGCCCGGGCACCTTCTTGAACGAGTTGTCGCTCAGGTCCCAGATGCCGGGGCGGCGGCCGACGGTGTCCGAGCCGTAGCCCGCGTTCGAGCCCGTGTAGAACAGCTTGCCGCTCGGCATCAGGAACAGCGACGGGTAGGTCGGGAACGTACGCTGGAGCTGCGGCTGCGGCTCCCACTGCTTGGTCTGAGGGTCGTAGATCTCGTTGTCGCCCTCGATGATCCGGCCGAACTGGTCGAGCCCGGAGACCGACAGCACCCGGCCGTCCTTCAGCGACACCAGCGTCGGGTACCAGCGCGCGAGCGTCATGTTGTCGACGCGTTCGTACTTCTCGGTGGCCGGGTCGAACAGGTACGACTTGTCGTCGCCCCAGTACTCCTGCTTCGCGCGTGTCAACGAGGTCGCGAACCCGTACACGTCGTCGCTGTCGCGGTGCGTCCCGCTGATCGTGAACTGGGTCGGCTTGTCGACGACCGAGGCGGCGCCCTTGTCCACCGCCTCGACCCAGACCTCGACCGAGCTCGCCGTCACCGTGGTCGTCCCGTCGGCGGCGACCTTCTTGCCCGCCGGCCGCAGCACGACCGCCTTGCTGCTCTTGAACGCCTGCCCGTGGGGCCCCAGGAACTCCGTGCCCTTCGGGAGCGTGAGTGGCCCGCCGTCAGGCGACTCGTTCTTGATCTTCATCACCCCCGCCGCGTGGGTGATGTCCTCCTTGAGCTTCTCGTAGCGCCGCGTGCCGCCGGCGATCAGCAGCTTGCCGTCGGGCAGGAACACGTGGCCGGCGCAGAACATGTCGCTCGGCGTGTCGACGCGCGTGAACTCGTCGGTGGCGGGATCCCACAGGACCGTGTGGAACTTGCCCGCCTCGAACTGCCGGCGGTCGTTGCCAGAGCCGGCGATGATCAGCACCTTGCCGGTCCGCAGCAGCGCCGCGTGGATCGCGTTGACGCGCATCTCCTCCGGCACCGACAGCAGCGACCAGTGGCCGTGCTGCTCCTTGTAGCCCTGGCTGTTGATCTTGTAGTCGTGCAGGGCGTTCTTGCCCGCGGACACGAGCGTCGGGCCGTTGATCGCGATCAGCCCGCCCGCGACGAGCAGTGTGAGCAGCGCCTTGATGAGCCGCTGCGTGCTGCGGGGGCTCACGCCTCAGCCTGTTCGTAGACCTGCCACTCGGGCGGGTCGTGCTGCCCGAAGCGGTGGCCCTGGGGCGGGTCGAATCGGACGACCACGTGGTTCTTGCGCAGCCCCGGCTTCAGCTCACGCAGGGGCGCCGCGCCGTTGGCCGCGCGCTCGACGGCGCCGTGGTCGCGCACCAGCGCCGTGCGCCGGTCGAAGCGCACCACCTGGTGCTGCTTGCGGCGCTCGACGGCGACCGGCACCGGCACCTCGCGCACGGGCTCGGGCGGCAGGTCCGGGACCGGGCGCAGCACGCGCGCGGGCTCCTCCACGGCCGCCGGCGCCACGACCGGCTCGGCAGCGGGCTCGGCGCGCCGGCCGCGGAACAGCTCCACGCGCCAGATCGCCACCGGCAGCAGGCACACGATCAGCGAGGCCAGCGACCACGCGCGCATCGAGAAGTGGTGGTGCCCGAGGATGAACGAGAACGCCAGCGGCACGCCGAACACCAGCGCCCAAAGCAGGTGCTTGCGGAAGGTGATGAACGTGTCGCGCGTGCTCGCGTCGCCCTTCGGCGTCGTCACGAACCCGCGCGAACGCCGCAGCGCCACGGCGGCCAGCGAGGCCGCGTAGATCGGCGCCGACAGGGCCGAGATCAGCATGCCCTCCACCCCGGCCGAACCCTTCTTCTCGTGCGGGCTGACGTTGTGGCGGCGGTTGAAGAAGTAGAGCCCGACCTGGAGCGCCGCCGCGTCGACGTAGAGCATCAGCCACAGGTGCGCCGGCACCACCACGCCGCCCGCGCCCAGGGCGAAGTAGAGGATCGAGTTGACCGCGCCGAGGATCCACGCGACCGCGGCGGTCGGGTAGTACGCCGTCAGCAGCAGGTAGTGCAGCATCGGCCGCGGCCCGAGCTTGAGCGCCCTGCGCCAGAAGCGCCGCACCAGCACCTCGTCGGTCCCGCGCGACCAGCGGTCCTGCTGGCTGAAGTAGTCCGTGAACGACGCCGGCCCCTCGCCCACCGAGACGACGTCGGGCGTGTAGACCGAGGTCCAGCGCCGGCCCGTCTCCGGGTTGCGCGTGGTGTGGAAGACGACGCTGGTGGCCATGTCCTCGGTGATCGAGTCCTGGAAGCCGCCGATCTGGCGCAGCGCCGACACCCGCAGCGCGTTGTTGGTGCCGACCAGCATCGGCGTGCGCGTGCAGTTGCCGGCGCGCTGGAGCAGCGAGTGGAACAGGAACTGCTGCGACTCGGCCGAGCGCACGACGAAGCCGCGGTAGTTGCCGTACACCTGCGGCCCGACCACGAACCCGACGTCCGGGTCGCGGAAGTAGCCGAGGAAGCGCTCGGCGAAGTTGGGCAGCGGCACGTGGTCGGGGTCGACCCCGAGCATGAAGTCGTAGGCCTCGCCGTGCGCCTCGAGCCAGGCGTTGTAGTTGCCGTGCTTGCTTCTGGCCCGGTTCGGCCCGTTGGGCTGGTTCCAGTGCGCGACCCCGCGGCGCGTGAAGTGGTTGACGCCGAGCTCGGCGCACATGCGCTTGACGTCGGGGTCGTCGCCCTCGTCGAGCAGCCAGACGTCGAGCTGGCCGTCGTGACGGATCCGAAGCGCGGCCTCCAGCGTCGGCCGCACCAGCTCGAGCGACTCGGCCTCGGGGACGATCGTCGTCAGGAATGCGACCCGCTGGCCCGGCCTCGGGCGCACCGGGACCGGGTCGCGCGCTGTGAGGGTGGCGCGGCACAGGGTGGCGACGTTGATGAACGCGAACCAGCCGATGATCCCGGTGGTCGCCGTGACGACGATCGAGGCGACGTTGACGAGCACGTCGTCGCCCGAGCGCGGCCAGTGCGCCGGCAGCATCAGCCACGTGAGGAAACCGCCCACGAACAGCAGCGCGATCGCCACGAGCAGGGTGCTGCGGACCGGGCGCGAGCCCTCCAGACGGCGGAACTGCACGCGGTAGGGGCCGTCCGCCGGAGGCTCGGTCAGGGGGCCAGCGACCTGGCTGTGGCGCTCGTAGTCGTAAGTGCTCTGGGTCAAGGGAGAGGCAGTTCGTGTGCGATCAGCGTGAAGCGGATCCCGACGCTGCGCCGGGATCGCGGGGCCAGAGGGTTGAGTTGGGCGGCGAGCTAGCTCTCCATCTTTCGTACAACGGTCCAGGCCGGGCGTCAAGCGGATAAACCACATTGGAGACACCGGTTCGACCGCCTGTCGCACCCGGGTCTATGCTCGATCGCGTGTGGGCGGTCGCGCTTCTGGCCATCGCGGTGGCACTCGTTGGCTGCTCCTCCGAGGCGGACAGCCCCGTGAGCGAGCCCTCCGTCCCGGCCGCGCGTGGCCCCAACCCGCTCGCCGGGCAGTCGTTCTACGTCGACCCCCACAACCCCCCGGCCGTCCAGGCCGCGCGCTGGCGCGCCCAGGGCCGCAAGGCCGACGCCACGGCGATGGCGCGGCTGGCCAAGCGCCCGGTTGCGGTCTGGTTCGCGGACGCAGCTCAGATCGGCGCGCGCGTGCGCGAGGCGGTCGGCAGGGCGGCGCGGGCCAGGCGCAGCGCGCTCCTGGTCGCCTACCACGTGCCGGGGCGCGACTGCGGGAGCTACTCGGCCGGCGGCTCGGGCTCGCCGGAGGGCTACCGCGCCTGGGTGCGCGGCTTCGCCCGGGGGATCGGCTCGCGGCGCGCCACGGTGATCGTGGAGCCCGACGCGATCCCCCAGGCGGTCGTCGAGACCTGCCTCTCCGACGCCGCCAAGGCCCAGCGCTACGCGCTGCTCGCCGACGCCGTGCGCACGCTCGGCGCCCGGCCCAACGTCACCGTCTACATCGACGCCGGCAACCCGGGGTTCGTCAACCCGGTAGACCGCCTGGTGGCGCCGCTGCGAGCGGCCGGAATCAAGGCCGCCGACGGCTTCGCCCTCAACGTCAGCAACTTCTACCGGACCGATCGCGTGATCCAGTACGGCCGCGCGCTGTCGCGCAAGCTGGGCGGAGCGCACTTCGTGATCGACACGAGCCGCAACGGCAACGGTCCCAGCTTCCACGACGACCCGGGCGGCCCCAAGTGGTGCAACCCGCCCGGCCGCGCGATCGGGCGCAGCCCGACGACCGCGACGCGCGAGCGCAAGGTCGACGCCTACCTGTGGGTCAAGCAGCCCGGCGCAAGCGACGGCACCTGCCGCGCGGGCGCGCCCCCGGCCGGCCACTGGTGGCCGGACTACGCGCTCCAGCTGGTGCGCAACTAGCCGCAGCGTACCCTCCGTCCATGGACCTCACCCTGCTGCCGTTCGACCGCCCGACCGAGACGCGCACCTTCGAGAAAGGCAGATTCGAGGTCTACGACGTCGGCCCGATGACGCTCGGGCGCGCGACCTACGAGCCGGGCTGGCGCTGGTCCGAGCACGTCGGCGAGGGGCTCTGCCAGGTCGAGCACGTCGGGCTCGTGCTGTCCGGCGCCGCCGCCGTCAAGATGGCCGACGGCACCGAGCGCGTCATGGAGGCGGGCGAGTTCTTCTACGTGCCGCCCGGCCACGACAGCTGGGTGGTCGGCGACGAGCCGTACGTCTCGCTGCACATCATGGGCAGCGAGAGCTACGCGGCGAGCTGATGCGCCTGCACGACTACCCGGCCTCGGGCAACTGCTTCAAGGTGCGGCTGCTGCTGGCCCAGCTCGGCATCGACTACGAGCGCGTGAACGTCGACATCTTCGGCGGCGACACGCTCACGGACGAGTTCGCGCGCCTCAATCCGGCCCGTATGACGCCCGTCCTCGAAACCGATGACGGGAAGGCGCTGCCCGAGTCGAACGCGATCCTCGCCTACCTGGCCGAGGGAACCGAGCTGCTGCCGGACGACCGGGCCGCGCGGGCCCAGGTGATGCGCTGGCTGTTCTACGAGCAGGGCGAGGTCATCCCCGGGATCGCCGGCCTGCGCTTCCGCCTCCAGACCGGCCGGCTCGACCCGGACAGCCCGGCGGCCGAGGGCCGGCGCGCCGCGGGAGCCGCGGTGCTGGACGTCCTCGAGAGCCACCTGGGCGAACACCCGTTCCTGGCCGGCGAGCGCTACTCGATCGCCGACATCTCGGTCTACGCGTACGTGCACGTGGCGGACGAGGCCGGCTTCGACTTCGACGACCATCCGGCGGTGCGCGACTGGGTCGCCCGAGTGGAGGCGACGCCCGGCCACATGAACGACCTCCAGCCCTACCCGCCGAACACGCGGGTCGGAGTGGGCGAGTCGATCTACGGGTAGCCGAAGGGCATGCCCCCCAAGTCGATCTGGAACGGGACGATCAGCTTCGGGCTGGCGCAGGTGCCGGTGAAGCTCTACTCGGCGACCGAGTCGAAGAGCGTCAGCTTCCGCGAGGTGCACGTGAGCGACGGCGCCCCGATCGAGCACAAGCGGATCTGCTCGAAGGACGGCCGCGAGGTCCCCTACAAGCAGATCGTCAAGGGCTACGAGGTGTCCGAGGGCAAGTTCGTGGTGCTCGACCCCGACGAGATCAAGGCCGCCGCCGGCGCCCGCGGCAAGGTCATCGAGCTCGAGGACTTCGTACCGGAGGGCCAGATCGACCCGGTCTTCTTCGAGAAGACCTACTACGTCGGCTCGCGTGACGACACCGAGCCCTACCGCGTGCTGCTGGCCGCCCTGGAGCGCACCGAGCGGGTCGGGATCGGCCGCTTCACCTTCCACAACCGTGAGTACCTGGTCGCCGTGCGGGCGCTCGACGGCGTGATCGGGCTGCACACGATGCGCTTCCACGACGAGATCGTCGAGGCGGACGAGCTCGAGCTGCCCAAGCCGGGCAAGGGTCCCGCCAAGCGCGAGGTCGACATGGCCGGCAAGCTGGTCGAGTCGCTGCACCGCAGGTTCGACCCGTCCGACTACGAGGACACCTACCGCGAGGCGGTGCTCGACCTGATCAAGCGCAAGGGCAAGGGCGAGGACCTGACCCCCGAGCAGCCGGAGCCCGAAGAGGAGCCGGCCGACCTCGAAGCCGCGCTCGAGGCGAGCCTGGGGTCCTGACATGCCGCGCACGCTCTGGAACGGGTCGCTGTCGTTCGGGCTGGTCAACGTGCCGGTCAGCCTCACCAGCGCCGCCCGCGACCTCGACCTGCACTTCCGCCAGCTCCACAAGAAGGACAACGCGCCGATCGAGCAGCACCGCTTCTGCTCGAAGGAGGGCGAGGAGGTCGACTGGGAGGAGGTCGCGCGCGCATACGAGCTCGACAACGGCAAGCAGGTCGTCCTGACCGACCTGGAGCTGGCCATGGTCCAGCCGCGCAAGACCCGCACGATCGACATCGAGGCCTTCGTGGACCTCGCCGACGTCGACCCGATCTACTTCGACCATCCGTGGTTCCTGCTGCCGTTCGGCGAGAGCGAGGGCACGCTGCGCGCCTACCGGCTGCTCGTCAAGGTGATGGAGGCCACCGACCGCGCGGCGCTGGGGCGCTTCGTGATGCGCACGAAGGAGTACCTCGTGCTCGTGCGGCCACGCGACGGCCTGCTCGCGCTGACGACGCTGCTGTTCGCCGACGAGGTGCGCCCGACCAAGGGCATCGCCCCGGGCGGGCGCAAGCCGACCAAGCAGAAGGTCGACCCCGCCGTGAAGGTGATCGAGGCGCTGGCGACCGACTGGGACCCGGAGCGCTACACCGACTGCTACCGCCAGCGCCTCGAGCGCATCGTCAGGGACAAGAAGAAGGGCAAGACGATCGAGATGCCGGAGGAGCAGCCGCAGCCCGAGCCGGCGCCGGACCTGATGGCAGCGCTCGAGGAGACGCTGGCCGGGATGCGCTAGTCGGGGAAGCTGTCGGGCTGCTCGACCGCGCGGCGATAGAGGTCGTCGTCGATGTTGCGGCCGGTGACGATCAGGACGACCGGCCCGTCCGGCGCGTCGACCACATCGAGGGCGGCCAGCGCGGCCGCCGCCGATCCCTCCACCCGGATGCCGTTGATCGCGAACGCCCGCACCGCCCGGGCGATCTGGCGCTCCGACACCTGAACGAACGGGGTCTCCAGCCGGACCAGCTCGTCGACGGCGAGCGGGATCGCCACGCGCACCGC
The DNA here is from genome assembly GCA_052038485.1 of Thermoleophilaceae bacterium. Taxonomy (GTDB): domain Bacteria; phylum Actinomycetota; class Thermoleophilia; order Solirubrobacterales; family Thermoleophilaceae; genus JACVRW01. Next base: position 3,637 of record JBQGCL010000282.1, on the reverse strand, counting down.
CATGCCGTCGGCGAACGTGTCGGACAGGTCGCTCTCGACCGGCCGGCCCGCCTCGACGCTGAGCGCCATCACCGGCGCGGCCTTCGACACTACGCCAACCGCCGCCGCCCCTTCCAGCCCGCGCGCGACCCCGATCAGCAACGCGCCGTTGCCAACCGGCACGATCGTCAGCGCCGGCGTCTCGCCCAGCTGCTCGATCAGCTCGCGGCTGATCGCGGCGTAGCCGTCGAACTGCGCCGGCTCGGCGCCGTCCTCGAAGAACGGCAACCCGTCGCGCTCGGCGTGGGCGCGAGCGGCATCCTTGGCCTCGTCGACGTCGGCGCCGGCGGGGCGCACCTCGGCGCCGAGCTCCTCCAGTAGCCGCAGCTTCGCCTGACTGGCCTGCTCGGGCACGTAGACCACGGCGCGCAGGCCCACCCGCTGGGCCGCCCAAGCAGTCGCCGCGCCGTGGTTGCCGGTCGAGGCGGTGATAACCGCGGTCGCCCCGGCGTCGCGGTAGCGCTCGAGCGAGGGCAGTGCCCCGCGCCACTTGAACGCCCCCAGCTCGTGGCTGTCCTCGCGCTTGAGCAGCAGCCGGCGACCGGCGGCAATGGCAGCCGGCGCGTTCTCGAGCGGGGTCGGAGCCATGCTGCTCTAGTCTCGCGCTTGTGAGCACGACAGTGGACGCCGCCCTCGAAGACGCCGCCTGGGACCTCGAGCCACTGGTCGAGTCGAAGGGACCCGCCGGCGTCGAGGAGCTGCTCAACGAGGCCCGCGACCGGGCCGCCGAGTTCGCCCAGCGCCACCGCGGCCAGATCGCCGAGCTCGGCCCCGACGGCCTCGCCGACGCGATGCACGAGCTGGCCGCGATCGCCGACCTGACCGGCAGGGCGGGTTCGTACGCGATGCTCAGCTTCACGCTCGACACGACCGACCCGGCGCGCGGCGCGCTGATCCAGAAGGCGCGCGAGCTCGGCGCGGCGATCGAGACCCAGCTGCTGTTCTTCGAGCTCGAGTGGAACCAGCTCCCCGACGAGCGCGCCGAGGAGCTGCTCGCCGGCGACGAGCTCGACTTCTGCCGCCACCACCTGCGGAATCTGCGCCGCTACCGGCCGCACCAGCTGAGCGAGCCCGAGGAGCGCGTGATCACCGAGCTGGACGTGACCGGCTCGTCGGCCCACCGGCGCCTCTACACCGAGCACCTGTCGGCGATCGAGGTGCCGCTGCCCGGCGAGGACGAGCCGGCCTCGCTCGAGCTGGCACTCAGCCGGCTGCTCGATCCCGACCGCGAGCTGCGCGAACAGGCGGCGGAAGCGACGACCGAGGCGCTGCGCCCGGGCCTGCGCACGCGCGCGTACCTGTTCAACACGCTGCTGGCCGACAAGGCCACCAAGGACCGCCTGCGCGACTACCCGCACTGGATCGCCTCGCGCAACCTCGCCAACGAGGCGAGCGACGAGTCGGTCGAGGCGCTGATCGCCGCGGTGGCCGGCCGCTACGACCTCGCGCGCCGCTGGTACAAGCTCAAGGCCGGGTTGCTCGGCCTCGACCGCCTCGCCTACTGGGACCGCCTGGCGCCGCTGCGCGACACCGACGAGCGCATCCCCTACGACGAGGCCTGCTCAATCGTGCTCGACTGCTACTCGGGCTTCTCGCCGGAGCTGGGCGAGGCCGTCCGCGGCTTCTTCGAGGGCGGCTACATCGACGGGCCGCCGCGGCCGGGCAAGCGCGGCGGCGCGTTCTGCTCGTACACGGTGCCGTCGCAGCACCCGTACGTGCTGCTCAACTACACCTCGCGCCCGTACGACGTCCTGGTGCTCGCCCACGAGCTCGGCCACGGGGTGCACGCCGCGCTGGCCCGGCCCCAGGGCATCTTCCAGTTCACGACGCCGCTGACGATGGCCGAGACCGCGTCGATCTTCGGCGAGACGATCGTGCTTCAGCGCCTGCTCGAGCGGGCACCCGATGCCGCGGCGCGGCTGTCGCTCTTGGCGGGCTCGCTCGACGGAGCGGTCGGAGCCGTCTTCCGGCAGGTGGCGATGAACCGCTTCGAGGACGCCGTGCACACCGCGCGCCGCGAGGACGGCGAGCTGCCCCCGGAGCGCTTCGCCGAGGAATGGCTGAGAACGCAGGCCGACCTGCTCGGCGACGCGGTCGAGCTGGACGACGACTACGGGCTGTGGTGGTCGTACATCCCGCACTTCATCGACACGCCCGGGTACGTCTACGCGTACGCGTACGGGCACCTGCTCGCGCTGTCGGTCTACCGGCGCTACGAGGAGGAGGGCGACGGCTTCGTCTCCTCGTACCTCGAGCTGCTCAAGGCGGGCGGCTCGCGGTCGCCGGAGGAACTCGGCCGGATCGTCGGGGTCGACCTCACCGACCCGGGCTTCTGGGGCTCCGGGCTCGACCTGATCGAGCGTCAGCTCGAGGCCGCCGAGGCGGCCGCGGAGGAGGCCGGACAGGCGAAGTGACCTGGCCCGACGCGCTGGATGGGCCCCTCGAGGAGCGGATCGCGCTCCCGGTCGGCGAGGTCATGTTGACGCGCCCGCGCGACTCCGAGGCGCTGATAACCGAGGAGGGCTTCGAGCGGGAGGAGTTCCTGCCCTACTGGGCCGAGCTGTGGTCGAGCGGCGTGGCGCTGGCGTACGACGTCGCCGGCCGGGCGCTGCACGGCGAGAGCGTGCTCGAGCTGGGCTGCGGGCTCGGCCTGCCGAGCATCGGGGCGGCGCTGGCGGGCGGCCGCGTGCTGGCGACCGACTGGTCCGCGGACGCGGTGCGTGCGACGGCGGCCAACGCGGCCCTGAACGACGCGGAGGTCGAGACGGCGAAGGTCGCGTGGGCCGCGCCGGACGAGCTGGTCGAGCGCGCGCCGTGGCGCTACGTGATCGCGGCCGACGTGCTCTACGAGACGCGCAACGTCGAGCTGCTGCTGGACCTGCTGCCACGCCTGGTCGACAAGAAGGGCCGCGTCCTGATCGCCGACCCGGGCCGCAAGCCGGCCGAGGACTTCCTAGAGCGGGCCGCGGCGGGGCGCTGGCACGTGCGCACGACCCGCAGCGGGCGCAACCCGCGCGTGCGGCTTCACCGCCTGCGACTGCGCTGAGCGCGGTTGAACGGCAGCAATAGAGGGCGGCTCGAATTGCGGCTGCGCTCACGAGGTTGTCTTTAACCCCCTATAGCGCGGTTAAGTGCAACTTCGTGGCGGCGGAGGCGTTTCGTCCGCCCTTTATTGCTGTCGTTCGCTGGCGCTCGGCAGCCCGGCCAGCGCCACATACAGCTCCCGCGCGGTCGCCTCTCCCAGCCGCAGGCTCTCCAGGCGATAGCTCTCGTTCGGGGCGTGGTAGGCGTCGTCGGGGAGGGCGAAGCCGCTCACGATCGACGTGATGCCGCGGTCGGCCAGCACGGCCAGCAGCGGCAGGCTCCCGCCGATCCGCACCAGCGCCGGCGGCGTGCCGCAGGCGCGCTCCAGGGCGCCGGCCGCCAGCTGGAGCGCCGGATGACTCGGGTCGAACAGCGACGGAGCGGATACCTCGAGCGCGATCGACACCTCCACCCCCGGCGGCGCAGCCGCGCGCAGCAGACGCTCCAGCTCGGCCGCGATCTCGTCCGAGTCCTGGCCCGGAGCCGTCCGCACGCTCACGTGTCCGCGCGCCAG
>JBQGCL010000281.1:0-26650 GCA_052038485.1 Thermoleophilaceae bacterium | reverse complement strand
AGTTACATCTGCGTGCCCACACGTTCGCCGGCCCGTCCTAGCTTGACCCGCCATGCTCGCGAGCGTCACCACGTTCGCCCTCGAAGGGGTGTCGAGCCACGAGGTGACGGTCGAGGTCGACGTGCGCCGCGGACTGTCCGCGTTCACGCTGGTGGGGCTGCCGGACCGAGCGGTGCGCGAGTCGCGCGAGCGGGTCCGCGCGGCCCTCCTGAACTCGGGCCTGGACTTCCCCCAGAAGCGGATCACCGTGAACATGGCACCCGCGCACGTGCGCAAGGAAGGCCCGAGCTTCGACCTGGCGATCGCGGTCGGGGTGCTGGCCGCGAGCGAGCAGGTGCCACAGGAGGCGCTGGCGGGGAACGCGCTGTGCGGAGAGCTGTCGTTGACCGGCGAGGTGCGCCCGGTGCGGGGTGCGCTCGCGACAGCGCTGGGTGCGCGCCGATCCGGCTGCGGCCGGCTGCTCGTCCCGGAGATCAACGCGCCCGAGGCAGCCCTGGTCGAGGAGGTCGAGGTGCGTGGGATCCCCTCGCTCGCGCGCATCGCCGACCTTCTGCACGGCCGCTGGACACCCGACCGCGCCCGGCCACGTGATCCTCAGCCCGAAAACGCCGACGACCGCCCAGACCTGTCGGACGTGCGCGGTCAGGAAGACGCCAAACGGGCCCTCGAGATCGCGGCGGCCGGCGGCCACAACCTGCTGATGATCGGCCCGCCGGGTGTGGGGAAGACGATGCTCGCCCGCCGCCTCCCGGGGCTGCTGCCTCCGCCGAGTTTCGAGGAGGCGCTCGAGATCACGCAGGTGCACAGTGCCGCGGGGATCGGCAGCGGCCGGCTGGCCACCGAGCGGCCGTTTCGCGCGCCACACCACACGATCTCGGCCCAGGGGCTCGTCGGCGGCGGCAACCGCCCGATGCCCGGAGAGATCACCCTCGCCCATCGCGGCGTCCTGTTCCTCGACGAGCTGCCCGAGTTTGGCCGCGCCGCCGTCGACGCCCTGCGCCAGCCACTGGAGGACGGGTGGGTCACGATCATGCGCGGCCAGCGGGCGCTCGAATTTCCCGCGAACGCGATGGTCGTCGCGGCGTGCAACCGGTGTCCTTGCGCACGGCCGCCCGAGCGATGTTCATGCACGGCCGCCGAGCTCGGCCGCTACCTGCGCCGGCTGAGCGGGCCGCTGTTGGACCGGATCGATCTGGTCTGCCAGGTCGAGCCCGTGGGACGCCTGGAGCTGGTCAGCGCACCCGCCCGACGATCCGAAGCGACCCGCGTGCGGGTCACCACCGCGCGCGCTCGCCAGCGGCGCAGGCTCGCCGGAACAGATGCGCTCTGCAACGGCGACATGGACGGGCGCCTGACGCGCCGCGAGGTTCCGTTGGACGAGCGGCTCACAGCCCGCATGGTCCGTGCCCGTCACCTGCTGAGCCTCAGCGGACGCGGGCACGACCGAGTCCTTCGCGTGGCCCGCACGATCGCCGACCTCGATGGGCGCGAGACGCTGCGCGAGAGCGACCTCGACGAAGCGCTCTCCTATCGGCTCGACGGGCTGGACCTGCTCGCGGCATGACCGCGTGCGATGCATGCCTGCGCCGCGCCCTGCTCGTCTCGATGCTCGCGGCCCGCATCGCCGGTTTGCTGGAGCGGCCGGCCGCGCGTGTCGGAGGTTTGCTGGCGTTGCCGGAGCGTGAGCTCATCACTGCCGCTGCCGGAGAGCAGGCGGAGTCGGTGGCGGAGACGCTCGACGCGCTCGATCTGATCGCCGAGCGCGATCGCTTCGACCGGGCCCGGGTGGCCGTCGCGTGCCGCCATTCCGAGTGCTGTCCACCGATGCTGAAGGACCTCGCGGACGCGCCGGCCGTGGTCTTCATGAAAGGCGCTCGTGCCCTCTCCGCGCGCCTTGCCCGTCTGCGCGACGAGCCGGTCGTCGCGATCGTCGGGACACGCAACCCGAGCTCCTACGGGCGGGAGGTCGCCCATGCCCTTGGGCGCGGTCTGGGGGCGGCCGGCGTGCCGGTCGTCAGCGGCCTTGCGCTTGGCATCGACGCGACGGCCCATCGGGGCTGTCTGGCCGCCGGCGGCATGCCGGTCGCGGTGCTCGCCTGTGGTCCCGACGTCATCTATCCGCGGCGCCACCGCGGTCTGTACCGGGAGGTCATCGAGCAGGGGCTCGTGCTGTCCGAGCTGCCGCCCGGAAGCCAGCCGTTTCGCTGGAGCTTCCCGGCGCGCAACCGGATCATGGCCGCCCTGGCGCGGATGACGGTCGTCGTCGAGGCGGCCGATCCGAGCGGAAGCCTGATCACCAGCGATTTCGCGCGCGACCTCGGTCGTTCGGTGGGCGCGGTGCCGGGCCGCATCACGAGTGGCGTAGCGCGCGGTACGAACGGATTGCTCCGCGACGGGGCGGTACTCGTCAGTGGCGCGGCGGACGTGCTCGACGAGCTGTTCGGCGCCGGTGTGCGGAGCGTTCCGCCGGAGGCGCCGCCCGCGGGCCTCGAGCCGGCCGACCCGCTGCTGCGCCGGGTCCTGGACGCGGCGGAGCGTCACGAGCTGGTCGCGGCGATCGCGGACGACGCACGCACGACCATCCCTGCCGCTCGGGCGGCGCTTGGCCGCCTGGAGGCAGAGGGCTACCTCGCGCGGCGCGAGCTCGGTGGCTGGGAGCGCACGCTCGGCGCCGCCTATCCTGGCGGGCCGTGACTCCCCCGACTCCGCCGCGGCTGCTCACCATCGCCGGCTCCGACTCCGGTGGCGGCGCCGGCATTCAGGCCGACCTCAAGGCGTTCGCGCGCTGTGGCGCCCACGGGATGACCGCGATCACCGCGATCACCGCCCAGAACACCGTGGCTGTCACCGGCGTCTATCCGCTGCCGCCGGAGGCGATCGTCGAGCAGGTGCGCGCCGTCGTCGACGACATCGGCGTCGACGCCGTCAAGATCGGCATGCTCGGCACCGCGGAGACGATCGACGCGGTCGATCGCGCGCTCGATCTGGTCGGCGATGTGCCGATCGTCCTGGACCCGGTCATGGTCGCCGAGAGCGGCTCCCGCCTGCTCGACGAGGACGCCGAGGAGGCCCTGCGCGCGAAGCTGCTTCCGCGGGTCACGGTCGTCACCCCGAACGTGCCGGAGGCGAAGGCGCTGGCGGGCCGGGATGGCGAGCCGGACGAGCTCGCGCGAGCGATCCATGCACTCGGGCCCAAGACCGTCGTCGTCACCGGCGGCCATCGCGAGCAGGCGATCGACGTCTTCTTCGACGGTGCGCGACTGGTCGAGCTCCCCGGCGAGCGCTACCCCGAAGGCGCCGCTCACGGCTCGGGCTGCACGCACTCCTCCGCCTTGGCCGCGCACCTGGCCCTAGGCGACGATCCGCTCGAGGCCGCCAAGCAGGCCAAGAGCATCGCCTCGGAAGCCGTGCGCAACGGCCTGCGCGGCCTCGGCCAGGGCGCCGGCCCGGTCGACGCCATCGGACTGCGCTAGAGGCGCGGGCTGACAAACGCTCGGTGGCATAATGGATCGGTCGCTGCACGAGGTCACATCCGTTTCCTGCGCATGAAGCCCGGTCACGGCGAGGTCCTGCTCGCCGAGGGCGACCAGAGCGTGCGCGAGGAGGAGGAGCGGCTGATCGAGGAGTTCCGCCGCCAGCTCGACGAGGGGATGTGGGCCGCGGTGCCCACGAGAAACCCGGGCAGCGGGCGGCGCGAGGCCCAGCTGATCAAGGCCTACGGCGACATCCCGGCCGGCGCGGACCGTGTCATCTTCTTCCCTCGAGCCTCCGGCGGCTGAGTTGCTGCTGGCCCTGCTCGCCCTCGCCCTGATCGCCGTGGTCCTGGCGACCCCGATGCTCGTGCGCGAGACGAATCGCCGGCGCGCGCGCCGCCGGGCCGCGAGGGCTGCCCGCAGCGAGTTCGACCTCCCGCTGTACGACCCCGGCCGCGAGCGCCGCGCCGAGCAGCGCGCCCGCGAGCTGCTGCGCTCCTGCGTGAACGCAGAGGAATGGGCGATGTACCGCGACCTCGGCTTCATCCGGGTCGCCGGCAAGCACGCCCGCCGCGACGCCGACCGCTCGAGCGCCGGCCCCGCCTACGCCTACCTGGTCTACGCCCACAAGCCGATCGTCGCCTACGTCCCGGAGAGCGGTCAGCTGCTGAGCGAGTACTGCGTCGAGTTTCCGGACATGACCGGGAACGGGGGACGGCACCGCCTGCCCGCCTCCGACGACGTGCTCGCCAAGTGGATGGCGCTGACCTCCGACGAGGACCGGGTCATCGGCCGTGCCAACATGCACCTCGTCGGTCGTCAGCTCGACCCCGCGCGCGTACGGCGCGACCTCTGGCGACTCGCCGAATGGGAGCGCCGCCGCAAGCACCGGCGCGAGGTCTCTCACAGCGAGTGAGCACCGATCCCCGTAGCCGCAGCCGGGTCATCCTGGATGGCCCGGATCGCGCCCAGGCGCGTGCCTACCTGAAGGGCGTCGGGTTCGACGACGAGGCACTCCAGCGCCCGATCATCGGCGTCGCCAACACCTGGACCGAGACGATGCCGTGCAACTTCCACCTGCGCCGGCTCGCCGAGAAGGTCAAGGAGGGCGTCCGCGCCGCCGGCGGCACGCCGATGGAGTTCAACACCGTCGCGATCTCGGACGGGATCACGATGGGCACCCAGGGGATGAAGACCTCGCTGATCAGCCGCGAGGTGATCGCCGACTCGATCGAGCTGGTCTCGCGCGGGCACATGTTCGACGCGGTGGTGGCGCTGTCGGGCTGCGACAAGACGATCCCCGGGTGCGTGATGGCGCTCGCCCGGCTCGACGTGCCGAGCCTGATGCTCTACGGCGGCTCGATCGCCCCCGGCAGGTGGCGCGGCAAGGACGTGACGATCCAGGACGTCTTCGAGGGCATCGGCGCCCACGCCGCGGGCGACCTCACCGACGAGGAGCTGACGGACCTCGAGAACCACGCCAGCCCCGGCGCCGGCGCCTGCGGCGGCCAGTTCACCGCCAACACGATGGCGATGGCGTTCGAGGTGCTCGGCATCTCGCCGATGGGCAGCTCGATGGTTCCCGCCGAGGACGGCAAGAAGGGCAAGGTCGCCGAGGAATGCGGGCGGCTCGTGCTCGACGTGCTCGCCGCGGATCGCCGGCCGAGCCAGATCATCACCAAGCAGTCGCTCGAGAACGCGATCGCCGCCGGCGCCATGTCGGGCGGCTCGACCAACCTCGTCCTGCACCTGCTGGCGGTGGCGAAGGAGGCCGGCGTCGAGCTCGACATCGACGACTTCGACCGGATCGCCTGGGCGACCCCGCTGCTCTGCGACCTCAAGCCGGGCGGCCGCTACGTGGCCACCGACCTCTACCGCGCCGGCGGCGTGCCGGTCGTGATCCAGCGGCTCCAGGAGGCGGGCCTGCTGCACGACGACGAGCTCACGGTCACCGGCCAGACGATCGGCGAGGTGGCGAGCCTGGCCGAGGAGGCCGAGGGCCAGGACGTCGTCCGGCCCGTCGACGACCCGATCAAGCCCAACGGCGGCTTCGCGATCCTGCGCGGCAACCTCGCCCCGGAGGGTTGCGTGGTCAAGCTGTCCGGCCACGGCCGCATGGAGCACCGCGGCCCGGCCCGGGTGTTCGAGTCCGAGGAGGACGCCTTCGCCGCGGTGATGGCGAAGTCGATCCAGCCGGGCGAGGTCGTCGTGATCCGCAACGAAGGCCCGGTCGGGGGTCCCGGCATGCGCGAGATGCTGCACGTGACCGCCGCGCTCGTCGGCGAGGGCCTCGGCGACTCGGTCGCGCTGCTCACCGACGGCCGCTTCTCGGGCGCCACCCACGGCTTCATGGCGGGCCACGTGGCCCCCGAGGCCCCGCACGGCGGCCCGATCGCGGCGGTCCGCGACGGCGACACGATCGTCTTCGACGTGGCCAAGCGCGAGCTGAACGTGGAGCTCGGCGACGAGGAGATCGCGGAGCGGCTCGCGGCCTACGAGCCGCCGGCCGCTCAGTACACGAACGGCGTGCTGGGCAAGTACGCGCGGCTGGTGGGCTCGGCGTCGGAGGGAGCGGTCACCGGCTAGGCGCCGGCAGGCGCAGCCGGTCGAACAGGGAGCGGGCGGCGTCGGCCTCGAGGTGCCGCACCCTGCCGGTTCGTCCCGACCCCACGGCCGCCTGGAAGTCGGCCAGCCGGGCCCGGCGCTGGAGGACGGACGCGCTCGTGGCGTGCTCCTGGAGACGGTCGACGCGGGCGATCAGCGTCCGCCGGGCGAACACGCGCCCGCGGACGACGAGGTGGCGGCCGTCGTCGCGCCAGCCGGCGGCGCGGTATCGCAACAGCCCCTCGAGCGCACCGGCGACCGCGAGAGCGGGGATGGCGGGCCAGGCTCCGGGAACCTCGACCGCAAGCGCGACGCCGAGCAGCGCACCGATGAGCGCGGGCGGTAGCGCGTAGCGCCGGCGCGCCCGGCTGGGCGGACGGCTGAGCGGCTCGGGGCCGCCGTCGAGCGCGAGTGCCGGCACCAGCTCGGTCAGCAGGCGAGGCACGTCGCGTGTGCGCACGAGCGGCAGCAGCGTCTGCGCCGCCGCGTGCTCCTTGCGATAGCCCGCCGTCTCGATGCGCACGGTGGCCAGCCCGAACGGCCGTCGCAGCACGCCCTCGACCACGTCGACCGCGTGAACACGGGCGAGCGGCAGGCTCGCCGTGCGCCGCTGGAACAGGCCGCGCCTGATGCGCAGGCGATCCTCGTCGCGCACCAGCGTGAAGCCGGCGAAGGCCACGATGCCGCCGAGTACCGAGAGCAGCAGGGTCGCCCCGGCGGCCGCCGCCGCCAGCAAGGCGACGCCGGCGACGTCGCGCGGGAGCTCGTCGAGCAGTTGCTCGCCCGAGTCCGCGGACAGGAGGTTCTCGCCGCCCGCCGCCACCGCCCCGACGATCGGCAGGAGCACTCCGAGCTGCGGAGCGGTCAGCGCGGCCACGAGCAGCGGCCCCGCGCGCAGGCGCCACTCGGGCAGATCGAGCTCGACCGGGTCGGGCAGCCCGGCGACCTTGCGCAGCCGGCGCGCCTCGTCATCGGCGACGGCGCGGAGCACGATCTCGCCTTCGCTGCCGCCGCCGGCCGTCTGCACGTGCAGCGCCTGGACCCCGAACAGGCGCTGGACCGGCCCCTGGATGGCATCGATCGCCTGGATGCGCCCGATCGGGATCGAGGTGTCGTCCGGCGAGAGCACGCCGGTGCGGAAGTGCAGCGCGTTGCCCGACACCCAGTAGGTCGTGTGACTCCAGCGCACGTAGCCGGCCACGAGCGCGAGCCCGAGCCCGACCACCCCGAGCACCAGGCCGAGGCCCGGGGACCATCCGCCCCCGGCGATCAGGACGACGACGAAGCCGACCAGCATCTCGCGTACGTTGTCGAGCGCCGCCAGGAACACTTCGGCGACGTGCAGGTGGCGCTGTGGGATCCCCGCCTGCGGGGGCTCAGACGACATCGGGCTCACGCGCCAGCAGTGCGATCCGGTCGCGCATCGCGGCCGCCTCGCCCTCGGTGAGCGCGGGGATCTTGTGCGCGCCCGCCGCCGTGTGGACGGTGACCGCGCGCAGCTCGAACAGGTCCGAGAGCACCGTGCGCTCGCTCTCCACGTGCTGCACCCGCGTCATCGGGATCAGCGTGCGGCGCACCCGCAGCGCACCGTGCATCAGATCGATCTCGTGCTCGCGGATCTCATAGCGCCAGATGCGCCAGCGCAGGAGCGGCAGCGCCACGCCGCCGACCGCGACGATCGCGGGCGCGGCAACACGCAGCACCCAGGCGAGCGCCGGCAGGTCCTCCTCCGCGAGCGCACCGGCGGCCACGAGCAGACCGATGCCGAGCGGGACAGACCACGCCAGCCCGCTCAGCACGAAGTAGGCGCGAGCCTGACTCGGCAGGCGCTGAGACGGCTCCAGCTCAGGCCACCTGCGACTCGCCCGGAGCCGGCGCCCGCTCGTCGGCGCGCCCTCGCTCGGCCAGGAACTCCATCATCAGGTCGTTGAAGGTCTGCGGCCGCTCCGCCATCGCCACGTGGCCCGTGTCGCGCATCACGACCTTGCGGCTGTCGGGGATCAGGCGCTCGAACTCCTGGGCGTCCTTGACAGGGATGATCGAGTCCTTCTCGCCCCAGACGATCAGCGTGGGGACGCCGATCTCGGGCAGGCGGTGGCGGAAGTCGTACTCGAGCGACGCGCGCAGCGCCTCCGTGAAGCCCGGCTTGCCGGTGCCCTTGAAGAACCCCTCGTAGGCGAGATCGGCCTTCAGGCGCGATGGGTGGCGCGCCACGAACTGGAGCGCCAGATGGCGCGCCTTCGGCCGGGCTGCCAGCCGGCGGTCCTGGGCCGCGGTGTGGGTGGCGATCGCGGTCGCCGCGCGCCCGAGCGTCATGATCGGCGCGTGGGCGAGGTCCGCGCTGGTGATGCCCGCGGCGGACACGAGCAGCAGCTGGTCGACGCGCTGGGGGGACTGGATAGCCACCTCGGCCGCGATGTAGCCGCCCATCGAGTTGCCGACCACGTCCACGCGCCCGAGCCCGAGCCGCTCGCAGAGGGCGTCGACCACGCGCCCGTAGCCGGAGATCGTGATCTTGCCGCTCGGCATCCCCGACAGCCCGAACCCGGGCAGGTCGAGCGCGACCACCCGCCGTTCCTGCGCCGCCCGGGGCAGGTTCTCCAGCCAGTTCTGCCATTGGCCGCCGAGCCCGTGCACGAACACGACGGGCTCGCGGTCGCCGGCGCCGAGGTCGACGTAGTTGACCGGCGTGCCGTCGATCTCGACCTGATGGCGGTAGCGCGCCCAGTCAACCCCGCGCCAGTCGGGCTGCGCCGTCACGCCGTAGTCGTCGCCGGCCAGGCGGGCGGCGCGCACGCGGGCGGGCAATGAGGTGGGGACGAAGTACTTGGGCATGTGGCTTCTAGGGTACGGGCCCGTGGCGAAGATCGGTTTGGACATCGACTCGACCCTGCATCCCTACTGGGATCTGCTCCAGCGCATCGTGCTCCAGCGGTACGGGATCGAGCTGCCCTACGAGGAGCAGTACGACTGGGGCATCACCGGCCTGGAGCGCGACGCCGTCATCCACTGCGTCGAGGAGTCGCACTCGGACGAGAACATCCTCGCCGGCGTCCCCTACGAGAACGCGGTCGAGACCGTGCGCAACTGGCACGAGCAGGGCCACTGGATCCACGTGACCAGCCACCGCCGCCCGCAGACGGCGAAGGCGACCGCCGACTGGCTGGCCTCGATCGGAATGCCCTTCGACGACCTGCACTGCTCGTTCGACAAGGTCACCCGCTGCGCCGAGCTGGGCGTTCACGTGCTGGTCGACGACAGCCCGGTCAACATCGTGCGCGCCCGCGAGGCCGGCATCGTGCCGGCCACGATCCTGCACCCGTGGAACCGCGAGCTGGTCGAGCGGGACGGGGTGATCGGGGCGTCGGATTGGCTGGAGCTCAGGCGGGCGCTCGACCCCGTCCTGGCGGAACTTAGGGCGTAAACAGCGGCAATAAGGGGGTTGACGGCCACGAGGTTGTGGTTAACCGCGCTATAGGGGGCAAAAGTCAACTTCGTCGCGGCTGCGAAGCGGCCGCAACGGAATCTGACACACTCGTCTGTTCGATGGCCGAGCCCACCCGCACACCTCTGGCGCCGCGCGAGCGGCGCCGGCCGACCGAGCTCGTCCCCGCCGAGACGCTCAAGTCCCACCTGCCCGGCGTCGAGCCCGAGCGGCGTCTCAACGACTGGGGCCGCTCGGAGCGCATCGAGGGCGTCTTCGATGCGACGCTGATCGAGTTCTTCTACAAGCACTGGTTCCGCGCCGAGGTCGAGGGGATCGAGAACGTGCCGGCCAACGGCGGTGCGCTGCTGGTCTCCAACCACGCCGGGGCGCTGCCGCCCGACGCCGCGATGATCGGCAAGGCGATCCGAGAGGAGCACGCCCACCCGCGCCCGCTCAACATCACCGTCGAGCACTTCTTCAAGGGCTATCCCGGCTTCTCGATGCTGACCTCCAAGATCGGCTGTGTGCCGGCCCACCCCGCCAACGTGCACCGTCTCCTGTTCGACGAGGAGCAGCTCGTGCTGGTCTTCCCGGAGGGCCGCAAGGGGACCGAGAAGCTCTACAAGGACCGCTACCGGCTCCGCCGGTTCGGCCGCGGCGGCTTCGTCGAGGCCGCCATGCGGGCGCGAGCCCCGATCGTCCCCGTCTGCGTCGTCGGCGCCGAGGAGGCCGCGCCGGTGTTCGCCCAGGTCGGCCTGTTCAAGCGCCTGACCGGGCTGCTCTACTTCCCGATCACGCCGACCTTCCCGCACTTCGGCCTGCTCGGGATGCTCGGCTACCTGCCCGCCAAGTTCAAGATCCGCTTCCTGGAGCCGATCCGCTTCGACGACGAGGGCATGCACGAGGACAAGGCGCTGGTGCAGACGGTCGCGCACGACATCCGCGCCCAGATCCAGGAGAGCCTCTGGGACATGCTCGCCACGCGCAAGTCGGTGTGGTTCGGATGACGATGGACTCCCGCCGCATCCTCGTCACCGGTCTGTCGACCTACTGGGGAGGCCGGCTGGCTCAGGCGCTCGAGGCGTTCGACGAGGTCGAGGCCGTGATCGGCGTCGACAACCAGGAGCCCCAGGTCGAGCTCGAGCGCACCGAGTACGTCAAGGTCGGTGCCCAGCACGCCCTGCTGCGGCGCGTGGTCGAGGCCGCCGAGATCGACACTGTGGTCGACACCCGGCTGGTGGTCGACTCCACGACGACCAGCTCGGCGAAGGCGCACGACAACAACATCATCGGCACGATGAACATCCTGGCCGCCTGCTCGGGGGCGGACTCGCCCGTGCGCAAGGTGGTCTTCAAGTCGTCGGCCCACTACTACGGCTGCGAGCAGGACGACCCGGCCTTCTTCGACGAGGGCATGGGGCGCCCGCACCCGCCGCGCACGCCGATCGAGCGCGACATCGTCGAGGCCGAGGCGTCGCTGACCGAGTTCGCCGAGAAGAACCCGGGCGTGGCGGTGTCGATCCTGCGGTTCGCCAACGTGCTCGGCCCCGACGTGCGCACCTCGCACATCGGCCTGTTCTCGCTGCCGGCGGTGCCGATGATTCTCGGCTTCGACCCGCGCTACCAGTTCGTTCACGAGGACGACGTGGTGCACGCGCTCGAGCACGCGGTCAAGAACAAGGTGCCGGGCCTCTACAACGTCGCCGGCGACGGCGTGCTGTCGCTGAGCGAGGTGGCCGGGCTGCTCGGCAAGCCCTACGCGCCGGTGCTGCCGTTCTGGGGGACCGGCCTGGCCGCCTCGGCGCTGCGCCGGGTCGGCGTGAACATCCCGCCCGAGGCGCTCAACCAGCTGCGCTTCGGGCGCGGGCTCGACAACCGCCGCTACAAGGCGACCGGGTTCGTCTACGGCTACACGAGCCGCGAGGCGGTGCTCAAGCTGGGCGAGCACCTGCGCCTGCATCCGCTGGTGCGCGGCGGGCAGGAGCCGTACCGCTACGAGCGCGAGGTCGAGGACTTCCTGCGGTGGAGCCCGCACGTCAAGAACGCCCGCGAGCGGCCGCCCGGCTACCCGCAGCACGGACGCGGGGCGGGCGCGGCCGAGCAGGAGGACCGCGTGCTGGCGGCCGAGCGCGCCGCCGAGCAGGCGATCGAGCGGGCCGAGCAGGCCGAGCAGGCGGTTGAGCGGGTGGCGGCGGAAGCCGCCGAGCGAGCGGCCGCGGAGGCGCAGCAGCGAGCGGCCGCCGAGGCGCAGCAGCGCGCCGCCGAGCCCGCCCGGCGCCAGCCCGCCCGCTCGCCGGTCGAGCACTACGACGACCTCGCCGCCGAGGAGGTGATCGCGCTGCTCGCCTCGCTCGAGCGCGACGATCTTCAGACGTTGCGCGACTACGAGCGCCGGCACGCCAATCGCGCGCGCGTGCTGTCGGCCATCGAGTCCGTGCTGGCGCGCAGGGAAACGCCGGTTTAGCAGGAGCTTTGCGCGTGCGGATTCGCGCAATCCCGGTCCCAAGCGTAGGAGAACGCCGCTCAGCTCCGTAGACTGAAGGCAGGGCGGCACGGCGCCGCCTCACGCTCGCAATGAGGCAGAAGTCGTTCATCTTCGTCGCCGCTCTCTTGCTGGTCCTCGTGGGAGGTGCGGTGGCCGCTTACGCGTACGACTCGTCGCGTGACGACACCATCGCCAAGGGCGTCACGGTCGCGGGCATCGACGTGGGCGGGATGAAGGTCGGCGAGGCGCGTGCGCTGATCGCGCGCGAGCTGCGCGAGCCGCTCGAGCGCCCGATCGCGGTCGCCTACGACCACCGCCGCTTCCGGCTGTCGGCCCAGGACGCCGGCGTCCACGCCGACGTGGTCGGCATGGTCGACGAGGCGCTCGCCACGAGCCGCGACGGCAACATCATCAGCCGCGTCGCGCGCGACCTCACCGGCGGCACCGAGGACGCCCAAGTGCCGGCCCGCGTGACCTACGACGCCGAGGCGATCGACGGCCTGGTGAAGCGCGTCGGCCGCACCCTCAACCGCCCGGCCCGCGACGCCGAGGTCGACTTCCCCTCGCTCGAGAAGGTCAAGGAGCGCAACGGCGTGGCCGTGAAGGCGAAGCTGCTGCGCCAGCGGCTCGCGCAGGCGCTGACCGTGCCGGGCGTGGCCCGGCGGGTCAAGGCGCCGGTGCGGATCACCCACCCGAAGGTCACGCAGGCGCAGCTGGCCGACAAGTACCCGGTCATGCTCGTGGCCGACCGCTCCAGTTTCAAGCTGCGCCTCTACAAGCAGCTGCAGCTGGTCAAGGAGTACACGGTCGCCGTCGGGGCGCTCGGCTTCGACACGCCGGCCGGGCTCTACCACATACAGAACAAGCAGGTCGACCCGACCTGGCACGTGCCCGACAGCGACTGGGCCGGCGACCTGGCCGGCCGGTCGATCCCGCCGGGTCCCGACAACCCGCTCAAGGCGCGTTGGATGGGCATCTATGACGGCGCCGGCATCCACGGGACGGACGACGTCGGCTCCCTCGGCAGCGCTGCCTCCCACGGCTGCCTGCGCATGGCGATCCCCGACGTGATCGAGCTGTACGACCAGGTCCCGGTCGGAGCGCCGATCTACATCGCCTAGGGGCCGATCTCAGCGACCGGCACCTCTTCCCACCCGCTTTCCTCCAGGAGGTTCTTGCGGTCGGTGTGTCGAATGCAGAGCGTGCCGATGAAGACGCCCCGCTCGCGCTTGCGCAGGACCGCGTACCACATGGTCGAGGCGTCGTCCGGACCCTGGATCGGATGCCAGGGACGGGGCGGCCGGTCGTGCTCGTCGACGAGCCCGGCTTGGGTCAGCTGAGTGCGAGTCGCAACCCGTCCGTCCGTCGTGTTGACGAAGAAGACACCCACCCCGCAGGAGGCTAGTTGGGCCGCCGGCCTGGCCGCCTTCGACGACTGGCAGCGCACCCGCGGCATGGGGGAGAAGACGCGCCGCGCCTACGGCGTCGACCTCGGCCAGCTGGGCGAGTGGGCCGCCGGCCGCGGGCTGCGCCCCAAGGACGTGTCGCACCGCGACCTGCGTCGGTTCGCCGCCGTGCTCGGCGAGAACGGCGCGGCCAAGTCGACGGTCGCCCGCAAGCTGGCCGCGATCCGCAGCTTCTACCGCCACCTCGTCGAGCGAGGTGAGCTCGACAACAACCCGGCCGACCTCGTGCCCAGCCCCAAGAAGGAGAACTACCTGCCGCAGGTGCTCAAGTCGGGCGAGGTGGCGGACCTGCTCGAGCGGATCCCCGCCTCGACGCCGCTCGACCTGCGCGACCGCGCGATGTTCGAGCTGGCCTACGCGGCCGGACTGCGGGCCGAGGAGCTGACCCTTCTCGACGTGACGAGCGCCGACCCCGACGGCGAGCAGGTGCGCGTGGAGGGGAAGGGCGGCCGCACCCGCTTCGTGCCGGTCGGCGAGCACGCCTGGCGTGCGCTGGACCGCTATCTCAGCCGCGGCCGACCGGCCCTGGACGCCGGCGACAGCGACGCGCTGTTCCTGTCGAAGAGCGGCAAGCGGCTCTCCACGTCGGATATCCGGCGCCGGCTCAAGATCCAGGCCCGCCAGGCGGGTATCTCTCCGCACACGCTGCGCCACTCGTTCGCAACCCACCTGCTCGAGGGCGGTGCCGACCTGCGCACGATCCAGGAGCTGCTGGGCCATGCGTCCATCAGCACGACGCAAACGTACACTCGGGTAGAGTCGAAGCGCCTCAGGACGGCTTATGCGCGGGCTCACCCACGCGCGTGACTTAAGGGCGGAATGGAGACCAATCTCAAGGCGATAGAGCTCAGGGACCTCTGGCGCCGCTACAAGGACGACAGGGACGAGAAGGCGCGCGAGCGCCTCGTGCTCGCCTACGCGCCGCTGGTCAAGTACGTCGCCGGCCGGATGTCGAGCGGCCTGCCCTCGCACGTCGAGGAGTCGGACCTGATCTCGTACGGGCTGCTCGGCCTGATCTCGGCGATCGAGCGCTTCGAGCCGGAGCGCGAGATCAAGTTCGAGACGTTCGCCATCACCCGCATCAAGGGCTCGATCATCGACGAGCTGCGCTCGCTCGACTGGGTGCCCCGCTCGGTGCGCACCAAGGCCCGCGAGATCGAGAAGGCCAACGCGAAGCTCGAGCACGAGCTGCACCGCGCGCCGACCGACCAGGAGATGGCCAACGCGCTCGAGATCACGATCGAGGAGTTCCAGGAGTCGCTGGTGCGCATCTCCAACTCCTCGGTGGTCGCGCTCGACGAGCTGTGGACCGTCTCGGACTCGTCGGGCGACCAGGTGTCCCTGCTGGACACGATCCAGGACCCCCACGCGGCCGACCCCGCGATGGAGATGGACACCACGGAGATGAAGGACCGCCTGGCGGACGCGATCGCGCGCCTGCCGGAGCGGGAGAAGCTCGTGGTCGCCCTCTACTACTACGAGAACCTGACCCTGCGGGAGATCGGCGAGGTGCTCGGGGTCACCGAGTCGCGCGTCTCGCAGCTGCACACGAAGGCCGTGCTGCGGCTGAAGTCGCGCCTGCAGGGAGACCCGCTCGGCGACGCGGAGTAGGGGAGACCCCACGCTGCTGCGCCGCTCGCACCGCTACCGGGACGAGGTCGCCATCCGTGCGCGCCAGCAGGCCGCCGTCGCCGAGCTGGGACAGCGCGCGCTCGCGGGCGCCTCGCTCGACGAGCTGAGCGCCGAGGCGGCCGAGTGCGCCGCCCGCGAGCTGGGCACCGAGTTCGCCTCGGTGCTCGAGCTGACCGGTGACGGGCTCGGGCTGCTCGTGCGCGCCGGCCACGGGCTGCCCGACGACGTCGTCGGCGCCGTTGTCGACACGCGCCGCGACCAGCTGCCCGGCTACGCGCTCGACCACGACGGTCCGGTGATCGTCGACGACTTCGAGACCGAGACGCGCTTCGACCCCACGCCCGTGCAGGCCGCCCTGGGCGTGGTCAGCGCGCTGGTGGTGCAGGTCCGGGCGGGAGGGAGCCAGGTCGGCGGGATCGGCGCCCACAGTCGCACCGCCAAGCACTTCAGCGCCGAGGACGCCCACTTCCTCCAGGGGCTCGCCAACGTGGTCGGCGCGGCGATCGAGCGCAGCCGCCACGAGGACGAGGTGCGCGACTCCGAGGCGCGTTTCCGCGAGCTGGCCGACACCGCGCCGGCGCTGATGTGGATGACCGACGCCGAGGGCGACGTGACCTTCGTCAACGAGGGCTGGCTGCGCTTCACCGGGCGCGAGCTGCTCGATGACCTGGGCGACACGTTCGGCTCGAGCGCCCACCCGGACGACCGCGATGACCTGCTCGAGCGCTGGCGCGACACGTTCGCCCGCCGTACCGAGTTCCGCTTCGAGTACCGGCTGATGCACCGCAGCGGCGAGTTCCGCTGGGTGCTCGAGGTGGGCACGCCCCGCTTCGCGGGCGGCGAGTTCGTCGGCTACGTCGGGACCGCCACCGATATCCATGAGCGCAAGGGGATGGAGGATGCGCTGCGCAGGTCGGAGGCGAGCTTCCGCGACCTGTCCGACAGCGCCCCGGTGATGATCTGGACGACCGACGAGCGCGGGCTGGTCACGTTCGTGAATGCCGGCTGGCTGGCATACACCGGCACGACGCTCGAGCAGGAGCTGGGCGATACCTGGGCGCTCGGCGTGCACCCGGACGACGCACCGACGGTCGTGGCGGGCTGGTACGAGACGCTCGGGCGGCGCCAGACGTGGGAGCGCGAGTACCGGCTGCGCGACAAGCACGCCGAGTACCGCTGGATCTCCGAGCGCGGCGTGCCGCGCTACGAGGACGGGCGATTCGTCGGCTACGTCGGAACCGCGATCGACATCCACGAGCGCAAGCTGATGGAGGCCCAGCTGCGCGAGGTCTACGAGCGCGAGCACACGATCGCCGAGACGCTTCAGCGCAGCCTGCTGCCCGAGCGCCTGCCGCGCATCGAGGGGCTCGAGATCGCCGCCCGCTACCTGCCCGCCGGTCGCGGCGCCGCGATCGGCGGCGACTGGTACGACGCGCTCGAGCGCCCCGACGGGCGTGTGGCGCTGGTCGTCGGCGACGTCGTCGGCCACGGGCTGCGCGCGGCCGCCGTGATGGGCCAGCTCCGCAACGCGTTCCGCGCCTACGGGCTGGCCGAGAACTCGCCAGCCGAGGTGATGGCGCGAGTCAACCGGCTCGTGATGAGCGGCGAGGAGGACGTGATGGCCACCGCTCTCTACCTCGTGCTCGAGCGTGAGACCGGCGAGCTCCAATTCGCCAGCGCCGGGCACCCGCCGCCGCTCGTGCTGGGGCCCGACGGCGTGGCCTTCCTGGAGGGCGGACGAGCGGTGCCGATCGGGGCCGTCGACCCCGGCGTCTTCCGCGAGGCCGGCGCCGTGCTGCCCGAAGACGCCTCGCTGCTGCTCTACACCGACGGCCTGGTTGAGCGGCGCGACGAGCCGCTCGAGCGCCGCTTCGATGCGCTCGCGGAGGCCGCCGACCGCGCCGAGGGCGGGCTCGAAGGGCTGTGCGACGCCGTCCTGTCGGGCGTGCTCGGGCAGCGCGAGCCGGGCGACGACGTGGCGCTGCTGGCCGTGCGCCCGCGCCCGGTGGCGAGCGAGTCGATCCGCTTCACGCTGCCGGCCGAGCCCGAGTCGCTCCAGGGGCTGCGCCGCCGCTTGGCTCGCTTCCTGCACGCGGCCGGGGCCGACGACGCGGAGACCTACGAGATCACCCTGACCGTGTGCGAGGCAGCCGGCAACGCGATCGAGCACGCCTACGGGCCCGGCGACGCGACCTTCGACGTCGAGGCCAGGCTCGACGCGCGCGACCTGATCGCCACGGTCAGCGACCGCGGGCACTGGCGCGAGCGCCGCGGGGCCCACCGCGGGCGCGGGCTGAACATCATCGAGGGCCTGATGGACCAGGTGGAGGTGTCCAGCGAGGACGAGGGCACCGTGGTGCGAATGCGCAGGCGCCTGGGCGGGTCGGAAGCCGCGTGAGCACGCTCGCCGACATCTCGATCGAGCGCCACGGCGGCAGCGTGCTCGCTCGCCTGAGCGGCGAGGTGGACATGACCAACGCCGCGCTGGTACGGGACGAGCTGCTGGACGCGGTGCCCAACGACGTGATCGCCCTGATCGTCGACCTGGAGGGCTGCCGCTACCTCGACTCGGCGGCGATCGAGGTGATCTTCGACCTGTCGCGCCGGGTCTCGCGGCGCCGTCAGGAACTGCGCCTGGTGGTGCCCGAGACGTCCCCGCTCGGCCGTGTGCTGCTGCTCACCGACGTCAACAGCGTGGCCCCGATCCACGCGACCCTGGAGCAGGCGCTCGCGCAGTAGTCTCCAGAGCCCGGCTTTCGAGGGAAGGAGACTGATGGCGCACGAATCGCCGAAGAGGATCCGCAACGTGGCCTTGGTGGGCCACCGAGGCAGCGGGAAGACCTCGGTCAACGAGGCGCTCCTGTTCACCGCCGGCGCGATCAACCGGCTCGGCTCGGTGGCGGATGGAACCACGGTCTCCGACTCGGCGCCCGACGAGAAGGCGCGCGAGATGTCGATCTCCGCGAGCCTGTCGTCGTTCCGCTGGGAGGACCGCAAGATCAACCTGGTCGACACGCCCGGCGAGCCCAGCTTCGTCGCGGACGCCCTGTGCGCGCTGCGTGTCTGCGAGGGCGCCGTGTTCGTCGTCAACGGCGTGATGGGCGCCGAGGTCACCACCAGCCGGCTCTGGGAGCGCGCCGCCGACCTCGGGCTCGCCCGCATCCTGTTCGTGAACATGCTCGACCGCGAGCGGGCGGACTTCTACCGCACGCTCGACTCGCTCAAGCAGGCGTTCGGCCAGCACGTCGTGGCGACCGAGATCCCGATCGGGTCCGAGCACGAGCTGGAGGGCGTGGTCGACCTGATCGACATGAAGGCCTACCGCTACGAGGGCGAGGGCCGCGAGAACTGCACGGAGATCCCGATCCCCGACGACCTCGCCGACCGCGCGCAGGAGATGCGCGAGAAGCTGATGGACGAGGTGGCGGAGGTCTCCGACGAGCTGATGGAGCGCTACCTCGAGGGCGAGGAGATCTCGCACGAGGAGACCGTCAACGCGCTCAAGACCGGCGTCACCGAGGGGCACCTGTTCCCGGTTACCTGCGGCGCCGCGACGCGCAATCTCGGCATCAACCGGCTGCTCGACGCGTTCGTCGAGGACCTGCCGTCGCCGGCCAAGCGCGGCGCGCTCGAGCTGGAGGACGCGACCCTGGAGCCGGACGAGTCGAAGGACATGGTCTCGTTCGTGTTCAAGACGCTGGCCGACCCGTACGCCGGCCGGATCAACCTGTTCCGCGTCTACCAGGGCGTGATGAAGCACGACTCGCAGGTGCTCAACTGCCGCACCCACGGCAAGGAGCGGATCGGCCAGCTGCTCGTCCCGCAGGGCAAGGACACCGAGCACGCCGACGAGTTCGGCCCCGGGGACATCGGCGCGGTGGCCAAGCTCAAGGAGACCCACGCCGGCGACGTCCTCGCCGCCAAGGACACCGAGGTGCCGCTCGCCCTGCCGGCGATGCCGCGCCCCGTGATGGCGTTCGCCATCGAGGCCAAGGCGAAGGGCGACGAGGACAAGGTCGGACAGGCACTGCGCCGCCTCCAGGAGGAGGACCCGACGATCGACTTCCACCGCGACGAGCAGACCGGCGAGCAGATCCTGGCCGGCATCTCGCAGATCCACGTCGAGGTGATCGTCGACCGGATGAAGGAGCGCTTCGGCGCCGAGGTCGAGCTGCACCAGCCGCACGTGCCGTACCGCGAGGCGATCAAGGGCAACGCCAAGGCGCACGCGCGCTACAAGAAGCAGACCGGCGGGCGCGGTCAGTTCGCCGACTGCCACATCGAGATCGAGCCGCTTGGACACGGCGAGGGCTTCGACTTCGTCAACGCGATCAAGGGTGGCGTGATCCCGGGCGGGTTCATCCCGGCCGTGGAGAAGGGCGTTCGCGAGGCCATGCAGGCCGGCGTCGTGGCCGGCTTCCCGGTCCAGGATGTGCGGGTGCGCCTGTTCGACGGCCAGCACCACTCGGTCGACTCCTCGGAGATGGCGTTCAAGATCGCCGGCTCGATGGCGTTCAAGGACGCCATGGAGAACGCGCAGGCGTGCCTGATGGAGCCGATCATGACCGTCACCGTGACGGTGCCGGAGGAGTCCGTCGGCGACGTGATCGGCGATCTCAACTCGCGGCGCGGACGGCCGCTCGGCATGGAGCCGAAGGGCAACGTGACCGAGGTCAAGGCCGAGGTGCCGATGGCGGAGCTGCTCAGCTACGCGCCCGACCTGCGCGCGATCACGGGCGGACAGGGCGAGTACACGATGGAGCTGGCCCGCTACGAGGAGATCCCGGCCCACATCGCGCAATCTGTCGTGCAAGAGGCGGCGCGCGAGCAGGAGGCTGTCAAGGCCTGATCGAACCCGCCCTATCATCGGGGCGGTGAAGAAGGAGCTGAGGCCCGTACACGACGTCGTGACCTGCGACGTCTGCGGCCGCACGATCCTGAAGGGCGAGCGCGCCGAGGCCTACCTCGCCCCGGGCGGGCACCGCCACCAGGTCTGCGACCTCTGCTCGCTGCGCGCCCAGCACGAGGGCTGGATCCGCGAGTCGGCAGCCGGCGAGATGCCGACCCGGATGCCGCGCTCGGAGCCGCGCCGCGGAGTGCTCGGGCGCCTGCGTCGGCGCCCACCCGCCGAGCCGGCCGAGCCCGTCAACGGCGGCCAGCCGCCGGCCGAGCCGCACCAGCACGAGGAGGTGCGCCCGCCGGTCCGCAGCCGCCCGAAGGACCCACGCCACGTGCGCGCCATCCCAACCACGGCCCAGGCCAAGGTGGACCGGGCGCTCGAGCTGTTCAACGGGTCGTCGCACCAGCGCACGATCGCCGGTCTGGCGAGGACGCTGGGGATGCCGTTCGTGAGCGCCCAGCCCGACGCGACGCAGGGGTCGCAGGTGACCGTCGTGGTCGCGTGGGATCTTTCCTGGTACCGGTTCAGGGTCGACCTCGGCGACGAGGGCGACCCGGTCATGATGCTCGACAAGGGCGAGGAGATCGAGCAGATCGACGAGGGTCTGCGCGATTGGAATGCACATCTGGACGGCGAGGGTCGCGTGCTCGCCGGCCATGCACAGGGGGATGACGAGGCGTGATCTATTGCGTTGTGCCGAGGCCGCTCGAAGGCGAGCTGTTCGACCGGCTGACCGAGTACTACAAGGACGAGCCGAACGTCGAGGTGATCGTCGACCGGCGCGCCCAGGGCGGGCTGCCGGGCGACCACCCGTCGTTCAAGGAGAAGCGGCGCCAGCGCGCCAAGGGGACGTTCCCGACGATCGAGTCGCCGGCCCCCGAGTGAAGGTCGTCGTCAACGTCGACGGCGGGGCGCGCGGCAACCCCGGGCCCGCCGCCGTCGCCGCGGTGGCGGCGAGCGTCGACGGCGACGTGCTTGGCGAGCGCAACGCCTACATCGGCGAGGCCACCAACAACGTGGCCGAGTACCGCGCGCTGCTGCTGGGCCTGGAGCTGGCGCGCGACCTGGGCGCGGACGAGGTCGAGCTGATCAACGACTCCGAGCTGGTGGCGCGCCAGATCGGCGGCGAGTACAAGGTCAAGCACGCCGGCCTGAAGCCGCTCTTCCTCGAGGCGATGCGCACGCTGCGCGAGTTCGACGGCTGGTCGGTGCGCTCCGTGCGGCGCGAGTACAACGAGCGAGCGGACGAGCTCGTGAACGCCGCGCTGGACGAAGCGCTCAGCGCCTGACACCCTGTACGTCGTGAGGCGCCTTGTCGTACTGGCCTGCGGCGCGCTGGTCGCGTGCATTCCCGCCGCCGCGGAGGCGGCTCCGGCGATCCAGGAGTTCCCGCTGCCGACCGCCGCGGCCCAGCCGCAGGACATCGTCCAGGGGCTCGACAAGAACATGTGGTTCACCGAGCGGGGCGCGAACAAGATCGGCCGGGTGGTGGGGACGACGATCACCGAGTTCCCGATCGCGGCGGGCGCGACGAGCCCGGACATCATCGTGGTGGGACCCGATGGCGCGCTTTGGTTCACCGAGGCGAACGGAGTGGGCCGCATGCCTCCCGGAAATCCGGCGGGCGTCACCGCCATCGGGGGGATGGGCATCGTGCAGCCGCGAGGGATCGCGGTCGGCCCCGACGGGAACCTCTGGGTGGCCGATGCCGATGCTGCGAGCCCGGACGTGCATCGCATCTCGCCGGCGGGCGCGGCCGTCGGGCTACCGATTCCGCTCGGGGCCGGCGTCAACCCACGTGGGATCGCCAAGGGGTCGGACGGCAACATGTGGGTCGGGAACTTCAGCACCCCCGGCTCGGTCGTTCGGGTGACCCCCGGCGGCACGGTCACCAACTTCCCGGTGCCGGCGGGCTCGCCGATAGACGTGATCGGCGGCCCCGACGGGAACATCTGGTACGCGGGGCAGGGCACCACGGTCGGCAAGGTGACCCCGGGTGGTGTCGCCACGGCGTTCACGAGCAAGGGCGTCGATCCCTTCGGCGTCACGGTGGGTCCGGACGGGGCGGTCTGGTTCGCGGAGTTCCAGGCCAACGCCGTCGGCCGCGTCGATCGAGCGGGCGTCACCAGCCACGTGACCGGGATGACGGCCGGGGCCGGGCCGCGCTATGTGGCTGCGGGGCCGGGCGGCACGGTCTGGTTCACCGAGGAGACCGGCAACCGCGTCGGGCGCGTGACCGGCATCCCGCTTCCAGGCGGCGGCGGTGGCGGCGGCACGAAGGACACGGTCAAGCCCAAGCTCGGGACGGTGCGGCTCTCTACGCGACGGCCGCGCAGCGGCGGGACGATCACGATCCGCTACCGGCTGTCGGAGGCCGCCACGGTCACGCTCGTCTTCGAGCGCGCCCTGCCCGGGCGCAAGGCCGGCAGGCGCTGCGTCAAGCCGAAGCGCTCGAACCGGGGCCGCAGGCGCTGCACCCGCTACGTCGTCGTCAAGCCCAAGCTGACCTTCGCCAACCAGCCGGCCGGGCCGGGAACGATCCGCTTCACGACGCGCGTGAAGGCGGGCAAGTACCGGCTGAGCCTCGGTGCTCGCGACACCGCCGGCAACCGCGGGACGAAGTTCGCCGTGCCGATCGCCGTTCGTCCGCGCAAGCGGTAGGCGTGGGTCTCGCGGCTCCGGGTACAGGCCGCGCATGATCGAGACACAGCTCGAGGTTCCGGCTCCCCCGGAGCCGGAGACGCCGAACCCCAACCCGCCCGGCGAGCCGGAGATCCCGGATCCACAGGAGCAGCCCGAGCCGGAACCGGTCGGCTAGCGGGCCGCGCCGGTCAGCTCGCCGGCCTTGCGCCGGAGCGTGTCGATCAGGTCCTCGTAGGACTTCGAGAACGACGCCACGCCCTCGTCCACGAGCTGGTGGTCGACGATGTCGTCGAAGTCGACGCCGATCTCCTTCAGCTCGTCGATCAGCGCACGGGCGCCGTCGACGTCGCGGTCGACGGTGCGCTCGGGCGTGGCGTGGTCGCGCGCGGCCTTGATCGTCGCGTCGGGCATCGTGTTGACGGTGTCCGGCCCGATCAGCTCGTCGACGTAGAGCGTGTCGGAGTAGTCCGGGTTCTTGGTCGACGTCGACGCCCACAGCGGGCGCTGCGCGTGCGCGCCGGCCGCCGCCAGCCGCTCCCAGGCCGGGCCGGAGAAGATCTCCTGGAACGCCGCGTAGGCGATCCGCGCGTTGGCGACGGCGGCCCTGCCGCGCAGGTCCTCGCGCCCGAGCCGCTCCAGCTCGGCGTCGACCTTCGTGTCCACGCGCGAGACGAAGAAGCTCGCCACCGAAGCGGCCCTGTCGACGGGCTCGCCGGCGTCGACACGCCGGGTCAGCCCGCGTACGTAGGCCTCGGCTATCTCGCGATAGCGCCCGACTGAGAACAGCAGCGTTACGTTGACGTTGACGCCGCGTGCGGTCAGCTCCTCGAAGGCCACGACGCCCTCGCGCGTGCCGGGCACCTTGATGTAGACGTTCTCGCGGTCGATCACGTCGTGCAGGCGCACGGCGGTGTCGATCGACGCCTGCGAGTCGAACGCCTGCGACGCGGGCAGCTCGAAGGAGACGAAGCCATCCTGACCGCCGGTCGCGTCGAAGGTTGGCCGCAGGATGTCGGCGCCGTCGCGGATGTCCCCGAGCGCCAGCCGCTCGAAGATCTGCTCGACGTCGTCGGTCTCGGCGACGACCTCTCGGAACTCGTCGTCGTAGAGGTCCGAGTGGCCCATGCCCTTCTCGAAGATCGTGGGGTTGGAGGTGACGCCGCTGATCCCGTCCTGCTCGACCAACTCGCGCAGCGTGCCCTCGACGAGCAGCTGCCGGTTGAGGTTGTCGATCCAGATGGATTGCCCGAGGGCCTCGATATCTCGCAGCCGGTTGCTCATTTGCGTATCTCCTTGCTGTGTCAGGCGGTTGCCCGCGCGCTCGCCAGCTCTCGTGCGGCGCCGGCGATCGCTTCCGCGTCGATGCCTGCCTCGTGGATCAGCTCGTCCGGCGACCCGGAGCCCGGCATCGCGCCTACTGCCAGCTTACGCACGCGACAGGACTCCCCGGCCTCGGCCAACGCGCCAAGAACGGCGTCGCCGAGCCCGCCCTCCGGCCAGTGGTCCTCGACCGTGACGATCGCGCCCGTCTCGGCGGCCGCGCGGGCGAGCGTGTCGGCGTCGGCCGGCTTGACCGAGTAGAGGTCGATTACGCGCGCCTCGACGCCCTCGTCGGCGAGCCGGTCGGCCGCCTTCAGGGCTTCGTGCAGGGTGACGCCGGCGCCGACGAGCGTGACGTCGTCGCCGTCGCGGACGGTCCGGCTGCCGCCGACCTCGAAGTCCTCGTCGGGTGCGTGGATCACGGGCAGGCCGCCGCGATGGGTGCGCAGGTAGGAGATCCCGTCGAGGTCGGCCATCAGCTCGACGAGCCGGACGGCCTGGTTGGCGTCGCACGGGTAGAGCACTGTGCTCGAATGGACGGCGCGGAACGCGGCCAGGTCCTCGAGTCCCATCTGCGATGGCCCGTCCTCGCCGATCGACACGCCGGCGTGCGAGCCGCACAGGCGGATGTCGGCGCGGCTGACGGCGGCCATGCGCACGAAGTCGTACGCACGCGTGAGGAAGGCAGCGAACGTGGAAGCGAACGGCTTCCAGTCGCGCCGCTGCATCGCCACGGCGGTGGCGACCATCTGCTGCTCGGCGATGTACATCTCGAAGTAGCGGTCCGGATGGGCCTCGCGGAACAGCTCGCTGTACGTCGAGTTGGAGACCTCGCCGTCGAGGACGACGACGTCGGGCCTGGTGTCGCCGAGCCACTTGAGGGCCGCGCCATAGGCCTTGCGGGTGGGGACGGGGTCGCCGCCGAGCTCGAAGGCGGGGCGCTCGCCCGCGGGCCCGCCGCCGGCCAGCCCGGCGCTCGGCCCGCCTCCGGCGCGCTCGCCACCCGGCGGAGTCGCGCTCGCCACGTCCGGCTTCGCCACCTCCACGCTCAGATCGCGCGCGCCGCCGAGCTCGGCGATCGCCTCCTCGGGCTCGTCAAGCGGCTTGCCGTGCTTGTCCGGCTTGTCCTCGACGGCCTTCACGCCCGCACCCTTCTTGGTCTTCGCGAATATCGCCGTCGGCCGATCGGTGGATCGCTCGGCTTGCTCGTACGCGTCCTCGATCGCCCCGACGTCGTGGCCGTCGATCTCGATCGTCTGCCAGCCGAAGCCGCGGGCGCGCCCGGCGTAGGTGTCGAGGTCCCAGCCGTGCATCGTCTCTCCCGTCTGGCCGAGCCGGTTCACGTCGACGATCGCGACCAGGTTGTCGAGCTTCCAAAACGACGCGTGGTCGAACGCCTCCCAGATCGATCCCTCGGCGAGCTCGCTGTCGCCGCACAACGCCCAGACGCGCGACGCGGTCCGGTCGAGTCGCTTGGCGGTCAGCGCCAGGCCCGCCGCGACCGGCAGGCCCTGGCCGAGTGACCCCGTCGCCACGTCAACCCAGGGCAGCACCGGAGTGGGGTGGCCTTCCAGGCGGCTGCCGAGCTCGCGGAACGTGAGCAGCTCGTCGTCGCCGATTGCGCCGGCGGCCTTGAGGGACGCGTAGAAGAGGGGGGAGGCGTGGCCCTTCGAGAAGACGAGGTGGTCGCGCCCGGGATCGTCCGGGCGGTCGAAGTCGAGCCGCAGGTGGCCGTCGAGCAGGACGGCCATCAGCTCGGCGGCGGACATCGACGAGGTCGGGTGTCCGGACTCGGCAGCCGCGCTGGAACGAACCGAATCGACCCGCAGCTGCTGTGCCAGTTCGTGGCGAAACTCGTTGCGATCCATGCCTGGCTGGTACCCGAGCACCCCCGCTGAACACCCGCTCGATGGAGCTTTTTTGGCTCCAGATGTGCGTATACAGGCAAATTTAGGTGACATAACCTGTGCGCTTGGGCATAGTGGACCTCGGTGAGACTCGTCTTGGCAGGGATCCCACGAGCGATCGCGCAGCGCTTGGCGATCGCGCAGCGCCTGCTGTTGCTGAGCGTGGCGAGCGCGATCGCCACCCTCGCCCTGACGGCGCCCGCACTGGCGAGCGCGCCGATCCCGCTGGGTACGGCCACCCAGGCCGCCACGCAGACCGTGCAGAGCGCCGCGGGAGCGGCGACGCAGGCCGTGCCGCCCGCGCAGCCGGCCGTCCAGGCGGCCACCGAGTAGGTCACGCACGCCACCCGCGGCGACGCCGCCAAGGCCGCGACCGGTGCCACCGAGGCCTCGAGCGGTGCCGGGGAGGCGGTCGGCGACGTGGCCGAGTCGCCTCCCGCGACCCCGCGCTCGGCAGCCACCGAGGCGGTCAGCCAGGCGACCCGGACCGCCGCCCCGAATGTCGCACCGGCGCGGCCGCCGGCGGGAGGCGATGGAGGCACACGCGGGCCGCTCGGCGGCACTGACAAGCTTCGCCGTAGCACGCCGCTTGCCGGCGCCGTCGACGGCGCTCTGCGCTCGCTCGGCGACGCGCTGCGCGGGGCGGTCCCGATCGAATCGCTCACCGCTCCGGTCGCCGCGCTGCTCGCCGACCTGACCGATCCTCTTCAGCTCGGCTTCGGCCGGACCGACTTCGGCGGCGCGCGGTTCGAGGGCGGCCCGTCGCCGCTCGGGTCCGACAATCCGATGCTCG
>JBQGCL010000280.1:0-6510 GCA_052038485.1 Thermoleophilaceae bacterium | reverse complement strand
CCAGGCTTCCTCGCGTGAAGGTGACACGCGTGGCAGGGTATCCGCCCGCCGGCCCGAACCTGCGCTCAGATGGCCTTCGATACCCTTGGCCGCCCGCTCGATCCCCCTATTCGGACGGACCCCCGCATGGAGAAGTTCATCATCGAAGGCGGCGCGCCCCTATCCGGGACGCTCGTGCCCGCCGGCAACAAAAACGCTGCACTTCCCGCACTTGCCGCCACGCTGCTGACGGCCGAGGAGGTCGTGCTGCGCAACGTGCCGCGCATCCGCGACGTCGAGGCGATGATCGAGCTGCTCGTGCACCTCGGCGCCCGCGCCGACTGGCGCGACGAGAACGTGATCGCGATCTGCTGCGACGAGATCTCGCACACCCAGGTCGACGCCCTGCTGTCCGAGCGCATCCGCGCCTCGTTCCTGCTCGCCGGCCCGTTGCTCGCCCGCTTCGGCAAAGCGGACATGCCGCCGCCCGGCGGCGACGTGATCGGCCGGCGCCGGCTCGATCCGCACCTGGACGCGTTCCGCGCGCTGGGCGCCGACGTGCGCGCCGACCGCTCTTTCGAGCTGCGCGCGCCCGACGGGCTGCACGCCTGCGACTTCTTCATGGACGAGCCGTCGGTGATGGCGACCGAGAACGCTCTGATGGCGGCCGCGCTGACCCCCGGGTCGACGGTGATCCACAACGCCGCCTCCGAGCCGCACGTGCAGGACCTCGCCCGCCTGCTGATGCAGATGGGCGCGCGCATCGAGGGGATCGGCTCGAACCTGATGATCATCCACGGCCAGGAGGAGCTGCGCGGGGCGGACTACGGGATCGGCCCGGACCACATCGAGATCGGCTCCTTCATCGCGCTGGCGGCCTGCACCGGGGGCGAGCTGCGCATCCGCGATTGCGTGCTCGACGACTTGCGCATGACCCGTCTTGCCTTCGAGCGGCTCGGCTGCCGCATCGATTACGACGGCACCGACGTCGTTGTGCCCGCCGGCCAGCGGCTGCGCGTGAAGTCGGACGAGGGCGAGGCGATCTCGAAGATCGAGGACGGCCCCTGGCCGGCGTTCCCGGCCGACCTGACCAGCATCGCGCTCGGGATGGCCACGCAGGCCGACGGCCTGGTCCTGATCCACGAGAAGATGTTCGAGAACCGCTTGTTCTTCGTGGACAAGCTCGTCTCCATGGGCGCTCGGGTGATCGTCTGCGACCCGCACCGTGCGGTCGTCAGCGGCCCGAGCCGGCTTCACGGCGAGCGCATGGAGAGCCCGGACATCCGGGCCGGCATGGCCATGCTCATCGCGGCGCTCTGCGCCGAGGGCACGTCGGAGATCGGCAACATCCGCCAGATCGACCGCGGCTACGAGCGGATCGACGAGCGGCTGCGGGGTCTCGGCGCGCGCATCGAGCGCGTGGCCACCGAGCGCGTGCCCGCGTAGGAGCGCTCAATGAGCCACCCCATTCCGCCGGGCACCCGCGACGTGCTGCCTGACGAGATGCGCGAGCTGCGCGCGATCTCGGGACGCATGCGCAAGGTCCTCGAGGATGCCGGCTACGGCGAGGTGCACACGCCCGCGCTCGAATACGAGGAGGTACTGCGCCGCGGCGAGGAGCGCGCCGCCGGTGCGCGCTACCGCACCTTCGACGAGCAGGGGGACGTGCTGGCGCTGCGCTCCGACATGACGATCCCGATCGCCCGGGTCGTGTCAACCCGCTACGCCGACGCCGAGCCGCCGCTGCGCTTCTGCTACTTCTCGCACGCCTGGCGCGCCACCGAGCGCGGCGCCGGCGAGCCGCGCGAGTTCCTCCAAGGCGGACTCGAGTTGATCGGCGCCGCCGGCCCCGAGGGCGAGGCCGAGGTGCTGGGGCTGACGATCGCCGCGCTCGAGGCGGCCGGATTGCGCCGCCACCGCGTAGGGGTCGGCGACGGCTCGCTCTACCGCGACCTGCTCCGCGAGCTCGGCGTGGACGAGGCCCTGCACCTGCCGCTGCTCGAGTGCCTGTCGCGGCGCGACCTGGTCGCCCTGGAGCTGCTGGTGTCGCGCGTGGACGGGCTCGGGGAGCGCGAGCGCGAGCTGCTCGTCCGGCTGCCGGAGCTGCGCGGCGGGGTGGAGATCCTGGATCGCGTCGAGGGCGTGGCGCTCGAGGGGCTGCGCGCCCTGTACGAGCTGCTGGCCGAACGCGGGATGGGGGACCGGGTCATCTTCGACCTCGGGCTCGTGCGCCAGCTCGGCTACTACACGGGCGCGGTGTTCGAGGTCTATGACCCCGCGGTGGGGTTCACGCTCGGCGGCGGCGGGCGCTACGACGACCTGCTGGGCCGCTTCGGCCGCTCGCTGCCGGCCTGCGGAGTGGGCCTGGACGTGCAGCGCGTGCACATGGCGCAGGCGGCCGAGGAGGCGCTCGAATGAGCCTGACCGTGGCGGTGCCGCGCGGTGCGCTGTTCGACGGCGCGCTCGACCTGCTCGACGACCTCGGGATCGACACCGGCGAGGTGCGCTCCAACGACCGCAAGCTGCTGTTCGACGAGGCCGGCATCGTGACGATGCGCCCGTCGGACGTCCCGACCTACGTCGAGCACGGGTCGGCCGACCTCGGCATCACCGGCAAGGACGTGCTGCTCGAGCAGAGCGACCGCGCGGTCTACGAGCTGGTCGACCTCGGCTTCGGCCGCTGCCGCATGGTCGTGGCCGCGCCGGAGGGCGGCGACCCGATCGCGGCCGCGCTGCGCAGGCTCGGCCGCGTGCGGATCGCGACCAAGTACCCCCGCATCGCCGAGCGCCACTTCACGGCCACCGGCCGCCAGGCGGAGATCGTCGAGGTCAAGGGCTCTGTCGAGCTGGCGCCGCTGACCGGGCTCGTGGACGGGATCGTCGACCTGACCGCCACCGGCACGACGCTTGCCGAGAACGGCCTGCGCGTGATGGAGGAGATCGGGGTCTGCACGGCCCGTTTGATCGCCAACCCGGTGGCGCACAAGCTGAAGGCGGCCGAGATCGACTCGATCGTCGAGAAGGTGCGGGCGCGATGAGGGAGCAGGTCGCCGAGATCCTGGCCGGCGTGCGCGAGCGCGGCGACGAGGCCGTGCTCGAGTACACAGAGCGCTTCGACAAGGCGGAGCTCGCACCCGAGCAGCTGCGCGTCGACGCTCGCGAGCTCGAGGCGTCCGTTGGCGTGCTGGAGCCGGCCGTGCTCGACGGCCTGCGCACCGCGATCGCCAACGTGCGCGCGGTCGCCAAGGCGCAGCTGCGCGATCCGGTGTCGGTCGAGCTGCCCGAGGGCCAGCGCGTGGAGGTCGGCGAGGTGCCGGTCGGGCGCGTGGGCGTGTACGCGCCCGGCGGTCGCGCCGTCTATCCGTCGACGGTCGTGATGTGCGCCGCGACGGCGCGCGTCGCGGGCGTCGAGCAGATCGCCGTCTGCGCCCCGCCCGGTCCGGGCGGGCGCGCGCACCCGGTGATCCTGGCCGCGTGCGTGCTCTGCGAGGTCAGCGAGGTCTACCGCATGGGCGGCGCGCAGGCGATCGGCGCGCTCGCCTACGGGACGGCCACCGTGCCGGCCGTCGACGTGATCGTCGGCCCCGGTAACGCCTGGGTGACCGAGGCGAAGCGGCAGGTGTTCGGCGAGGTCGGCATCGACGGGCTGGCCGGCCCGAGCGAGCTGGTCGTCCTGGCGTCGAGCGGCGCCCCTGTCGAGCTGATCGCCCTGGACCTGCTGGCCCAGGCGGAGCACGGCGAGGACAGCCCCGTGTGGGTGATCTCCGACGATGCCGGCCTGGTCGAGGCCGTGGCGGCCGAGATCGAGCGGCTGGCGCCGGAGCGCCCGAGCGTCGGCAAGGTGGCGCTGGAGGCGGTCGTGGTGGACTCGCTCGCCGAGGGTCTGGCGCGCGCCGAGCGGATCGCCCCCGAGCACCTCGAGCTCGTCGGCTCCGAGGCCGAGGCGCTCGCGGAGCGCGTCACGCGGGCGGGCTGCGTGTTCGTCGGCGCCGGCGCCGGGACCGCCTTCGGCGACTACGTGGCCGGCTCCAACCACGTGCTGCCCACCGGCGGCGCCGCGCGCTTCCAGAGCGCGCTGTCGCCCGCGACCTTCCGGCGCCGAATGGCTCGCGTATCCTTGCCCGGCGAGGCGCCGGCCCGCCTCGCTCCCGCAGGCGCCGCTCTGGCCCGCGCCGAGGGCTTTCCCGTGCACGCCGAGTCCATGGAGCGCCGAGCGTGAGCCGCACCGCCCACATCCACCGTGTCACCGGCGAGACCGACGTCTCGCTGTCGCTCGGCCTGGACGGCAGCGGCGTCGGCGAGCGCAGGACCGGCGTCGGCTTCTTCGACCACCTGCTGGACGCCGTCGCCCGCCACGGCGGTCTCGACCTCGACGTGGGCGTCAACGGCGACCTCGAGACCGGCCCGCACCACACCGTTGAGGACACCGGCATCGCGCTCGGCCAGGCGATCGACGCCGCGCTCGGCGACCGCTCGGGGATCGCGCGCTTCGGCCACGCGGTGGTGCCGATGGACGAGGCACGCGCGTCCTGCGCGATCGACGTGTCGGGGCGGCCGTTCACCGAGTTCGAGGGCGACTTCGGAGCCGACCGGGTGGCGGACTTCGACACCGACCTCGCCGAGGAGTTCTTCCGGGCCGTCTCGGGCGCGGCCAAGCTGACCCTGCACGTGAGCGTCGAGGCGGGCGCCAACCCGCACCACATGGTCGAGGTTTCGTTCAAGGCGTTCGCCCGCGCGCTGCGGCAGGCGATCGCCGAGGATCCGCGCGTCCAGGGGGTGCCCTCCACCAAGGGCCTGCTGTGAGCGCGCGCCGCATCGCCATCCTCGACTACGGCATGGGCAACCTGCGCTCGGTCTACAAGGCCCTCGAGCACGTGGGGGCCGAGCCGGAGCTGACCTCCGACCACGCCCGCGTGCGTGAGGCCGACGCGGTGGTGCTGCCCGGCGTGGGGGCGATGCCGAAGGCGATGGAGCAGGTGCGCGCGCTCGGGCTCGACGAGCTGCTGTCCGAGCGCGTCGTGGCGGGTGTCCCCGTGATCGGACTCTGCATGGGCATGCAGCTGCTGTTCGAGTCGACCACGGAGCACGGCGGCGCAAAGGGCATCGGGCTGCTGGCCGGGCCCGTGGAGCAGCTCGACGCGCCCAAGATCCCGCAGATCGGCTGGAACGCCGTGTCCTGGACGCGCCCCAGCGCGCTGACCGAGGGCCTGCCCGACCCGTGCGCCTTCTACCACGCCAACTCGTTCGCGCCGCGGCCCGCCAACCGAGAGGACGTGCTCGGGACCGCCGAGTACGGAGGCGAGTTCGTGAGCGTGGTCGAGCGGCCGCCGGTGTACGGGCTCCAGTCGCACCCCGAGAAGTCAGGGCCCGACGGGCTGCGCCTGCTGCGCAACTTCGTCGGGCTGGCGGCGTGATCCTCCTGCCGGCCGTGGACATCCGCGACGGCAAGGCCGTCCGGCTGCGCCAGGGCCACTTCGATGACGAGACCGTCTACGCGGACGACCCGCTCGAGGCCGCCCGCTCCTTCGTCGAGGCGGGGGCGCGCTTCCTGCACGTGGTCGACCTGGACGGCGCGCGCGAGGGCGAGCCGGTCAACCTGCACCACGTCGAGCGGATCGCGCGCGAGCTGGACGTGCCGGTCGAGCTCGGCGGCGGGCTGCGCTCGATCGCCTCGATCAGGAGGGCGCTGAAGGCGGGGGCGATGCGCGTCGTGCTCGGCACCGCCGCCTTCACGGACCCCGATCTGCTCGACGAGGCGCTGGCGGCGTTCACCGCGCGCATCCTGGTCGGCGTGGACGTGCGCGGCGGGATGGTGTCGGTGTCGGGCTGGACGCGCGAGACGCAGATGCGCGGCGAGGACGCGATCCGTCACATGCAGCAGCGCGGAGTCACCCGCTTCGTCTACACGAACGTCGACCGCGACGGCATGCTCGAGGGGCCGGACCTCGCCGAGATCCGGCGCGTGGGGGAGGCCGTCCGCGGCCGCTTCCTCTACTCGGGCGGGATCGGCTCGCTGGCCGACCTGGACGCGCTGCGCGAGCTGCGGCTCGTCAACCTCGCCGGGGTGATCTCGGGCAAGGCGCTCTACGAGGGTCGCTTCAGCGTCCCCGAGGCTCAGGCCGTGCTGGAGGGCTGATGCTGCTGCGCCGGGTGATCCCGTGCCTCGACGTGGACAAGGGCCGCGTCGTCAAGGGCGTGGAGTTCGTCAACCTGCGCGACGCCGGCGACCCCGTCGAGCTGGCCGTGCGCTACCAGGACGAGGGGGCCGACGAGATCGTCTTCCTCGACATCACCGCCTCGCACGAGCGGCGCGAGACCGTCGCCGAGCTGGCGCGGCGCTGCGCCGACGACGTCTTCATCCCGTTCACGATCGGCGGCGGCGTGCGCTCGGCACAGGACGCGCAGGCGGTGCTCGACGCGGGCGCCGACAAGGTGTCGGTCAACTCGGCGGCGGTCGCGCGGCCGGAGCTGCTGGGGGAGATGGCGGCGGTGTTCGGCGCCCAGTGCGTGGTGCTGGCGATCGACGCCCGC
>JBQGCL010000279.1:0-1840 GCA_052038485.1 Thermoleophilaceae bacterium | reverse complement strand
GAAGCTCATCGGCCTGGCGGGGCTGGCCGGCGTGGCGGCCACCGGCGTGGTGGTGGTTCGGAGGCGCCGCACCCAGCGCAAGTACACGCCGGACGAGCTGCGAGCGCGGCTG
The DNA here is from genome assembly GCA_052038485.1 of Thermoleophilaceae bacterium. Lineage (GTDB taxonomy): Bacteria > Actinomycetota > Thermoleophilia > Solirubrobacterales > Thermoleophilaceae > JACVRW01. The sequence goes on along the minus strand of JBQGCL010000279.1, from coordinate 1,728 downwards.
CACCAGCGGCTGGCGCAGGTCCCGTCGGGAAACGGTCAGGGCGAGCCGATCTCGACGAGCCGGTAGCGCCAGGGCACGCCCGGGCCGCCGTGGCACGTCATCTGCACCGGCTCCCCGCCGCGGTCGCGCGCGACCACCACCTCGAGCGTCTCGCCGTCGCGTTGCTGTAGGCGCACGGCGACGGATCGATCGGCGCGCTGGTCTGCGGCCATCACCGACATGCCGTCGAGGCGTCGCTCGCCCAGGTGGGAGCGCCCGAACGCCTCGGCCGCCTGGACCAGCGGCCCGTAGCAGCTGCGGCCGCGGTAGTGGTCGAGGTCGAGCAGGCGCTCGCGGTAGTCGGCCAGGAGCCCCTGCGCACGCTCGGGATCGACGCGGCCGAAGTAGATCCCCTCGGGGAGGCACACGACATTGGCGGCGAAGCGGTCGCCGCCGACGTGTGAGCACTCCCAGACGTCGGGCGCACCGGCGTCGGCGAGCGCGCGCATGACGGGGCGACCGAAGTCGGCGCAGCACGGGTCATGCCGGCCGTTGGTGCACACGAGGTGGAGGGACGGCGGGCCCGGAGCCCCGACACCCGGCCGCTCGGGGAACGCCAGCGCCCCGAGGTCGAGCCTCAGGAGCGCCTTGGGATCGGCGGAGTCGATGTCGAGCTGCTCCAGCCACCAGCGCTCGGCTCCCGAGTGGGCGAGGAACACCGCGCGGGTGGCGCCCAGCCGTCGCTGGCCGGCCCGGCGGCGGGCCAGGAGGACCCGCACGCCGTGGGCCCGTGCGGCCTCGGCGAGGGCGGTTGCGGTGTCGGGATCGAGCTTGCTCTCGGTGAGCGCGTCCACGCCCCAGGCGCCGGGTTGCTCGATGATCATCCACCGCTGGACGCGGGACGCCGTCGCGATCAGGGGCTCGCCGCGCCGTAGCGACTCGGGTGTGCAGCGCAGGCCGGTTCGCTCAGCCACCGGCGGTGCCCGCGCCGCCGGGGGTCCCCGCGGGCTCAGTGGTGCGCAGGACGCCCTCGCGCACCAGCCGCCGCACCAGCACGCGCCGGCTGTCGGCGTCGAGCAGGTCGGCCAGGTCACCCACCCGCATCGGCCCGCCGTCGAGCAGCCGGCGGACCGCGGGCTCCAGCGCCCCCGGGAGCCGCAGGCGGCGATCGCCGAGCGTCAGGCGCAGCCGCCCGTCGTCGTCGTGCGCGACCGCGACCGGTCCGTGGGGCCGGCGGCGAACGACGGTCGCATCGTCGATCCGGTCGAGCGACGCGACCTCCGCGAGCTGGCCGTCGAGCAGGGGAGTGCGGTGCGCGAAGAACTGCTCGCTCACCTCGTCGGCCACGTCGCCGGGGTCGAGCCGCTCGAGCCACCCCATGAGCTCGGACAGCGCCGCCTTGACCGAGCGCACCGCCGCGTCCCGGTCGAACGGGTAGCCGGGCGGCAGGCTGGCGCGGAACGCGGCGTCGTCGCCGGCCCGATCCAGGACCCGGCGCAGGACGTCGTGGACGGTCGTGGCGAGCACGCCGAGCGTCAGGTGCAGCGACACGCCCTCCTGCGTGGCCGCCGAGTGGACGAAGCCACGCGGCAGGTAGAGCGCGTCCCCGGCGCGGAGGTCGGTCTCGAACATCACCGGCTGCGCCTCGGCCAGCTCGCTGATGGACTGGTGGTGGGCGAGCGGCGCCGTGACGGCCGGCGTGCGCACCACCCAGTGCTTGACGCCCGCCACCTGGAGGACGAACACGTC
>JBQGCL010000278.1:0-8347 GCA_052038485.1 Thermoleophilaceae bacterium | reverse complement strand
TCCTGATCACCGCCGGTTCCTGGCTCGCCGCCACGGGCGGCCAGCTGCCCGCACGCGGCGTCGATGTCGCGACCGCGAGTGAGGCGGACTGTGCTCCGGACTCCGCGCTGCTCGAGGGCAGTGCGGAACGCGGCGATCGCGTCACGGCCTGAGCCGCGGAACTCGGCGTCGGTCGGGTTGTAGGGGATCAGGTTGACCTTGAACGCGGTGCGTGGCTCGAGCAGGTCTGCCAGCGCGAGCGCCTGCTCGTAGCGGTCGTTGACGCCGTCGAGCATCAGGTACTCGACGAACACCTGGCGCTTGCGCGACGCGTGCCAGCGCAGGCAGGCGGCCAGCACGTCGGCGAGCGGATAGCGCTCGTTGACCGGCATCAGCTCCGAGCGCAGCGCGTCGTCGGCGGCGTGCAGGGACAGCGCCAGCCGCACCGCCGGTCCCTCGGTCGCCATCCGGTCGATGCCCGGGATCCAGCCGACCGTCGAGATCGCCGTGTGCGAGGTGGCCACGCCGAGCTCCGGCAGCCGTTCGCAGGCGCCCAGCACGTTGTCGAGGTTCATCAGCGGCTCGCCCATCCCCATGAACACGGCGTTGGTGAGTGCTCGGCGGGGCGTCCCGCCCCGCCCTTTGATGGCAGCCGGGGGCGTCCCGCCCCCGGTAACCACGTCGGTGCGCCGGAAGTGGAGCGCCTGGTCGAGGATCTCGGACGTCGTCAGGTTGCGGCCGAACTTCATCCGGCCGGTGGCACAGAAGGTGCAGGTCAGCGGGCAGCCCGACTGGCTCGACAGGCACAGCGAGCGGCGGCCGTCGCGGTAGCGCATCAGCACCGCCTCGACCGGGCGGCCGTCGGCGGTCTCGAACAGGGTCTTGGCGGTGCCGTCGCGGGCGAGCGCCTCGCGCACCGGCGTGAGCGATGAGAACGGCACCTCCTCGGCGAGCGCTGCGCGCAGCTCGAGCGGCAGGTTGGTCATCTGCTCGTACGAGCCGGCGCCACGCGCGGCCCACTCCCAGACCTGCCGGGAGCGGAACGAGGGCTCGCCACGGGCGGAGAGGCGGTCGTCGAGCAGACTCAGGTCCACCCTCCTAGTGTGCCCAACGTGCGTCTCGCCAAGTTCCTAGCCCACGCCGGGGTCGCCTCGCGCCGCGCCGCCGAGGGCCTGATCGCCGACGGGCGCGTGACCGTCGGCGGCGAGGTCGTCACCAACCCGGCCACCGACGTCGACACCGGCAGCGCGGTTGCGGTCGACGGCCGCCCGGTCGAGCCCGAGCCGCGCGAGGTTCACGCGCTCAACAAGCCGGCCGGCGTCGTCTCGACGGCGCGCGACACGCACGGGCGCCCGACGGTCGTCGAGCTGGTGCGCTCGCGCCGGCGGCTCTACCCGGTCGGCCGCCTCGACGCGGACTCGACCGGCCTGATCCTGCTGACCAACGACGGCGAGCTGGCCGACCTGCTCACCCACCCGCGCTACGGTGTCGAGAAGGTCTACCGCGCCAAGGTGCAGCCGGGGCGGCTGTCGCCGAAGGCGCTCAAGTCGCTGCGCGAGGGGGTGGTGCTCGACGACGGCCGGACCGCGCCGGCGCGGGTGCGCCAGGTCGCCCCCGGCCTGGTCGAGATCACCCTGCGCGAAGGGCGCAAGCGTCAGGTGCGGCGCATGTGCGAGGCGGTCGGCCACCGGGTCGTGGAGCTGGAGCGTGTGGCGTTCGGGCCGCTCGGCCTGCGCGGCCTCGAGCGCGGCCGCAGCCGGCGGCTCAAGGACGCCGAGGTTGCGCGGCTGCGCAGGGCCGCCGCCAAGCGCAAGCGGGCTCCCTGACACAATCCCGCGCCGTGCAATTGCGAGCGCTCCGGGGCGCCATCACCGTCGAGGCCAACGACGCGGACCACATCCTGTCCGCGACGGAGGAGCTCGTGCGCGAGGTGATGGTGCGAAACGAGCTCGAGCACGACGACATCATCAGCTGCATCTTCACCTGCACCGGCGATCTCGACGCCGAGTTCCCGGCCGTGGCGGCGCGCAACTTCGGGCTCAGCGACGTGCCGCTGCTGTGCGCCCGCGAGATGCAGGTGCCGGGCTCGCTACCGCGTGTGATCCGTCTTCTGATGCACTGCTACTCGGGCATCGAGCCCAACCACGTCTACCTGCGCGAAGCCGTCTCGCTGCGCAAGGACCTGCACGGGGCGCAATGACGGGCATCGAGTTCAACCGCCACATCGAGGACATCCCGGTCTACCCGGCGGCCTCGACCTACGCCTTCGAGGGCGAGCTTGTGAAGCTCGCCTCGAACGAGACGCCCTACCCGCCGCATCCGCAGGTGCTGGAGGCGGTCGAGGCGCAGCTACGCACGCTCAACCGCTACCCCGACCCCGAGAAGTCCCTGCTCAGACAGCGAATCTCCGAGCGGACGGGCGTGCCGGCCGGCAACGTCGCGGTCGGCAACGGCTCCTGCGAGATCCTGCTCGCCGCCGCCGACGCGATGCTCGAGCCCGGCGCCGAGATCGTCTATGCCTGGCCCTCGTTCTCGATGTATCCGCAGCTGGCCGCCATGTCCGGGGCCCGGGCGATCACGGTGCCGCTCACAGCCGAGGGCGAGCACGACCTCGAGGCGATGGCCTCCGAGATCACCGCGGCCACCCGGCTGGTGATCGTGTGCAACCCGAACAACCCGACCGCGACGGCGTTGCCGCCGGCGACGATCGACGCCTGGGTGGCGGAGCTGCCCCGCCACGTGGCGGTGGTTGTCGACGAGGCCTACGTGGAGTTCTCCACGCTTCAGGATCCCGACGACTCGCTCGACCTGGTCCGGCGTCACCCCAACCTGGTGCTGCTGCGCACGTTCTCGAAGGTCTATGGCCTGTGTGGGCTGCGCGCGGGGTACGCGCTCTGTCCGGAGTCCTTCCGGCTGGCGGTGGACCGCGTGCGGCAGCCGTTCTCGGTCAACGCGCTGGCTCAGGCCGCCGCCGTCGAGGCGCTCAACCACCAGGACGAGGTCGAGCGGCGCGTGGAGCAGAACGTGATCGAGCGTGTCTTCGTGGAGTCGGAGCTCGAGGAGCGCGGCCTCGAGACGACCGCCAGCCAGGCCAACTTCTCGTGGGTCTCGCTCGGCGATCGCGACGAGGACGAGGTCGTCGACGGGCTCGCACGCCAGGGCGTGATCGTGCGCGCCGGCAAGGCGCTCGGCGAGCAGGGGCGGCTGCGCGTCACCTACGGCACGCGCGCCGAGAACGAACGCTTTCTGGCGGCGCTAGACGGTCTCCTCTGACGGCACGCTGACGTCGGCGACGGCCCACATGCTCGAGTCGATCGCGCACTCGCCGTAGGCGATGCGGAAGAACCCGAGCTCACCCCAGTCGGTTCCCCAGCTGTTCTTGCCGATCCAGTAGTCGTCGTTGTCGTCGTACCCGATGATGCAGATGCAGTGGCCGCCTGCCAGCGGACCGGTGACATGGGTGTACACGCCGCCGCGGTAGTACCGGATGAAGTCCTCGTAGACGGTCATCGTGCCGACCAGCGGACCGCGCGAGCTGAGCCAGTCCTTCATCTCGTCGGGCGACGTGAGCTCCCGCCAGTCTCCGATCGTGGTCAGCCGCCGCTGGTAGTCCTGACACAGGTTCGTGCAGTCCTGGTCTCCGCCGACGTACGGGTAGCACGCCTCGTCGGCCACGCCCTCGTCCTTGAACGCGTCGAGCGCGGGCGGCACCCACCACCCGCCGTTGCGTCCGCTGCATCGCCGTCCCTGAGCCCGGGCGATGCAATAGAAGAGCTGCGCCTCTGACCGGTCGATGTCGAGATCGGGTTGCCCCGCCTCGACGGCCCGCGTGCCCTCCACGGTTGCGCAGGTTCCGAATGCGACGCAGGAGCCGCAGCGCGCCTGGTCTCGGATCGGCGTGATGAAGTTGTCCCCGTTGACGTCGCGCCAGTCGTAGGCGCTGGGGTAGGGCGGGGGCTCTTCGACCGCCAGGTAGGCCTGGAGCCCTTGCTGGGCGAGCGCCTCCTGCTCGTCGAGTGGCGGCTCCTGTGGGCCGGGCACGTAGCCGAGTACCTCGACCGACTCCGGATCGATGTCGTATCCGGAGAGGCTGGTCTCGCCCGGCTCCCAGTTCGCCCCACTCGCCTCGATCGCGCGGGATACTTCGTCAAGGTCCACGGTTCCCCCTCACAAGGTGGCGGCGATGTGCATTACTTTGAAACGGCTCCACTTTAACGAGGAGGGACCCTGATGGCAAAGAAGGATTCGGTTCAGCTTCGCGTCGGTGAGGAGCATCCGATCGAGCTGGACAGCCTGCGCACGGCGGGCTACGAGTGGCAGCCCGAGCTGGAGGGCGACGAGAGCGTCGCCGAGGTGGTCAAGGACGAGGCTCCGCCCGAGACCGGCGGGCAGGCCGTGGGGGCTGCGCCCCCCGAGGTCTTCAAGATCAAGGCGCTCCGGCCGGGCAAGGCGACCGTCCGCTTCGCCCAGCGCCGGCCGTGGGAAACCGGCGGCGATCCCGGCGACGAGCACGTCGTGGAGCTCGACGTGGGCGAATGACCCGTTAGAGTCCCACGCGATGGCCAGGCACGCTGAGCCGACCTTCGACCGAAGCGCCCGCGGGGGCGCCGGTCGGCGTGCGTACTGGTATTGGCGATTTACTTAGGCGTCCGGCCCGGCGGCCGAGCCTCACACGGCCGCTTTCTGATCTGCAAGATGCCCGCCGGACGCCGATTCGAGCAGTACCGCACCCGCTGGACTCGAATACGTCTCTGAAAGGCTTGTAACCCGCCATGACCCCGACTCGCCATCTACAACAGGTTCGCGACCTGCGCATCGAGCGCACGGTGCCGGTGATCACGCCGGCGCAGCTGCTCGAGGAGCTGCCGCTGACCGACGAGCAGGCCGAGGTCGTCCTGCGCGGCCGCGATGAGATCTCGGCCGTGCTCGACCGCGCCGACGATCGTCTTCTGGTCGTCGTCGGCCCGTGCAGCGTCCACGACGTCGAGGCCGCGCGCGAGTACGCACAGCGCCTCGCGGCGCGTTCGGCCGAGCTGCGCGACGACCTCTGCATCGCGATGCGCGTGTACTTCGAGAAGCCGCGCACCACGGTCGGCTGGAAGGGCCTGATCACAGATCCGCACCTCGACGGGTCCGGCGACGTGAACGCGGGCGTGCGCCTGGCGCGCGGTCTGCTGCTCGACGTGCTCGGTCTCGGAGTGCCGGTCGGGGTCGAGTGGCTCGACCCGGTCACGCCGCAGTACATCTCCGACACGGTCGCGTGGGGCGCGATCGGCGCCCGCACGGTCGAGAGCCAGACGCACCGTCAGCTCGGCTCGGGACTGTCGATGCCGGTCGGCTTCAAGAACCGCACGGACGGCAACGTCCAGGTGGCGGTCGACGCGGTGCGCGCCGCGGCGGTGCCGCATGCGTTCGTCGGCGTCGAGGTGGGCGGCAAGCCGGCGATCCTGCACACGCGCGGCAACCCCGACTGCCACGTCATCCTGCGCGGCGGCCGGGGTGCGCCCAACCACGGCTCGGAGGACGTCGAGGGGGCGCTCGCGCGGCTGCGCGCGGCGGACCTGCCCGAGCGGATCGTGATCGACGCCTCGCACGACAACAGCAAGAAGGACCACGAGCAGCAGCCGCAGGCGGCTGCCGACGTCGCCTCCCAGATCGCTGCCGGCAACGGCGCGGTCGTGGGTGTGATGCTGGAGTCGTTCCTCGTCGCCGGCCGCCAGGACCACGACGGCGGCGCGACCCTGCGCTACGGGCAGTCGATCACCGACGCCTGCATGGACTGGGACACGACCTCCGAGGTGCTGGAGCAGCTGGCGACGGCGGTGCAGGCTCGCCGCAGTGCGCGAGGGGGCGGGCTCGGCACGCCCCGGAGCGACGCCTTCTAGATGAAGGTCGCCGTCCTCGGCGTGGGCCTGATCGGCGGGTCGATCGGGCTGGCGGCGCACGAGCACGCCGAGGACGTGGAGGTGGTCGGGTTCGGGCGCGATCCCGGCCGCCTGGATCGCGCGCGCGAGCTGGGCGCGATCGACCGGACGGCCGGCTCGGTGGCCGAGGCGGTCGACGGCGCCGACCTGTGCTTCGCCTGCGCCCCGGTCGGCGCGCTGCCGGAGCTGGTGCGGGCCGCGCTCGACTCCGCCGGCCCGGATTGCGTGGTCTCCGACGTCGGCTCCACCAAGCAGGGACTGCTGGCGGCGGTCGACGACGAGCGCTTCGTGGGCGGCCACCCGATCGCGGGGGCCGAGACCGCCGGCGTGGAGCACGCCCGCGCCGACATGTTCCAGGGTGCCGTCTGGTACCTGACCCCGCTGCCGCACTCGAGCGGCCTGCTCTACGAGCGGCTGCACCGCTTCGTGGCCGGCGTCGGCGCGCGGCCCGCGGCGGTCGACCCGGCGACCCACGACCGGCTCGTTGCCGTGTTCAGCCACCTCCCGCACGTGCTCGCCAACGTGCTCGCCTCGCAGGCCGCCGCCCGGCTGGCCGACCAGGGCGACGCGCTGCGCCAGGTGGGGCCGAGCTTCCGCGACATGACGAGGGTGGCGGGCGCCAACACCGACATCTGGACGGACATCTACCGCGCCAACCGCGACGCGATCGTCGAGGAGATCGGCGCGTTCCGGCGCGCGCTCGAGCGCGTGGAGGCGCTGCTGGCCGAGGGCGACCTGGCCGGCTGGAACGACCAGGCCCGCGAGGACCGGCGCGCGCTGCTCGAGTCGAGCCTGGCGGGCGGTCCGCTGCGCGAGCTGCGGCTCACCGTTCCCAACCGCCCCGGTATCGTCGCCCAGGTGGCGCTGGAGCTGGGCAGGGCGGGAGTGAACATCGCCGACCTGGCGCTGTCGCCCGCATCCGACATGCGCTCAGGCGCCATGACGCTCTGGATCGCCGGCGACGCCCAGGCCGCCCGCGCGGCCAAGCTGATCGCCGAACTCGGCTTCCCGGTGGCGGAGCAGTGAGCCGCTTCGACCCGGCCACAGGCCCGCTGCGGGGCGAGTACAGGCCGCCCGCGGACAAGTCGATCTCCCATCGCGCCGCGTTGTTCGCGGCGATGACCGACGAGCCGGTGACCGTGCGCAACTACCTCGAGTCGCAGGACACCCGCTCGACGCTGGACGCCCTGCTCAAGCTCGGCGCGGCCGTCGAGGAGGACGGGCCGGGCGGGATCCTGATCCGCGGGGTGGGGCTGCACGCGCCGCTGGAGGCAACCGGCGGCCTGCTCGACGTCGGCAACTCCGGCACGCTGATGCGGCTGCTGCCGGGCTGGCTGGCCGGGCAGCCGGGCGGCAAGTGGACGCTGGACGGCGACGCCTCGATCCGGCGCCGGCCGGTCGACCGGATCGCCGAGCCGCTGAGCGCGATGGGCGCCGCGGTGGAGGCCCACGAGGACCGCTTCCCTCCGTTCACCGTGCACGGCGCCGAGCTGAGGGGGATCGAGTACCCGCTGCCGGTGCCGAGCGCGCAGGTCAAGTCGTGCGTCCTGATCGCAGGCATGTTCGCCGAGGGCTCGACGACCGTGGTCGAGTCCGAGCAGAGCCGCGACCACACGGAGCGGCTGCTGCGCCGCGCCCGCGTGCCGTTCGAGCGCGAGGGGCTGCGCTCGACCGTCGCCCAGGTCGACGAGCTCGAGCTGGACGCGATCGACGTGCCGGCCGACCCGTCCTCGGCGGCGTTCATCGTCGCGGCGGCCACGCTCGTGCCGGGGTCGCGCGTGGTGATCAAGGACGTCGGCCTCAACTGGACGCGCACCGGCTTCTTCCGCATCGCCGAGCGCATGGGCGCGGTCATCCTGGGCGACCTCGAGGAGCCCGGCACGGATACCGACGTCGAGCCGGTGGGGGAGCTCGACGTGGCGTCGAGCACGCTCGAGGGGACCGTCGTCGAGGGGCACGAGGTGCCGCTCGCGATCGACGAGCTGACGCTGGTGGCGCTGATGGGCGCTCACGCGGACGGGGAGACCGTGGTGCGCGGGGCCGAGGAGCTGCGCTTCAAGGAGTCGAACCGGATCGCGGCGGTGGTGGAGGGACTGCGCGGCCTGGGCGCCGACATCGAGGAGACCGAGGACGGCTTCGTCGTGCGCGGCGACGGCTCGCCGCTGCGCGGCGGGACGATCGACTCGCGCGGCGACCACCGCCTGGCGATGCTCGGCGCGGTGGCCGGGCTGGCCTCCGAGGAGGGTGTCGAGGTGCTCGACATGAAGGCAGCCGGCGTGTCCTATCCCGGTTTCGAGCTGGACCTCGCCGCGCTGCTGGGCCCATGATCGTCGCGATCGACGGCCCGGCCGGCGCTGGGAAGAGCAGCGTCGCCCACGCCGTCGCCGACGCGCTCGGGTTCTCCTATCTCAACTCGGGCGCGCTGTACCGAGCGGTTGGGCTGG
>JBQGCL010000277.1:0-5162 GCA_052038485.1 Thermoleophilaceae bacterium | reverse complement strand
TGGACGTGCTCGAGGGCGCGGGCCTGGCCGGCGTGCAGGAACGCGCAGCCGAGCTGGCGGCCGGCCTCGCCGAGCGGCTCGGCTCACGGGTGCTCCCGCGCGGGCGTACGACGCTCGTCACCTGGACCGTCGACGACCCCGAGGCCGAGGTCGCACGGCTCGCCGGGGAAGGCTTCGCGATCCGCGACCTGCCCGCGACCGGAACGGTGCGGGCCTCCGTCGGGGCCTGGTCGAGCGAGGAGGCGCTCGCCAGGCTGGCGGACCTCACTTGTCGCTGAGCACCACGATCCCGAACACGATCGCCGCGATCACGGTGATGAGCCCGACCGCGCCGATCACGCCGTAGATGACCGCTTCGCCGGCCCGGCCGGCCCGGCCCAGCTCGAGGGCGCGCGTGCCGCCCAGGATCAACAGGCCGTACGCGGCCGTGACGCCGATGCCGGCGACCAGCGACGACCAGACCACCGTCAGCAGCGCGTCCCAGTCGACCACCGCGATCACGATGACGCCTCCGCCGGCGCGGTGTGCGGGGCCTGCTCGGCGCGTTTCGAGAACAACACTGCCGAGCCGACCAGGATCAGCACGGACACCACCAGCGGCCCCGCGGCCCCGGTGCCGAAGATCCGCGTGATCGCGTACGCGACGCCACCGATCAGGGCGGCGCCCGGCAGCGTGACGATCCAGGCGGCGACGATGTTCCCCGCCACGCCCCAGCGCACGGCCGACAGCCGCTTCGCCGCGCCCGATCCGATCACGGCGCCGGAGATCGTGTGGGTCGTGGACAGCGGGAAGCCGCCGTGGGTGGACGCCAGGATCACCGCGGCGCCGGCGCCCTGCGCGGCGAAGCCCTGTGCCGAGTCCATCTTGTGGATGCGGCTGCCCATCGTCTTGATGATGCGCCAACCGCCGGCGTAGGTCCCGGCCGCGATCGCGGCCGCGGCCGTCACGACGACCCATGTCGGCGGCGTGGGGTCGCTGGCCGGCAGCGAGCCGTACGCGACCAGCGCGAGCGCGATCACGCCCATCGTCTTCTGCGCGTCGTTGGTGCCGTGGGCCAGCGCCAGCAGGCCACCCGACACGACCTGGCCGCCGCGGAAGCCGCCCGCGACCGGTCCCGGGCGCAGCGCCCCGGTGATCTTGTAGAGGAGGAGGATCGATCCCCCGCCGACGATGAAGGCGAGCAACGGCGCGACCAGCGCGGGCAGCATCACCTTCCCCAGGATCCCGTGTTCGAAGAAGATCGCATCCGGTCCGTTGGCGACCAGCATCGCGCCGACGATGCCGCCGATCAGCGCGTGCGACGAGCTGGATGGAAGGCCGAAGTACCAGGTCGCGAGGTTCCAGGCGATCGCCCCGATCAGCCCGCCGAAGACGACCAGCAGCGTGATGTCTTCGGGGTTGACCACATCGCTCGCCACCGTGGCCGCCACCTTGAGCGAGATGAACGCGCCGACGAAGTTGAGCAGGGCCGCATAGCCGACCGCCAGTCGCGGCGCCATCGCGCGCGTGGAAATGGAGGTGGCAACGACGTTGGCGGTGTCGTGGAACCCGTTTGTGAAGTCGAAGGCCAGCGCCGTGCCGACGACGATGATCACCGTGAGGAGCTCGCCCTTCACTTAGACGGCTCCGCCACTACGAGTTCTTGATGACGATGCCCTCGAGGATGTTCGCCACGTGCTCGGTGGCGTCGATCGCCTCCTCGAGGCGCTCGAAGATGTCCTTCCAGCGGATCACGACCATCGGGTCGATGCCGTTGTCGAACAAGGAGGCGATCGCCTCGCGCGCGATCCGGTCGCCGTCGTTCTCGAGCCGGTTGATCTCCACCGTGTAGTGGGAGATGTCCTTGAAGCCGCGCAGGCGCGGCATCGCCTCGGAGATCTGGCGGGCGGCCGCGTGCAGCACGTGCGCCAGCGCCTGGGCCTGCTCCATCGGCGCCTCGATCTTGTAGAGCCCGAGGTAGTCGGCCACCTCCTCGGTGTAGTCCACCACGTCGTCGAGCGCCGACGCCAGGGCGTAGACGTCCTCACGGTCGATCGGCGTGACGAACGTCTGGTTGAGGCGCTGGATGATGTCGTGTGTGATCCGGTCGCCGTCCTGCTCGCAGATGAGGATGTCGCGGGCGAGCTCGTTGCGCTCGGGGAAGTCCTTCAGCAACTCCTCGAGCAGGCCCGCGGCGCGCAGGATGTTGCCGCCGGCCTCCTCGAACAGGTCGAAGAACTCACGGTCGCGAGGGGCGAGGACGCTGGAGAGCCGCACCGCGCGCCACGGTAGCACTAGGCCACGTCGAAACGTGACTGTTCGATGCGCTTGGCCGGCAATTCGCCGATCTTTGCGCGGACTTCGGCCGCGGCCGCCTGCCAGTCGTACTCCACGCGGCGCAGCTCGATGCTGTCGTCGTCGTTGACGATCGCGTAGGCGGCGCGGCGGTCGCCGTCCAGGGGGATACCCACGCTGCCCGGGTTGACCAGCTCGATCCCGCCCGGCCCTTCGCGCCTGAACTGCAGGTGGGTGTGGCCGAACACGACCCGGCTCGCCGCCACTCCCATCAGGCGCTCCGCGTCGGAGGCCTGCGGCTCGGGATAGAAACTGTCCATGTCGGACAGCGGCGACGCGTGGCAGTAGAGCGTGTTGCCGTGGGTGGTCGACTCGGGCAGCGCGGCCAGCTCTCGGCACAGCTCGGGGCCGGCCAGCTCGCGCGAGCGCTCGATCACCTCGTGCATCGGAGCGGGCGCGTCCGGCGCATCGACCAGCCAGCGGTCGACGTTGCCGCGGATCCACTCGGCGTCGAGCTGCTTGAGGCGGGCGGCCGTTTCGCGCGGCCAGGCACCGAAGCCGACATGGTCGCCGCCGAGCAGGAAGCGGTCTGCCGGGCAGTCGTCGAGGACCGCCTCGAGCGCAGGAAGGTTGCCGTGGATGTCGTAGAGCAGCCCCAGCATGGGCGCCACGTTACGCGACCATCGCGAGACCCGCCGGGTGACCGCCGCGGAGCTGATCGTGGCGGGCCTGGCGGCCGTCGGCCTGGCACTGAGGCTGCGGCTGATCGGCCAGGGCTTGTGGTCGGACGAGCTGCTCGCCTACCGCGACATTCACGGCAACTCGTTCCGGGAGACGATGCGGATCGTCGCCGAGGGGCACGAGAACTCGCCGCCGGTCTACTTCGTGCTGGCCTGGCTGAGCTCGAAGCTCGGGAGCGACCCGGCGCTGCTGCGGCTGCCCTCGCTGGTGCTCGGCACCGCGGCGATCCCGGTCGTGTTCATGATCGGCGTGCGCACCGTGGGGCGCTGGGCCGGCGTCATGGCTGCCGGGTTCATCGCGCTCAGCCCGTTCACGATCCACTACACGGTCGAGGCGCGTCCCTACGCGGTGCTGATGTTCTGCTCGGCGCTGTCGGTGTTCCTGTTGCTGGTGGCGCTGGAGCGCGACGGCACCGGCTGGTGGGGCGCGTGGGGCCTGTCGCTGGCCGCGGTGCTCTACACCCACTACACGGGGTTCGCGGTGGTCGGAGTCCAGGTGGCGTGGGCGCTCTGGGCGCGCCCGGCCGCACGCCGCGAGGTGTGCCTGGCCGCGGCGCTGGCGGCGATCGCGTTCATGCCCTGGCTGCCGTACGTGAAGGGCGAACGGCTCGACGTGTACGAGCAGATCGTCTCCACGCTCGGCATCAGCTACCCGGACGCGGCGATCAGCTGGCTCACGGGCCTGCCGCTCGTGGCGCCGGGCGACCTGCCCGGCTGGCCGGCGCTGGCTTTCTTCGCGGGCGGGCTGGGCTTGGCCCTCGCGCTGGCTGCGCGCCCCGCGGCCACCGTGTCGCCGCTCGCCGGCGCCGCCCGCTCGCCGCTCGCCACTCCAGGCCCGGCGCTTCGCGATTGGCGCTCGCCCGCCGCGCTCGTCGTCCTTCTCGCGGTCGCGACCCCGCTCGCGGTGCTCGCCTACTCGCTCCTCTTCCACGAGCTGTTCCGCTTCCCGCGCAACCTGATCGCCTCGCTTCCGTTCGCGGCGCTCGTGATCGGCTGGGTGCTCACGCGGCCGGGCTGGCCGCGCGCGGCTGTGCCGCTCGCGCTGGCGACCGCCGGGCTTGCGATCGGGACGGTGAAGTCCGAGCAGGACCGCTGGTCGCGACCGGACTTCCCCGAGGCGGCCGATTTCATCGACGCGGCCGCCGGCCCGCGCGACCGCGTCGTCTACAGCGGAGCCGGCCTGGAGGGCTACAGCCTTGCCCAGGCCCTCCGGCCCTACCTGACCGAGCGCCATCGCTCGGAGTTCACGGACGACCCGGAGCGCTGGGCCGGAGCCCCGCGCGTCGTCGTGGTCACCGCGGGGCCGACCGGCGAGCCCGCGCCGGCGCTGCCGGCGGCGCGGGGCCTTGCGAAGGTGGAGGAGCGCGAGCTGCCCGGGTTGAGCTCGCTTCGGGTGGCGCTCTATCGCGCGCAGCCCTGAGCCCTCAGAGCGAGTCGCCCTTCGCGCGGTTGCAGGGCGCGCAGAGCAACTGGAGGTTCTCGACGCTGGTCGCCCCGCCCATCGCGAACGGGATGACGTGGTCGTACTGGAGGTCGAAGTCGCTGCCGCATTCCACGCAACGGCCGGCGTCGCGCTGCCACACGGCGAGCCGAACGTCGCGCGGGATCGGCTCGCGGCGCGGCACGTCCTCGCGCCGGAGCGCTGCGTGCGCCCGCTCCAGCCGGCGTCGCTTGCGCGTGTCCCGCTCCACCACGAGGGCCATCACGTCGTGCGCGGTCAGCCCCTCGTCCTCCCAGTAGAACGAGTCGCGAAACCACCACCAGCGCCGCCCCTCCGCCTCGATCAGCTCGACCGGCCGTTCGGCCTGAAGCCGTTCCAGCGCCTCGAGCGAGCGCGGACCCAGGGGCCGCGCCGCGGCGACGCGCGTCGCCTGGAAGCGATAGCGCCTCCAGAACCAAGCGCCCTCGGCGACGAACCCGGCCTTGCGATCGGTGCGCAACATGGCCGCCGGAAGCTAGGCAGGGGGGCCGACGGCTCGCATGAGCGCTTGCGCAAGTGCGCTTTGGCTCGACCCGGCAATCGGGTTTGGGACGCCGACGTGCCGGAACGCTTGAAGTAATGGAACGGAAGATCGACACGCAGCAAGAGCAGGAGCGGCGCGAGCCGCCGCCGGTCTGGAGCAACACGCGCCCGCGCGGCAATCCGGA
>JBQGCL010000276.1:0-16958 GCA_052038485.1 Thermoleophilaceae bacterium | reverse complement strand
CGTAGCCGACGCCGCGCACGGTGTGCAGGAGGCGCGGCTCGCCGCCGGCCTCGGTCTTGCGGCGCAGGTAGCCCATGTAGACCTCGAGCGAGTTCGAGCGCGGCCCGAAGTCGTAACCCCAGACGTTCTCGAAGATGACCGAGCGGGTCAGCACCTGACGCGGGTGGCGCAGAAACAGGTCGAGCAGCAGGAACTCGGTGCGGGTCAGCTCGACCGGCCGGTCGCCGCGCCGGACCTCGTGGGCGAGCGGGTCGAGCCTGAGGTCGGAGAAGCGCAGCGGCCGGCGGTCGTCGCCCGGCGCCGCGCGTCGCAGCAGCGCGCGGACGCGCGCCAGCAGCTCCTCGAGCGCGAACGGCTTGATCAGGTAGTCGTCGGCGCCGGCGTCGAGGCCGGCGACGCGGTCCGACACGGCGTCACGCGCGGTCAGCATCAGCACCGGCGTCCGGTCCCCGCGCTCGCGCATGCGCCGGCACAGCTCGAGCCCGTCCACGCGCGGCATCAGCACGTCCAGGACGACAGCGTCCGGGGCGCGCGCGTCCAGCGTGTCGAGCGCCTCGTGCCCGTCGCCGGCGAGCAGCACGTCGTGACCTTCGAGGCGCAGGGCGCGCTCGACAGCCTCGCGAACGGAGGGCTCGTCGTCGACCACGAGGATGCGCATCGCGCACCCACCTTGAGACCTCAACCTAAGAGGAAGCTGAATTGACCCTACGGAAGAGAGCCGCGGGGGGTGTTAGTCGAGCCGAATGGGAGCCCCCCAGGGCAAGGCGCGCTCGCGAGCGTCGCCGACGCCAACTCACGGTGGGTGCGCGAGTCGCGCAGGCTGAACTTCATGCCCGCCGCCGCCCAGGGCCCCGTCTCGATCGCCCCCCGCCGACCCACTCGCGCCAGCAGCGCCTCCTCGCCGCCAACCGGACGGAAGACGATCTCTTTCCCAGGGCCACCGCCTCTCGCGGCCGACCAGCTGACGGCCGCGCGAACGTTGGTGATGTATGGGCACGCGGGGATCGCCTCAGGGGTGAGCGCGACGACGGACCGACCTCCCCGACCCACGGTTCGTGAAGCGTCCGCGGTCACGGGTTTGCAGTCCGTCGCAGAATCGAATCGCGCCGTCTGGAAGACGGGAACGCCGTCGCGCTGGGACCAGGTCCTCACCTCCGCGACGGGGCGCCGCGCGAGGTCCGCGACCGTGCGCAGCTTCGCCTCGTTCTGTGACCCCAGAAACACGACAACCTGGGGCTTGCCGACGCAGGCCTCTTGGCGGAGCTCCTCGATGTTGAGCGTCATACTCACCGGCGACGCGCCACTGAGAAATGCCACGGGCAGCGCGAATCCCCAATCGGGGGAGTAGACGGTTGGGGGCGTGTCGTACTTGTCGAGTTGGGCCGCAAACCGGTCGATGGAGTCGGAGTACAGGTGAACCCCGCCCGTCGCCCGGAGATCGCTGTGGAAGTTCTGCTCCGCACGCAAGCTCGTCAGGGCGACCAGTGCGACGCCGCCGACCACGAGTACCCGGCGGGCGACGTCGAGCCGCTGGTCCGTGCGTTTGCCGCCGGCCTCCTGATTCCTGGGCCAAATGGCGGCGCACGCGCAGCCGAACGCCACATAAAGCAGCGGGAGCACGGCCGTGTAATGGTGCCCATCGAGGCGGCTCCCGAAGACGACCGCAGCCGCGCCGAAGGAGAGCACCAGCGCCACCGGTAGCGCAACCGTCCGCCGCTGCTCCGGTGTCGCGAGACCTGGAACGGCCAACGCAAGGAGCGGAAGCAGCACCAGGACGTCGGCCTTCAGCGAATCCACCAGGCCGGTCCCGGACTCGCGCAGGATCATGAGCCAAGGCCACTCGCCGGTGAACACGCGTCGCGACTCGGTGAAGACCGTGTCTACGCGTCCGAACAGTCCCGAGTGGTCCTGGGTAACAGCGAGCGTGTCGCGTGTCTGATCCAGGTAGTCGAATAGCTGCGAAAAGCCGCCCAGCTCGCGTCTGATCAGGAGCATGCCGGCGATGAACGGGAGATATCCGATGGCCAGTCCGGCGAACCAGGACAGCGCCACGGGCCAGGCGGGCCGCTGCCGCCCGCCCGGCGCGGAGCGCAGTAGCAGCCAGACCAGGGCGGGGAGGAAGAACCAGTAGATGAAGTAGCCAAATGCGGCGAGGCCGTACAGGATCCCGGAGCCCGCGAGCCGCAACCACGGCCGGCGGCTGTCTCGCCAGGACCGCAGGAGCAGGACGCACCCGAACAGCAAGAGCAGAGGGAACATGCAGCTGTAGGCCTGCGTGCGCAAGGCGAGCACGAACGAGGGGTCCAGGGCGAGGAGGCCCGCCGCACCGGCGGCCAACACGCGGGCAGGTCCCCACGCACGCGCGGCCGCCATCCAGAGCGCCAGTGTCAGTATCCCCGCCCCCACCAGGAGCCGGATCACCCGAAACGTGCCCAGCGTCGCGCCGAACGCCTTCATCAACGGCAGGGCCGCATAGAGCTGAAGGCTCCCGTGGTAGTAAGTCCCGGTGAAGACCGGATAGCGGTCGCCGAACACCTTGTTGCCCGGGAGAATGAGCTCGAACGACGGAGGCGGATCGAGGATCCCCGGGATCAGGTACTCGGGGTTGATCGCGTCCATGTAGAGACCGGGCAACCGCCAGTCCCTTGCAAACGCAGCGGCGTAGACGCCCAGCGCTACAGCGCACGTCGCCAGCAGCGCCACGGTGGGCGAACCGAGCCGCCGGCCGGCCCGGGGGGAGGTCTTGGCATCCGGGGTTGCTGACAGGACGGCGGCCACTCTATGCCCGTCGTGCCCGGCATGTCCCGCGTGAGAGCGAAGCACCTCGCCGCGAGGCTCGGTTTGGGCTCAGATCCCCGCCGGCGGGACCCCGCCGACGAGGTACGGCACTGCTGAGGGTGCGCATCGCGCACCCCTCCTTGAGACCTCAACCTAAGCGGAAGCTGGATCGCCCGCCCGTAGCGTCCCAAGCCAGCCGCGCTCCCGCTCGTCACGCGGCGCCCAGAAATACTCAGTCACGACGCGGTCGAGGTACGCGAAGCGCACGCCCACCTCCCACATCCGGCGGCCGAGGTTCCAGTCTCCGGGCTCGCCGGCGAGGTACGCCAGCTCGTCGTGCCCGAAGCGTCCGAGCGCGTGGTGATAGAGCGCGCCCTGGAAGCCGAATGCGCCGAACGCGGGCGGCCAGCCGCCCACCTCTGCCAGGCGCTCGCCCGTGTCGGGATCGCGCAGCCTCAGCTTCCCGTACACGAGCTCAGCCCTCGTGTCGCGGGCGTGCCGCAGGAGCACCTCGATGTGGTCGGTCGAGAAGGCGTCGTCGTGATCGAGCGGCGCGATCCACGCGCCGCGGGCCTCGCGCACGGCCAGGTTGGCAGGCCGCGTGCCGGCGACGAGCCGGCGGCGCCGCTCGTCGTCCGGGTACGGCCCGCGGAAGGACAGGTTGATGAAGCGGATGCGTGTGTCGCCGAGGGCCGCGATGCGCTGTTCGGTGTCGTCGGTCAGCGCGTCGCCCACCACGATGGCCTCCCACCGTTCGTACGTCTGCGCCCGGACCGACGAGAGCGCGCGCTCGCAGAGGACGGCCGCGTTGTTGTAGGTCGGAATTCGCACCGAGACGAGCGGCTCTGCTTCCTCCCAGGGAGTCCCGTAGTCCGGCGCGGCGCGCAGCGCGGCGAGCTGCTCGTCCCAGCGCAGGGAGTGCTCGTACGTTCGCGCCGCCAGCCGCCGCACGTCCCGCAACGTCGCCTCGAGCTCCTCGAGTCGCGCGTCGAGACCGCGTCGCCGCTCGACGGCGTCGGCGAGCTGGGCCGCTCGCGCGACGACGGTATCGCGCGTGCGGGCTGCAAGTCGGTCCCTGCGTTTCATCACCCGCCGCGCTCGTGCTCCGCCAGCTCGGCCTCGAACGCGAGGATCGTCTCGCGCGGTCGCTCGCGCACCGGCCGGGCCGGGGTGCCAGCGCAGATCGTCCACGGCGCGAGGTCGCCGGTGACCAGCGAGTTCGACCCCACGATCGCGCCATCGCCGATCGTCACCCCGGGGTGCACCACCACGTTCGTGCCGAGCACCGCGTGCCGCCCGATTCGGATGTGGCTGCGATCCACGGAGCGCCAGCGGGCCGGGATCGTAGGGCCGGTCAGGCCCGAGCCGTCGAAGCGGTCGCTGCCGCTGACGAGCCGCGAGCCGCCCGCGATCCCGACGAAGTCGCCGAGCACCACCTCGCCGCCACCGACGATGCTCGCGAAGCTGGCGATGTGGACGTGCGAGCCGATCGACACGCCGCCGCCACCGTCGATGAAGACGAAGTCGTCGATCACCACATGGGAGCCGACGTCGATTCGCTCCGGGTCGAGGATCCGCACCCACTCGTAGATCGTCACGTCGTTGCCGGCGTTGCGAAACGCGAAGCGGTCGGCGGTCATTGGACCACCGACTCCACGGCGCCCAGCACGCAGCTCGCCACACGTTCCAGCGCGTCGTCGGCGAGATCGTTGGCCATCGGGAGCGAGAGCATCAGGGCCGCCAGCGAGCACGTCTCCTCGAGCGCGCCGACGCGCGGGAAACCCGCGAACGCGGGCATCTCGTGTAGCGGCGGGTCGAAGTAGGTACGGACCTCGATGCCGGCCTGGGCCGCCCGCTCCACCACCGCCTCCCTGACCTCGGGCGTGGGGGCGAGGGTCGGGACGAACTGCCAGGTCGACCCGTCGCAGCCGTCCTGGAAGCCGAAGCCGGCCGGCTCCAAGAGCGCGCGCAGGCGCTCGGCCCGCTCCCGGCGCGCGCCGAGTACTTCCTCCAGCCGGTCGAGTGCGGCCAGCCCGGCCGCAGCGTGCCACTCGTCCATCTTCGCGTTGAGGCCCACGGCGTCGTCCACGGTCCGCTCCGCGCCGAAGCCGAAGTTGGCAAGCCGGCGGAGCGCGTCCGGCAGATCGGCGACTCGCGTGGCGACCGCACCGCCCTCGCCGATCGCAAACGGCTTGGTGGCGTGGAACGAGAAGACCTCTGCGTCGCCCTGGCCGCCGAGCAGGTCGCCGCGTTCGTCGCGTGCGCCAAACCCCGCGGCCGAGTCGACCAGCAGCGGAACCCCGGCCTCGCGGGCGAGTTGCGACCAGTCCTGCGTCAAGTCGAGTGGCGGGCCCGTGCCGAAGGTCGATGTCGCAACCACCGCCGCGACCCGGTCGCCGCGCTCCTCGAGGCTGTTGCGGAGCGCGCCCGCCGATAGGTGCCAGGAGCCCGGTTCCACGTCCACGAACACGGGTGTGAAGCCGCTCCAGATGACCGCGGCGGGCAGCGCCGCGAACGTGAACGACGGCAGCACCACCTCCGCGCGGCCCGGGCGCGGCGAGTCCGCCAGAGCGCGCAGGGCGAGCATCAGCGCCAGCGTGCCGTTCGCGGTGGGGACGACCGCCAGGCCGCGCCCGAGCGCGGCGGCGCACCGCTCCACGAACAGCTCCAAGCACGGCCCGCCGTTCGAGAACCAGCGCAGTTCGCGCGAACGCGCGAAGTAGGCCTCGATCGCGTCGCTGGACGGCAGCTCGGGCGTCAGGAAGCGGATGACCGGCGCGCGCGGCACCCGTCAGGAGGTGGGGAGCCGGTAGACCCGGAAGTCGTTGCCGACGTCCAGCCCGGCGCGGTTCTCGAGGTCGACCAGCTCGAACAGGATCGGGCAGCCGGCAAGCGCCTGCTCCGTTGCGGAGCGGACCGACCGCCACGAGATGTCGTCGGCGAGCCCAGGACTTGCTGTCGAGGCGAGGGCGTCGGGCCGCATGCGCGCCCATTCTGCCACCGCAAGCGGCTGCGAAGCAGACTAGTCTGGCGCGCCGTGACGGCCGCCGATCTGGCCCTGCACGAGTTGCGCTCGGCTGAGCAGCTCGCCGAGGCGCGCATGCAAAGCGCCGACCGGGCGGCGCTCGAGGGGCTGATCTGCGAGCAGCTGGTCGGCAAGGAGTCCTGGACGCTCCCGGGTGTCTGCCAGGCGTGCGGCCGGGCCGTCGCGTTCCACGGCGACTGGCTCTACTCGGACGGACGCACGATCAACTTCCGTGAGCGCCTGGTCTGTCCGAGCTGCGGGCTCAACAACCGCCAGCGCTTCATGGCGCAGCTGCTGCGCAGCCGCGTGACCGGCAGCTCGACCACGTATCTCTACGAGCAGGTGACGCCGTTCTACGCCTGGGCGACCGCCAACCTTCCGGGGACGATCGTCGGCAGCGAGTACCTCGGGCACGACGTCCCCGGCGGCAGCGAGGTCGAGGGGGTACGGCACGAGGACGCGCTAGCGCTGAGCTTCGCCGACTCGTCGCTGGGCGCGATCGTCTCCAACGACGTCTTCGAGCACGTGCCCGACATCGACCTGTCGCTCGCCGAGTGCGCGCGCGTGCTCGGCCCCGGTGGCCGGCTGTTCTTCTCGATCCCGTTCCACGAGACGCCGGGGACGCGCCAGCGGGCGACCCTGCGCGACGGCGAGCTCGTGCAGCTGCTCCCGCCGGAGTACCACGGCAACCCGGTCGACCCGGGCGGCTCGCTGGTCTTCTACGACCACGGCTGGGACATCCTCGACCGCTGCCGTACGGCCGGCTTCGCGGACGCGTACGTGCTCGCCTACTGGAGCCTCCTCTACGGCTACCTGGGCGCCGGGCTCCAGCTGACCTTCGTGGCCGAGCTGTCCTGAGGGGCGGCCGGCTCGTGGGGGACGCGGCCGAGCAGCCGGCGCAGCGCGTCCTTCTGAACCCGCGGCGAGCAGACCCGCTCGGCGAGCGCGAGGCCCTTTTCCGACAAGCGCCTCCACTGCTCCGGATCGCGATGCAGGGCGACGATCCGCTCCGCGAACGCGTCGGGGTTGTCCGCGATCAGCATCTCGTCGCCGTCGATCACGTCGAGCCCCTCCGCCCCGATCGTCGTGGTCACCACGGGTAGCCCTGCGCCGAGGCTCTGTGTGACCTTCCCCTTCATGCCCGCTCCGTAGCGGAGCGGCGCGACCATCACGAGGCTCTCGCGCAGCAACGGCCCCAGGTCCTCGACCCAGCCCGCGACGCGGACGTTGCGGCCCTCGAGCGAGGTCACCTCGGGCGGCCCGTGGCTGCCGACAATCGTGAGAGTGACGTCCGGCAGGGAGCGCCACACGCGCGGCATGACCTCGCCGGCCAGGTAGACCGCCGCGTCGATGTTGGGCAGGTGCTCGAAGCCGCCGACGAACAGAAGACCGGACCGGTCGCCCGGACCCGGGACGTGCTCGGCGATCTCGTTGGCCATCGGCACGACCTCCACGCTCAGCTCCGGGGCGAGCGCCAGCAGCTGCTCGCGCTCGTAGTCGCTGATCGCGATGGTCACGTCGGCGGCCCGCGCGAGGGCCAGCTCGAGCTCGCGGTAGACGTTGGCGACCCGAGGGTTGGCGCTCTTGTCGTGCTCGGTGCGGCGCTCCTCCCTGAGGAAGTGGAGGTCCACGGTGTCGTAGGCGATCAGCGCTTCGGGGGCGAACTCGCGCACGAGGTGCGTGTAGCGCGGCGCAACGTAGGGGCGGCTCAGCACCGCCAGCTTCAGGCGCGACCCGAGCCCGGCGATCCGCTCGGGCACCACGATCGGCCCGGCGAGCACCTCGATCCCCATTCCCTGGAGCTTCGACGTGTAGGGCTCGATGGCCTGGCCGTCGTCGGGCAGCAAAGTGACGCGGCAGCCCAGCTCCTTGAAGGACTGGAGCATCCGCCACATCCGCTGCGACCCGGCGTCGCGGTCAGGGGCGGGCACGCGGTGGTCGACGACCAGCACCGACGGCCCGCGCGAGCGGTCGCTGGCCCGGTGCGCCCGCTCCCACGCCGGGCCCGCGACCTGATCCGCGAGCGCCGCGCGCCACTTGGCGGCGAACTTGGGCTGGTTGATCGCCTGGTGGCGCTTGCCCCCGACCTTCTCGTCGGTGCCCATCGAGCCACCCTCGTGGTGCATCACGAGCGCCTTCGGCTCGTACATCACCCGCCAGCCGAGCTCGCGAGCGGCGAAGCAGAGGTCGGCGTCCTCGTAGTAGCCGGGCGCGTAGCGCTCGTCGAAGCCGCCGAGCGCGCGCCAGACCTCGGCCCGCACGAGCAGCGCGGCCGCCGAGCCGTAGTCGACCTCGCGCACGTAGTTGTACTCCGGGTTCCAGGGGTTTTGGCCGTTGCCGAAGTTCCAGGCGACCCCTTCCTGCCAGACGATGCCGCCCGCCTCTTGAAGCCTGTCGTCCGGATAGACGAGCTTGGCGCACACGATCCCGATGTCGTCGGCCGACTGTGCGCGACCGACGAGCGCGCTCAGCCAGCCCGGCTGCGGCTCGGTGTCGTTGTTGAGCAGGACGATGTGGCGCCCGTGCGCCGCCGCCGCGCCGCGGTTCGCGCTGTGCAGGAAGCCGAGGTTCTTGGGGTTCGAGACCACCCGCACCCCCTTTACGAGGCCGAGCAGCGCCTTGGTGTCGGCGTCCGCGTCGTCGTCGACCACGACGACCTCGTACGGCACGTCCCCGCTCGAGTGGAGGAGCGCCCGCAGGCAGCGCTCGGTGAGCCCGGCCTCGCTGTAGACGGGTATCACGATCGAGACCTCGGGCTCGCTCGACATCGGCAGCGTGATCGGACCGAACCCGGCCCGGCGGCGCGAGCGAGCGTCGAGCCGGCGACCGACCCTCCGCAGGGCCACCCCGGTCGCCTTGCCGAGCCACGAGTCGCGGCCGCCGATCGCGCCATAGAAGCGGCGGCGCGCGGCCAGAAGCAGCCGCCACATCACCGACTCATCGGGGTTGGGCAGCGCCGCGAGCGCGCGGCGCTGCTCGTCGAGCTCCTTCGACAGCGTGGTGATCTCGCCGCCGAGGCGGGCCGCCTCGGCCTCGTGGCGCTTCGAGTCGGCCCGGGCCACGGCGAGCTCCATGCGCGTCTCGGCGTGAGCCTGCTGGGCCTCGCGCAGCAGGCTCAGCTCGAAGTCCGACAGTGTGGACCCGCACGGCAGCTCCGGCAGCGGTGCATCCGAGGCGACGGCGATCACGTAGAGCGGGGCCGGCGGTCCGGCCGGCCGCCAGTCCTCTCCGGCGCGCTCGATCTGCACCCCGAGGTGCTCCCCCTTGGGGACCTCGGGGCCGAGCGCCTCGATGCGCGAGCCCGTGGCCGTGCGCTGGGAGAACATCTCGAGGGAGCCGAAGTGACGGCCCAGCAGCTCACGGAACTCGTGCTGGGTCAGCTCGCGCTCGTGGAACGGGTTCTCGTGGCCGGTCGCCTCGGAGTACTCGCGGCGCTCGGGTGTCGACATGATCACGAGGCCGCCGGGCGCCAGCACGCGGGCAAGCTCGGAGAGCACCGTCTCCTGTTCGCGGATGTGCTCGATCACCTCGAAGGCGACGATGGCCTCGAAGGAGTCGTCCGGAAAGTCGCTCAAGTCGGTCGCCGATGCGACCCGGAACTCGAGCCCGGGCCCCGCGTAGTTGAGCCGGCTGTGCTCGACGGTGAGCGGGTCGACGTCGATCCCGACGACCTCGCGGGCGACGTCTCGCAGCAGGGCCGACCCAAAGCCCTCGCCGCTGCCGAGGTCGAGCACCTTGCGCCCGGACACGAGCGCCTGCGCCCACAGGTAGCGGTGGTAGTGCTCGTAGATGACCTGCACGTTCGGCGCCCACGGGACGCAGCGCTCGCCGGTCCAGTCGATCAGGCGCGGCGCGCCGGCGCGGCGGGGCGGCATCACCAGCTCCTGCTGCGTAGCGGGTGGCGTACGAAGTCGGCGATGCACAGCCCGGCGCGAACGGCCTTGCGCGAGCGCAGCGCCTCGTAACTCGCGCGCGCGTCCGCCAGCTCCGCCTCGAGCTGGCCGATGCGCTGGCTGGCCAGCTCCTCCGTTGACGGGGGCTCGTCGCGCAGCACCAGCTGAGGAGAGCGGCCGCGCGGGTAGCGCGCCTCGCAGGGCTGGGTGCGGAACGACCCGACCAGGTGCGTCGGCGTGACCAGCCCGAGGTCGAGGGCCGCGTCGTCGAGCTGGGCGACGAGGTCGATGAAGTGGCGGTCGTCGGCGCTCTCCGGATCGATGTTGCGCCCGTGAATCCGGTCGACGAACGGGTCTATCACGTTCATGAAAGTGACGAAGGCGTCGGGGTGGAAGCGCTCGAGCAGCAGCGACAGGATGTCCTCCGCGCGGATTCCCTCGAAGCCCTCGGTGGAGTTGTCCACGTCGGGGTAGACCGGGTCGACGCGCTTGTGGATCGCGTTGTAGCGGTAGCGCTCCGGGAGCCGGCTCCAGATCCGGTTGACGAAGTCGGCCGCCTCGGGCCACCGCTGGTGTCCGTTACGGCCGATCATGTCGTTGACGAGCAGGACCCCGTTGGGGCGCAGCGACCGCTTGACCTCGTCGAACAGATGCTCGAGCTCGACGACGTGGTGCAGCGAGTGGCTCGCGAAGTACACGTCCGCCTCGCCGTCCGCCTCCCACGTGTTCAGGTCGGCCGCCACCCCGCTCACGCGGTCGCCGATGCCGCGCTCCGCCGCCTCGGCGTGCGCCCGCGCGAGCATCGTCTCGTTGAGCTCCAGCAGCACGAGCTCGAGGTTGTGGATGCCGCGCTCGCGGAGGCGGCGGGCGATGTCGAGCTCGATGTCCCCGTTGCCCGCGCCGAGGCTGACGAGCCGCGCCGGCTCGGGCGCGCGGCGCTCGCAGACGTCGGCTACGTGGTCGTCGAAGAAGCCGTCGAGGCTCGAGTAGCCGAGCTCCTCGAACAGCGGGAGGCAGAACTTGATGGCCCAGTAGCCGTGGATCGGCGGCAGGTCATGGACGACCTCGACGTCTGAGAACCGGTCGACCTCCTCGGTGAGCCGCGCGCGGTAATCCTCGTCGCCAGGCACCCGTCAGGCCTGCCGCCTCCGCCGGCGCGACCGCAAGAACGATCCGAGCAGCCCGCCCCGGCGCGCCTCCCCGTCCGCGGACGGCGGGGCGGGCACCGTTGGATAGCCGTGGATCGCGATCGCCTCCATGTCGTTCGGCGGCATCCGGAAGGGCGGCATCACCTCGGTGCGGGCGAACCCGGCGTAGGTGAACATCTCCTCCAGCGCGCGCCTGCCGAAGCGCCAGTAGATCCCGCCCTCCCCGGGCACCGTCTCGGAGTCGGAGTGCCCGAAGCGCAGCAGCGGGACGTCCGGGATGGCGTCCAAACCTGGTTCGGCGAGCGACTCGACGATCGCCATCTCCTTGGTCACCGAGCGGATGTTGACCAGCGCCTTGAGCGGGTTCATCAGGTGCAGGAGCAGCGACCCGCAGAACACGATGTCGAACTCGCCGACGGTCTCCGGTGAGAGGTCGTAGACGTTGCAGGTGCGGTGCTCCACGGATGAGTTGAAGCGCGCGTGGGCGACCTCGAAGTTGGCATCCATGCGGTGCTGAGGCGCGGTCGGCGGCATGCGTCCGGGCAGCCAGTCGAAGTCCGCGTGGGTCTCGACGTCGATCGCCACCACCCGGTCGGCGCCGCGGCGCTCGAGCTCGAACGCCCAGAATCCGTCCGCGGTGCCGACGTCGAGCGCGGTCTTCCCGGCAAGCGATTCCGGGATCCCGTAGCAGTCCACGATCGTGCGGTGGTCCCAGTACCCCTTTGAGACCAAACCGTCACCCAGATCGATGGTGTGGTACCAGTTCTCCAGGCTGAAGTTGAGCTCTTGGGTAGGCGCTTCGGGTGGCTGGGACATGTCGGCGGAAGGCTACTGTGGATCGCCGTCGCATATGGGTGAATTGCTAGTTTCAGCGCCCTGAGCGCCCCCGCGACAGAGAAGCCGACGGAGCGTGCCCAGAAGCTCGCCGAGGCTCCCGCCAGCGTCGTGGTGAACGACGTCAGCAAGGCCTTCCGGCTGCCCCACCAGCGCTACTCGACGCTGAAGGAACGGGCGCTCCATCCGTTCACCTCCCGCTCCTACGACGTCCTCCAGGCGCTCGACGAGGTCGACTTCACCGTGCAGAGCGGCGAGTTCTTCGGCGTAGTCGGACGCAACGGCTCCGGCAAGAGCACGCTGCTCAAGTGCCTGGCCGGCATCTACGGCACGGACAGCGGTGTGATCGAGATGAACGGCCGCGTCTCGCCCTTCATCGAGCTCGGCGTGGGCTTCAACCCCGACCTCACCGCGCGCGACAACGTCCTGATCAACGCGATCATGCTCGGCCTCACGCGCAAGGAGGCGCGCCGCCGCTTCGACGAGATCATCGCCTTCGCCGAGCTCGAGGACTTCATCGACCTCAAGCTCAAGAACTACTCGTCCGGGATGGGCGTGCGGCTCGGGTTCTCGGTCGCCGTGCAGGCGGACGCGGACATCCTGCTCGTCGATGAGGTGCTCGCGGTCGGCGACGCGGCCTTCCAGCGCAAGTGCTTCGACCAGTTCGAGCGGCTGCGCGCCGAGGGCCGGACGATCATGCTCGTGACCCACG
This sequence comes from Thermoleophilaceae bacterium, assembly GCA_052038485.1. GTDB lineage: Bacteria > Actinomycetota > Thermoleophilia > Solirubrobacterales > Thermoleophilaceae > JACVRW01. The sequence goes on along the minus strand of JBQGCL010000276.1, from coordinate 4,568 downwards.
ACATGTCCGCCGTCGAGCGCTTCTGCGACCGGGCCCTGCTGCTCGAGGAGGGAAAGGTGCTCGAGCTCGGCCCGCCCGAGGAGGTCGCCCGCCGCTACAACGAGGTGAACTTCGGCTATACCGGCGGCACCGACGCCGAGTGGGACGCCCGAACCGCCGGCGGCGCCCGCATCAAGGCGCTCTGGTGCGAGGGGCCGTCGGGCGAGCGGCTGGCGTCGTTCGCGCCCGGCGAGCGCTGCCGCGTGCACATGGAGGTCGAGTTCCTCGAGCACGCGGAGCACCCGCACTTCTTCCTGTTCTTCCGCAACGAGGTGCGCCACACGGTGTTCGTTGCCACGACGATCACGCACGGCTACACCGGCGTCTTCGAGGCGGGAGAGCACGTGACGATCCTGTTCTCGTTCGAGAACCTGCTCGCGCCCAACCGCTACACGATCACGCCGCGGATCGCGATGTTCGATCCGGACGAGCGGGTGCTCGACGCGAAGGAGGACCTGATCCCGTTCATCAGCGACGGGCAGATCTACACCGCCGGGGTCGTCGACCTGCCGACCGAGTTCGAGGTGGTGCGCGAATGAGCGCACCGGCCACCTTCCGCGGCCCGTCCGCCTTCGGGGGCGACCTGCGCCGGGTCGGGAACCTCACGGTGACGCTCGCCAGGACGGACTTCAAGGTCCGCTTCTTCGGCTCGATGCTCGGCTACGTCTGGACGCTCGTGCGACCGCTGCTGCTGTTCGGCGTCCTCTACCTCGTCTTCACGAAGGTCGTGCGCTTCGGCGACGGCGTGCCGCACTACCCGGTCTACCTGCTCACCTCGCTGATGCTGTTCTCGTTCTTCGGGGAGACGACGACGCGCGGCGTGACGTCGCTGGTCGACCGCGAGAGCCTGCTGCGCAAGGTGCGCTTCCCGCGCATTGCGATCCCGCTCTCGGTCGCGCTCCACGCGAGCTTCTACCTGGGGCTGAACCTGCTTGTCGTGTTCGTGTTCGTGTTCGCGAACGGCATCGAGCCGCGCTGGAGCTGGTTCGAGCTGATCCCGTTGGTGGCGCTGCTGATACTGCTCGCCACCAGCGTCGCGATGCTGGTATCCGCGCTGTTCGTCCGCTACCGCGACGTCCAGCCGATCTGGGAGGTGATCCTCCAGATCCTCTTCTACGCGTCGCCGGTCATCTACGTCGTCTCGGCGATGCCGGAGAGCGTCCGACAGGAGGCGGTTGCGAACCCGATCGCCGCGATCCTGACCCAGATCCGCTACGCGCTGATCGATCCGAACGCCCCCACCGCCGGTGAGGCGATCGGCGGCGACGTCTACCTGCTGATCCCGCTCGCGATCATCGTCATCCTGGCGGCGCTCGGGCTCTGGGTGTTCATGCGCGAGGCGCCCCGGATTGCCGAGGACCTCTGATGAGCGACGGGCCCGAGCGTCGGCTCGAGGAACTCGACCGCCAGCGCGTGGAACAGCTCGCCCGGGCCAACGAGGCACTCGCGGCCGCGCAGGACAAGAGCTACTGGCTCGACCGCTGGCACGTGGACCTGAACGCGGTCATGGCACGCCGCGGCGCCGCCGAGCTGCGCGCCGCGGTGCGCGCGGCGCGCGCCGTCGTCCGCTGGGTGCGCGATGCGCGCGCCGAGGCGCCCAACGTGGCGATGGCCCTGCGCAAGGCACGCCGGGAGGTCGCCGAGGACCGCGCCACCGCGGCGCGCGTGCTCGCGGAGCGGCGGGTGCCGGCGAGCGATGTCGTGTCCGATGTGCTCGAGGGCGCGCTGAGCCGCGGCCAGGTCGTGCTCGCGCTCGGCGCCGCCGGCAACGGTCTGACCGACCGACTGCGCGCCGCCCACCCCGATGTCGCGTGGCAGTCGGTCGAGCTGACCGAACGGCCCCCGCTCGGGGCTCTCGACGCTTCCTTCGACCACGCGCTGGCACTCGGCGGGTCCGAGACGCTGGACTGGCTCGGCGAGGTCCACCGGCTCGTCCGGCCCGGGGGCCGCTTCGTGCTCGCCGCGAGCGAGCCGGAGCGCCTGCTCGCACGGGTCGGCGCCGACTGGCACGTGGTCGGCTTCCGCCCGGCCCAGGACGGGGACCTGTACGTGCTCGAGCGGGTCTAGCGATGGCCACGGTCTCGGTCGTCATCCCGGTGCGGGACGGCGAGGACCGTCTGGAGCAGCTGCTCGACGCGCTGCGGCGCGAGGCGCCAGACGAGACCCTCGTGATCGACTCGGGCTCGCGCGACCGCTCGGTCCAGATCGCGCGCGCGGCGGGGGTCGATCTGCTGGAGATCTCCCCGGGCGACTTCGGCCACGGCCGTACCCGCAACCTCGGCGCGGAACGGACGTCGGGCGACCTGATCTGCTTCCTGACCCAGGACGCGGTGCCGGTCGCGGGCTGGCTGGACGCGTACCGGGAGGCCTTCGAGCTGGGCGATCGGATCGGCGCCGCCTATGGCCCGCACCTGCCGCGCCCGGACACGAGCCCGATGATCGCGCGCGAGCTGACCGAGTTCTTCCGCGGCTTCTCGTCCGGCGGCGGCCCCGTCGTGCAGGGCGAGGGCGGGCCCGTGTTCCTCTCGAACGTCAACGCCTGCTACCTGCGCCGCTGCTGGGAGGAGATCCGTTTCGCGGACGTGCCGTACGCCGAGGACCAGGCGTTCGCCCGCGCGATGCTGGCCGCCGGCTGGAGCAAGGTCTACCAGCCCGCCGCGGCCGTCGAGCACGCCCACGACTACGGTCCCGTCGAGTTCATGCGCCGCTACTTCGACGAGTACCGCGGCCTGCGCGAGACGATCGACCACGTGGAGCCGATCTCGGCGCGCGGGCTGCTCGGCAACACGCGCAGACAGCTGAAGGCCGACCGCGACTGGATGGAGGAGCGCGGCTGGTCGCGTGGGCGGCGCGCCGGCTGGACCGCGCGCTCCGCGGTCCACCACGCCGGCCGGCATGTGTTCGCGGCGCTCGGGTCGCGCGCCGACCGGCTGCCCGGCGGCGTTCAGCGCGCGATCTCGCTGGAGGGGCGCGGCGCGAGCGGGGACGACATCCACACGCACGGGCCGACCGTGCGGCCGGCGCTCGCGGCGCAGACGTGGGCTGAGGTGGCCCGGCTCAGCCGGGAGGGAGCGGCGCCGCTGCTCGAGCCGGTTCCCGGACAGGCGGAGCGCGAGCGCCTGCACGTCGCGGTGGTGATCCCGACGTTCGCGCGCGGCAGCGGCGGCCACAACTCGATCTTCCAGATGGTGCACTGGCTCGAGCGCATGGGACACACCTGCTCGATCTGGGTCTACGATCCGGAATCGCGCAACGCGCACCCCACCGGAAGCGTGATGCGGCGGCAGATCGTCGAGCACTTCGCGCCGGTCGCCGCGCCCGTGTTCCGCGGCTTCGACGACTGGTTCGGCGCCGACGTGGCGGTCGCCACCGGGTGGGAGACGGTCTACCCGACGGTGTTGCTGCCGGACTGCCGGGCGCGCGCCTACCTCGTCCACGACCACGAGCCGGAGTTCTTCCCGACCTCGGCGCCGTCGCTCTGGGCCGAGGCCACCTACTCGCTCGACCTCTATCCGATCTCGGGCAGCGAGTGGCTGCGCGACCTGCTCAGGGACCGCTACGGACGTGACGGCACCTGGTTCCGCTTCGGCGTGGACCACGACACCTACCGGCCGCTGCCCGTCGAGCGGCGCCGCGACAGCGTGCTCTTCTACGCCCGCGACTACACCCCGCGCCGCGCCGTCCCGATCGGGCTGCTCGCGCTCGAGGAGCTCGCGCGGCGCCGGCCCGAGCTGCACATCGGCCTGTTCGGCAGCGACGAGCCGCTCGACACGAGCTTCGCCTACGAGCTGCTCGGCGTCGTGAGCCCCGAGGCGCTGGCGCTGCGCTATTCCGAGGCGACGGTCGGCCTGTGCCTGTCGCTGACCAACTACTCGCTCATCCCGCAGGAGATGATGGCCTGCGGGCTGCCCTGCGTGGACCTGGCCGGGCGCAGCTCGGAGGCGATGTTCGGCCGCGACGGCCCGGTCGAGCTGGCACAGCCGGATCCGCTCTCGATCGCCGACGCGATCGAGACGCTGCTCGACGACGAACAGCGCTGGCGGCGCCGCTCCCAGGCGGGGCTCGCCTATGTCGCGGACGCGACCTGGGAGGCGGCCGCCCGCCAGGTGGAGGCGGGGCTCAGGGCCGCCCTTGCGGAGCGTCTTCGCTCTCGGCCAGGGCTCGAGCAAGCAGCAGCGGCACCCCGAGCAGAACCGCCGCGGTGAGCACCCAGAAGGTCCACGCGCCCACCCAGCCCGGGCGGAACACGCTCGCGCGCTCGAAGGTGTCGGACAGCTGCGCCAGCATCGAGCGGCGCCCGTCGCGCAGGAACACCAGCGTGAGGTCGGTGTCGAGCGGCCGGCGGCCGTTCATCAGCGCCTGGCTCGTGAGTGCGGCCACACCCGCGTTGCCGTAGACGTCCACTCGCTCGCTCCCGTCGTTGAGGACGCATACCGAGACACGCTGCCCGGCGGAAACCCGCCCGACCTCGACCGACTGCTCGGTCGGGTACGCGTAGCCGCCTCCGATCCGCCCACGCGCGATCGGGT
>JBQGCL010000275.1:0-34395 GCA_052038485.1 Thermoleophilaceae bacterium | reverse complement strand
AGCGCCAGGTCCTCGCGGTCGTCGCCGGCCAGCAGCGTCGCGGCGCGCAGTGCCGCCATGCTCGTGACCGGGTTGGCGAGCGGCGTGTAGAGCGCCTCCATCGCGTGCGCCAGGGCGTTCATCGCGCTCGCATACAGGATCTCCGCCGGCGCGCTCGTCATCAGGGCAGGGTCGGCCAGCACCAGCGCCGGCCGCACCAGCCGGGCCCCCTCGACCCCGGCGGGCGTACGGTGGAAGCCCGTCATCTCGGCGCCCGACAGCGTCGTCGGCACCGCCGCGCAGCGCCCCCCGACCGCGCCCGCCAGAGCCTTGGCGGTGTCGATCACCCGCCCTCCCCCGACGGCAACCAGGAGCACGTCCGAAGCGAAGGAGTGCTCGGCGAGCAGCGAAGCCGAGATCTCGTCGACGCGCCCCGGCGGTACGAACACCACCTCCCTGGCGGCCTCCGTAAACGCCGGGAGCGCGGCCCGCTCCGTCGTGAGGAGCTGGAAGGCGTCGGAGGGGGGCTCGGCGGCGCCGAAGCGGATGAGGCGTTCGCCGTCGCGCCAGGTGAAGGCGCTCACGGCGCCGGCGCCGACCGTGCCTCCTGCTCGAGCAGCCGCTCGGCCTCCGCGACAGCGTCGTCGGAGAGCACGTTCGAGATCGCCCGCAGGTACGCCTTGCCGGACGCCTCGAGGATGTCGGTCGAAACGCCCACGCCCGATGACAGCTGGCCGTCGAGCTCGAGCAGCACGGTCACCTCGCCGAGCGCGTCGCGCCCGCCCGTCACCGCGGAGACGTGGAACTCCTTCAGCCGCGCGTCGTGGCCGGTGGCGGCGTTGATCGCGCTGAAGAACGCGTCGACCGGCCCGTCGCCCGTGAACGACCCCGAGCCGACCCGCCCGTCCGGCATCCGCACCGTCACCTTCGCCAGCGGCGCGCGCACGTTCGAGGCCTCCACCTCGAACGACTCGATCTCGTAGGCCGCCGGCGCCTGCTTCATCTCGTCGGAGACGATCGCCTCCAGGTCGAGCGCGGTCACCTTCTTCTTCTTGTCCGCCAGCTCCTTGAAGCGCTTGAACGCGCTGTTCAGCGCCGCGCCGTCGACGGCGAAGCCCAGTTCCTCGAGGGCGTTGCGCAGCGCGTGGCGGCCGGAGTGCTTGCCCAGCACGAGCGAGTTGGTCTCCAGCCCGATCGTGGTGGCGTCCATGATCTCGTAGGTGGTGCGCTCCTTGAGCACCCCGTCCTGGTGGATGCCCGACTCGTGCGCGAACGCGTTGCGGCCGACCACCGCCTTGTTGGGCTGCACCGAGTAGCCGGTCAGCCGCGACACGAGGCGCGAGGTGCGGGCGATCTCGCGCGTGTTGACGCCCGTCCACACGCCCACGCTCGACGCGCGCGTGTGCAGCAGCATCACGATCTCCTCGAGCGACGCGTTGCCGGCGCGCTCGCCGATCCCGTTGACCGCGCACTCGACCTGGCGCGCTCCCGCCTGGACGCCCGCGAACGAGTTGGCCACGGCCAGGCCCAGGTCGTTGTGGCAGTGCACCGAGGTCGTGACCTTGGCGAGGTCCGGGACCATCCGGTAGAGCTCGCGCCACATCTCGGCGTACTCCTCCGGCATCGAGTAGCCGACGGTGTCGGGCACGTTGATGGTCGTCGCGCCCTCGTCGATCGCGATCTGAAGCACCTCGGCGGTGAACTCGGGATCCGCGCGGGTGGCATCCATCGGGGAGAACTCGACGTCGTCGCAGTACTGGCGAGCGTGCGCCACCGCGGCCCGCGCCTGGCCCTTCACGTCCTCGCGCGTCGTCTGGAGCTGGTGCTCGATGTGGATGTCGCTGGTCGAGATGAACGTGTGGATGCGCGGCCGCTCGGAGTCCTGGACGGCGTGCCAGGCGGCGTCGATGTCCTGGAAGCCCGTGCGGGCGAGGCCGCAGATGACCGGTCCCTGCACCTCGCGGGCGATCGCCTGCACCGCCTCGAAGTCGCCCGGCGACGCGATCGGGAAGCCCGCCTCGATGATGTCCGCGCCGAGCCGCGCCAGCTGATGCGCGATCTCCAGCTTCTCGTTCTTGTTGAGCGAGATGCCCGGCGACTGCTCCCCGTCTCGGAGAGTGGTGTCGAAGATCTTTACTCGGTCGTTCTCGCTGCGGTCCACGTCCTGCTCCTGTTCGTCGCTCCTACCTGGTTCTCCTTGGGCTTGCGGCTGGCGGCCGCCACGCGTTATTCCCCCCGAAGGGGGAGAAGAAGGAGAAGGCGCAGGTCGGCCAGGCGAGACATGGAGAGCGAAGCGTACATCACGGCTCCAGGATCACCTTGCCGACGTTGCGGCGCTCGTGCAGGAAGCGGTGAGCGGCCGGGCCTTCGGCGAGCGGGAAGGTCTTCGCCACGACCGGCCGGATGTCGCCCTGCTCGAGCCACCCGGACAGCGGCTCGGTGAACTCGTCGAGCGACTGCTTGGAGTCCCACAGCACCAGCATGTTGAGGCCGATCACCGACTTCGACTGGCTCATCAGGCGCAGCACGTTGTGGCGCGGCATCTCGGCGAGTGTGCGGAGCGCGCGCAGCGGGCTGCGCCGCTCCCCCGACTGGATCTCGGATGCGCCGAAGCAGACCAGTCGCCCGCCCGGCCGCAACAGTGAGAAGCTCTTGCGGAAGCTGCGGCCGCCGATCGCGTCGAAGGCGAGGTCGATCGGCTGCTTCTCGCCGGCGATCCGGCGAACCTCCTTGACGACGTTCACCGCGGTGTAGTCGATCGCGTGGTCGACGCCGAACGAGCGGATCGCCTCGTGCTTGGCGGCGGAGGCGGTGCCGTAGACCTCGGCGCCGACGAGCTTGGCGATCTGCGTGGCCGCGATGCCGACGCCGCCGGCGGCCGCCTGGATCAGCACGCGCTCGCCCGCGTGGACCGCGCCGTAGCGGATCAGGCCGGCGTATGCGGTCGAGTAGGCGACCGGCATCGCGGCGCCCTCGGCGTAGCTCCACACCGGCGGCAGCGGCACGAGCGAGTCGGCCGCGGTCACGGCGAGCTCGGCGTAGCCGCCGAAGCGGCAGCCGCCCATCACCCGGTCGCCCAACGCGAGCCCCTCGACCCCCGGCCCGAGCGCGTCCACGTCGCCCGCAATCTCGTAGCCGACCACGCACGGCGGCTTGGGCGCCTCGGGGTAGAGGCCGACCCGGGCGAGCAGGTCGGCGAAGTTGACCCCCGCCGCTCGAACGCGGACGCGGACCTCGCCGGGGCCGGGGTGCGGATCCGGCCGCTCCTGTACGCGCAGCACGTCCGGCGGCCCGTGCTCGGTGATCACGAGAGCCCGCATGGCGGGATACTCGCAGGCCGGCTAGTCCCTGTCTGCGTGGTGTGGCGCCGGATGGCGGTGGGGGCGCTTGTACCCGGTCGCCGCCTGCACGCTCGATGGGCGCCACTCGGTGCCGCCGCGCAAGGTCGGAACGCCCTCGCGATTGAGCGTGTCGGCGATCGCCTGGAGCGTCATGCCGCTCGCGCGCATCGTCGCGATTCGGCGCTGGAGCAGCGGCAGGTCGGCCACCGCGGGCCGCCCGCGGCCCGCGACGTCGCCACGCGACCGCGAAATCGGCCGCGGCTGCGGTCCGATGCCGGCGCGCCGCTCGAGTGCGCCCACGCGCGCGAGGGCGCGCGCGGCAAGGCTCCCCTCCTCGGTGGCCGTGTCGAGGTCGATGTCGATCACCACCAGCCGCGCGCCGACCTCCCCCAGCCAGTCGATCACCGTGCCGAGGTTGGCGGCCGAGTTGCTGAGCCGGTCGAGGCCGGTGACCACCAGGCAGCTGGCCTCCCCCGCGGCCAGCAGCTCGAGCGCGTGCTTGAGCCCGGGGCGCTCGAGGTCGGGGCCCGCGTACGACTCCACGTCGCCGACGAGCTGATGCAGGACGAGCCCCCGAGCCTCGCACGCGGCGCTGATCCGGCGGGCCTGGTAGCGGCTCTCGGGGCTGACCGCGCGCTTGCGCTCGGGAAATGTCGTGTAACCCAAAGCGCGTTGACCGCTGATTTGAGGCATGCTAGCCCGGCGGCGGAGGTGCATGTGTGCTCTGTTCCGCGTGTCGCCCAGAATCCCCGCACGAAACGTTGCATCGCGGCTCTATCGTTGCGCGCATGCAGGAGTCGATCCTCGACGCGATCGGCGACACGCCCCTGGTGCGCCTCTCGCGACTGGGCAGGGACCTCACACCTGCCCTGGTAGCCAAGCTCGAGGCGCTCAACCCCGGCGGCTCGATCAAGGACCGCGTCGCACTCGCCCTGATCGAGGCCGCTGAACGCGACGGCCGGCTCAAGCCGGGCGCCACGATCATCGAGCCCACCAGCGGCAACACGGGCACGGGCCTCGCCATGGCGGCGTCCTTGAAGGGCTACCGCGTGATCGCGGTGATGCCCGACAAGATGTCCAAGGAGAAGATCGACCTCCTGCGCGCCTACGGCGCCGAGGTGGTGGTCGCTCCCACAGAGGTCCCGCCCGACTCGCCCGAGTCCTACTACCGCGTGGCCGATCGGCTCACCGCCGAGATCCCGGGAGCCTTCCAGCCGAACCAGTACAGCAACCCCGCCAACCCCGAGATCCACTACGTCAGCACCGGGCCCGAGCTGTGGCGGCAGTCCGGCGGCAAGATCACCCATCTGGTGGTGGGCGTCGGGACCGGCGGCACGATCACCGGCGTCGGCCGCTACCTGCGCGAGCAGAACCCCGACATCGTGATCGTCGGCGCCGACCCGGTCGGCTCGATCTACTCCGGCGGCGAGGACGGCGTCAAGCCCTACCTGGTCGAGGGCGTCGGCGAGGACTTCTGGCCCGCGACCTACGACCCGTCGATCGTCGACCGCTACGTGACCGTCTCCGACAAGGACTCGTTCCTGTGGACGCGCAGGCTCGCCGAGACCGAGGGCATCCTCGCGGGCGGGTCGGGCGGCCTGGCGCTCTGCGCGGCATACGAGGTCGCGAGCGAGGTCGACGACCCGGACGCGATGGTCGCGGTGATCCTGCCCGACGGCGGGCGCTCGTACCTGTCGAAGATCTACAACGACGCCTGGATGCGCCAGTACGGCTTCCTCGAGCGCGACGAGGCGCTGACCGTCGGCGACGTGCTGCGCCGCAAGCACGACGAGGACGAGATCCCGCCGCTGCTGACGGTCGAGACGCACGCCAAGGTCCGCGACGCCGTCGCGCTGCTGCACGAGCACCGCGTGTCGCAGCTGCCGGTCGTCTCGGGCCAGGACCCGCACACGGTGGTCGGCTCGGTCAGCGAGCGCGGCCTGCTGCGCCACGCCATGGACGACCCCGCGTTGCTGGGAGCCGACATCGTCGACGTGATGGAGCCGCCCTTCCCCGCCGTCGCGGCCGGCGACGGAGTGCGCGAGGCGGTCGAACTGCTCGCCGACAAGCGCGAGGCGCTGCTGGTCAATATGAACGGTCGGGCGGCGGGCATCCTCACGCGCGCCGATCTGCTCGAATCCCTGGCACGTTGACCAACCGCCGCTTCGCCACCCGCGCGGTGCACGCGGGGCTCGAGCCCGATCCGAGCTACGGCTCCATCGTCCCGCCGATCCACCAGACCTCGACTTACGTGCAGCCCGCGCCCGGCGAGTTCGTGGAGGACTTCGACTACGCGCGCTCGGCCAACCCCACGCGTGCCGCGCTCGAGCGCGCGCTCGGCGAGCTCGAGGGCGGCCTCGGCTCGTGCTTCGCGAGCGGGATGGCCGCGACCCACGCGCTGCTGACGGCACACTGCAACGCGGGCGACCACGTGATCCTGCCGAGCGACCTCTACGGCGGGACGTACCGCCTGGTCGACAAGGTCCTCCAGCGCTTCGGCCTGAGCTATGACCTGGTCGACCAGACCGACCTGGGCGCGCTCGAGCGGGCGCTGCGCGACGACACCAGGCTCGTCTGGGTCGAGACGCCGACCAACCCGCTGCTCAACGTGGTCGACGTCGCGGCCGTGGCCGAGCGCGCCGGCGACGCCCTGGTCGCGGTCGACAACACGTTCGCGACGCCCGCCGTGCAGCGCCCGCTCGAGCTGGGCGCCGACGCGGTGGTCCACTCGGCGACCAAGTACCTCGGCGGCCACTCCGACGTCGTCGGCGGCGCGGTCGTCGCGAGCGACCCCGAGCTGCATGAGCGCGTCCGTTTCGTCCAGAACGCGGTCGGCGCGGTGCCCGGCCCGTTCGACTGCTTCCTCGTCCACCGCGGCTTGCGCACCCTGCACCTGCGCGTGGCGGCGCACACCGACAACGGGCGGGCGGTGAGCGAGTTCCTGCGCGGCGTGAACGAGGTCGAGGACGTGCGCTGGCCGGGCTTCGGCGGGATGGTGTCGTTCCGCCACCCGCGCGCCACCGAGGTCGCGGCAGCCACCGAGCTGTTCGCGCTGGCCGAATCGCTGGGCGGCGTGGAGTCGCTGATCGAGGTTCCCCAGGCGATGACGCACCAGTCCGTGGAGGGCTCGGCCGCCGCGGTACCGCCCGATCTGGTGCGACTTTCCTGCGGGATCGAGGCTCCGGAGGACCTCGTCGAGGACCTCCGCCGCGCGCTCGCCTGAACAAGTCTGTCTGGCCGAATATACGGCGACCGCTTAGGGTGCCTTCAGCACCACGCGGGGAATGCCGAGAAGGTGTACATGTCGGCACATGCCGGAGCCTTCCGGGCGCCCGATGGCGTGCGGTCGGGTCGGTACCTGCCGCTGTCGCTAGCGGTCACGGGCGCAGTAACCGTCCTGCCACTCGTTCTGATCGCCCAGCTCGGTCCAGCGCGCACCGCGCTCGCCGTGGCCCTGCACGTCCTCTTCGCGGTGGTGCTGTCGGTCCTGATCGCGCGCGGGCTCGCCGCGCTCTGGAGCCGCCACGACCAGTCGAGCGACCTGGTCTTCGGGGACCTGCTGCTGTGGGGCTGGATCCGGCACGCGATCGCCGAGCGGCGACTTGACGCCGCAACGCGCCAGATCGAGCAGCCGAACGCGGCCAACGAGGAGCGCGTGGCGCTGCTCCGGCGGATGAGCGCCCTGCTCGAGGCGCGCGACCCCTACACGCACGGCCACAGCCGCCGGGTCGCCCGACACGCCGAGCGGATCGCGCGCGAGATCGGGCTGACCAGCGAGCAGGTGGCCAAGATCCGCGCCGCAGCCCTCGTGCACGACATCGGCAAGATCAACATCCCGCGGCCGATCCTGACCAAGCCGGGCAAGCTGACCGACGCCGAGTTCGCGGTCGTCAAGCGCCACGCCGCCGACGGCGCCGCGATGGTGCTGTCGCTCGGCGACAGCGAGCTGACCGCGATCGTCCGGCATCACCACGAGCGCATCGACGGCACCGGCTACCCGGACGGCCTCGCCGGCGACGACATCCCGGTCGGCGCGCGCGTGATCGCCGTAGCGGACACGTTCGACGCGATCACGTCCTCGCGTGCCTACCGCAAGCCGCGCAGCCACCGGAAGGCGCTCGACATCCTGCGCGGCGAGGCCGGCACACAGCTCGACGCGGATGCGGTCGCGGCCTTCGTGAGCTACTACTCGTCGCGCCGCTCGGTCGGGTTCGCGACCGTCCTCGCGGCCGCCCCTCAGCGGCTGCTGTCGGGGCTGGGCGGCTTCCAGTCCGGGATCGCCGCCAGCGTGGCGCCAATCGCTCAGACCGCCTGCGGCGTCGGCGCGGCGGCGCTGATTGGCCTCTGCCTCGGCACCTCGGCGCTGCCGCCCGCAACGAGCACCGCCGACAGCGACAAGGACCGCCGGCAGCTCGCGGCGCAGACGACCGTCGCGGCACAGCCCGTTTCGACCCCCGAGAACCGCGCCCCCCGCGGGCACTCTCACCGGCGTGAGCGGTCGGACGAGGGTGGCAACAGACAGAACGCTCTCAGGTCGCCGGAGCAGAGCTCGCCGCGATCGCTGGAGTCGCCCTCGACCGGCGGCGGCGCCACGAACACGAGCACCGGCGGCGGAGGCAATACCGGCGGCCCGACCGGCACGGTCCTCGACGAGACGCTGCCGGACGTGCCGAAGACGCCCGAGCTCCCGGCGCTGCCGCAGGTACCCGACGTGCGGACCTTGCTCGACCCGGTGACGGACGTAGTCCCGGTTCCGGTGCCGGAGGTGCAGGTTCCCGCGCCACTGCCGCAGCTCGGCCTGCCTTAGCCGCTAGAGGCTGACCGTCCGCCCGGCCTCGAAGCCGTCGCCGGCCACGATCTCGTCGACGATCTCCTGCGGGACCGGCGAGTCCGCCGTGACCAGCATGACCGCGCCGCCGTGCTGCTCCCCGGAGTCCGGCCGCCGGCCCACCGCGGCGGAGACGATGTTGATGCCGGCCTCGCCGAGCATCGTGCCCACGCGCCCGAGCATGCCGGGGCGGTCCTCGTAGCGGAAGATCGCCAGGTGGTGCTCGAGCTGCACGTTGAAGCGCGAGCCCCACGCCTCGAGCAGGTGCGGGTAGTGCTGCTGGCCCTGCGTGGTGCCGACCACGCGCGTCCGGCGGCCGCCGCTCACGACGGTCACGCGCACGAGGTCGGTGAAGTCGCGCGCCTGCGAGCTGTTCGTCTGCGACACGGCGATCCCGCGCTCCTCGGCGATCGCCGGCGCGTTGACCTCGTTGACCTCCTCCTCTGTGTGGCCCGCCAGCGCGCCCTTGAGCGCCTGCACGGTGAGCAGGCGCGTGTCGCGCTCCGCGATGCGGCCGCGGTACTCGATCTCGAGCCCGTCGACCGACGTCCCCTCGGCGAGCGCGACGGCGATCCGGCCCAGGTTGGCCGCCAGCGGGAGGAACGGCCCGAGCGCCTCGAGGTCCTCGGGCGCGATCGCGGGCACGTTGACCGCGCTGGTGACAACCCCGCCGGTCAGCGCCGCGACGACCTGCTCGGCGGCCTGGTAGCCGGCCCGGTCGGTCGCCTCGGTCGTCGACGCTCCGAGGTGCGGCGTCACGACGACGTTGGGGTAGCCGAACAGAGCGTTGTCCGTGACCGGCTCCTGGCGGAACACGTCGAGCGCCGCGCCGGCGACCTTGCCCGAGTCGATGGCCGCGCGCAGGTCGTCCTCGACGAGCAGCTTGCCGCGCGCGACGTTCACGATCCGGACGCCGTCCTTCATCTTGGCGAAGGCCTCGGCGTCGAGCCAGTTCTCGGTCTCGGGCGTGACCGGCAGGTGGATCGTGATGAAGTCGGCCTGCGCGTAGAGCTGGTCGGAGCTGCTGGCGCGCTCGACGCCCAGCTCGCGGAAGCGCTCCTCGGCGACGTACGCGTCGAACGCGATCACGCGCATCCCAAAGCCGAGCGCGCGCTGGGCGACGAGCTGGCCGATGCGCCCGAAGCCGAGCACGCCGAGCGTCTTCTCGTACAACTCGACGCCGCTGAAGCTGGAGCGATCCCACGCGCCGCCGGTGAGCGAGCCGTGCGCCTGCGGGACCTTGCGGACCAGCGCCAGCAACATCGCGAGCGTGTGCTCGGCGGCGGTGATCACGTTCGACTGAGGTGCGTTGGCGACGACGACGCCGCGCTTGGTCGCGGCCTCGACGTCGACGTTGTCCACCCCCACCCCGGCCCGCCCGACGGCCTTCAGGCGGTCGGCTCGCTCGATCAGGTCCGCGGTCAGCTTCGTGGCCGAGCGGATCAGGATCGCGTCGAACTCGCCGATGCGCCGCTCGAGCTCGCCGTCGTCCCAATCGGTGCCCAGCTCGACCTCGAGGCCGGCGTCGCGCAGCAGCTGCACGCCCGACTCGCCGATCTTCTCCTTGACGAGAACCTTCACGTCAAGCCGGCGACGAAACCGGCACGCCCGCCTCGACGAACACCCGCTGGGCCGCGGCCACGCCGGTGCCCAGCTCGACCTCGAGGCCGACCTCACGGAGCGTCATCTCGAGCCCGGCCACGGTCACGAGGATGTCGAAGGCCCCGAAGTAGCCGCAGTGGGCGATCCGCGCGAGCTTGCCCTTCAGGTGCCCCTGCCCGCCCGCGATCGTGATGCCGAACCGGTCGCGCATCAGCTTCGGCACCGCCGCTCCGTCGATCGAGTCGGGCAGCGCGATCGCGGTGACCACGTTGGCGTTCTCGTCCACTTCGCCGAGCAGGTCGAGCTCGAGCGCGCGGACCGCCTCGCGGGTGGCGCGGCCGAGCAGGCGGTGGCGCTCGTAGACCGCCTCGAGCCCTTCCTGCTCGATCATCCCGAGCGCGACGTCGAGCGCGCGGATCAGGCCGACCGCAGGCGTGAACGGGCTGTCGGGCGGGTCCTTGCGCTGACCGGTGACGTAGCGCTCCCAGTCGAAGTAGAAGCGTCCGCCGGGGCCGGCGGCGGCGTGCGTGAGCGCGGCGTCGTTGGCGCTGGCGAAGCCGAGCCCGGGCGGCGACATCAGCGCCTTCTGCGAGCCCGACACGACGACGTCCACCCCCCACTCGTCCTGCGGCAGCGGCACAGCGCCCACGCCGGACACGGCGTCGACGGCGATCAGCGCGCCGTGGCGGTGCACGACCTCGGTCAGCTCGCGGATGTCGTTGACGACACCGGTCGAGGTCTCGGACAGCGTCGTGAAGACCACCGCGACGCCCTCGTGCTCGCCGAGCCTGCGATCGAGCTCCGCCGGGTCGACCTTGCGGCCCCAGTCGCTCGCCCAGTGGATCGTCTCGGCGCCGTAGGCGTCGCAGAGCTTGGCCCAGCGCTCGCCGAAGTTCCCGCAACTCGCCACCAGCGCGGGTTCGCCCGGCCGGGTCAGGTTGGCCACCGCCGACTCCATCGCGCCGGTGCCCGAGGAGGCGAACACCATCACCTCGTTGGCGGTCCCGAAGACCAGCTTGAGGCGCCGCAGGGCGCTGGCGTAGACCTCCACGAAGGCGGGTGCGCGGTGGTAGAGCATCGGCTCGGCCGCGGCCTGCTCGACGGCCGGCGGCAGCGGCGTCGGCCCTGCCGTCATCAGGTATTGCTTGAGATACGGATTGGCCATCAGAACTCGGTGTCGATCCAGTCCATCATCGAGCGGAGCTGCTTGCCCTCGCGCTCGATCTGGTGGTCCTGCTGCTCGGCGCGCATGCGCTGGAAGTTCTCCTGGCCGGCCTTGTTCTCGGCGATCCACTCGCGCGCGAAGTCGCCCGACTGGATGTCGCCCAGGATCTTCTTCATCGCCTCGCGAGTCGGCTCGCCGATCACCCGCTTGCCGCGGGTCAGGTCCCCGTACTCGGCGGTGTTGGAGATCGAATAGCGCATGCCGGTGATGCCCTTCTCGTACATCAGGTCGACGATCAGCTTGAGCTCGTGCAGGCACTCAAAGTACGCGAGCCGGGGGTCGTAACCGGCTTCGACGAGCGTCTCGTACCCCGCCCGCACCAGCTCGGTGACGCCGCCGCAGAGAACGGCCTGCTCGCCGTACAGGTCGGTCTCGGTCTCGGCCTTGAAGCTTGTCTCGATCACGCCGGCGCGGGTGCAGCCGATGCCCGTGGCGTAGGCGAGCACCAGGTCGCGGGCGCCGCCGCTGGCGTCGCGGTGCACGGCGATCAGGCCGGGCACGCCGTTGCCCTCGACGAACTGACGGCGCACCAGGTGGCCCGGGCCCTTGGGCGCGGCCATTCCCACGTCGACCTCGGGTCCGGGGTCGATCTGCCCGAAGTGGATCGAGAAGCCGTGGGCGAACATCAGCAGGTTGCCGGGAGCGATCCCGTCCCTGATCTCGGCCTCCCAGACCTCGGCCTGCTTCTCGTCGGGCAGCAGCACCATCACGATGTCGCCCTCGCTGGCGGCGTCTGCGATGGATTCGACTCGCAGCCCGTCGGAGCGCGCCTTGTCGACCGAGTCCGAGCCCTCTCGGAGACCTACGACGACGTCGACGCCCGAGTCCTTCAGGTTGAGGGCGTGGGCGTGCCCCTGAGAGCCGTAGCCGAGGATTGCCACGGTCTTCCCGTCGAGCTTGGCGAGATCGGCGTCCTTGTCGTAGATCATGGGCGGTGGAAGATACTCATCGATGAACGTCGTCGAACAAAAGTCGATCCTGGCCGCCACGCCCGAGGCCGTTTGGGAGCGCGTCTCGACCTTCGAGGGGATCAACGACGAGCTGCGTCCGTTGATGCGGATGACCGCGCCGGCTCGGATACGCGCGCTCGACCCGTCGGAGGTCGTGTTGGGCGAGCGCATCTTCCGCTCCTGGATCCTGCTGTTCGGCCTGATCCCGATCGACTACGACGATCTGTCGCTGGTCGCGCTCGAGCCCGGGCGCGGCTTCCACGAGCGCTCGACGATGCTGTCGATGCGGACCTGGGAGCACGAGCGCTGGCTGGAGCCCGACGGCGACGGGCGCTGCCGGCTGAGCGACCGGCTCTCGTTCCAGCCGCGCGTCGGCTTCGCCGGGCCGCTGCTGGAGCGGTTCATCCGGATGACCTTTCGGCACCGGCACCGTCGGCTGAAGCGGTATTTCGGCGGCGGCTAGCGCGCCGCTTCGGCCGCCAGCCGGTCGCGCAGTAGCTTGCCGCCGGGCGAGCGCGGCAGGCGCTCGACCGCGTGGATCGCCTTCGGCACCTTGAACGGCTCGAGCCGCTCGCGGCACCAGTCGCGCAGCTCGCCCGTACCGGCCGGCCCGTTCAGCACCACGAAAGCCGTGACCGCCTCGCCCCACTCGGGATCGGGCAGGCCCGCCACGCCTGCGTCGCTCACCGCGGGGTGCGCCAGCAGCACCTGCTCGACCTCCAGCGGCGCCACGTTCTCGCCGCCGGTCACGATCAGCTCCTTGAGGCGGCCGAGCACCTGCAGGCGGCCGTCCTCGTCGAGGCGGCCGAGGTCGCCGGTGTGCAACCAACCGTCGTCCGCGAGCTCGCGGGGCGCGACCATCGCGCCCCGCACGAGGATCTCGCCGTCGGGGGCGATCTCGAGCTCCACCCCGGGCAGCACCCGCCCGGGGCTGCCGGCGACGACCTGCGAGCAGGTCTCGGTCATCCCGTAGACCGGTACGACCGGGATGCCCGTCTCGGCGGCCCAGTCGAGCAGCCCGGGCGGCACCGGACCGCCGCCGAGGGCGATCGCGCGCAGCCCGGGGGCGCGGCGCAGGTCGGCCTCGCGCAGGCGCACCAGCATCGTCGGCACCAGCGACGCGACTGTGACCTCGCCGGCCTCGAGGGTCGCCTTCACGCGCCCGGCGTCGAACTCGCGCTGCAGCACCACGGTCGTGTGGTTGATCGCGCTTCGGATCAGCACGTTGAGCCCGCCGACGTGGTGCAGCGGCAGCGGACACAGCCAGCGGTCGCCCGCCCCGACCCCGAGCGCCGCGGCCGACGCGGCCGCGCTGGCCGCGTGGTTGGCGTAGGTCAGTTCGACCGTCTTGGGCGCGCCGGTGGTCCCCGAGGTACGGATCACGGTGTGGACGCCATCGGATGCGAACTCCCCGCGGGGGACGACGATTCCCGGTTCGGTCGGGGGGCCGGGCTCGAACACGCCACCGGCCCGGGGCACCGCGTGCAGCAGCTCCGCGAAGGTCAGGCCGGGCGGATGGGTGACCGCCACGAGCTCGGCCTTCCGCGTCCCGAGCTCGTTCGCCCGGCGTGTCGCCCGCTCGTCCAGCTCCGCGTAGGTGAGCGTGCCGTCGTCGGCGACGACGGCGGGATGGTCGGGGCGGGCGCGGGCGGCGGCGCTGAGCCAGTCCTGCACGCGCGAAAGCGTACGTATCAGCGGCGCACGACCCGGAACGTCACGCGCGCCGCGCGCGAGCGC
This sequence comes from Thermoleophilaceae bacterium, assembly GCA_052038485.1. GTDB lineage: Bacteria > Actinomycetota > Thermoleophilia > Solirubrobacterales > Thermoleophilaceae > JACVRW01. The sequence goes on along the minus strand of JBQGCL010000275.1, from coordinate 20,733 downwards.
TTGCCGCCCGGGTCGGTGGCGACGATCGTAGCCCGGTAGCTGCCCGGCTTGAGCGCCCGTGAGCGGAAGCGCCCGCTGAAGCGCACCCGCTGGGTGCCGGACAGCAGGTTCTTGCGCACGAGCGTGCCCATGCGCGAGTAGCGCGTGCAGCGCTTCCGCTTTCGCAGCGACCGCTTCGGCGGGCGACAGCGCTTGCCGACCCGCCGGCCGGCCGACGCCTTGTCGATCGAGATCGACGCGGTCGACGCCTTCGAAAGCTGGAACGTGAACGTGATGCCCTGCCCCACCCGGACTCTCTTGCGCGAGACCTTGACCTTCGTGATCCGCGGCGACGTGCTGTCGACTGGCGGCGTCGGTGGCGGCTGCGTCTGCGACGGGAGCGAGAAGTCCTGGCGCGGCGCGGTGTCGTTGGCGGAGGTGGTGCTCGCCCGGTAGCCCATGCCGCGGGCGGCGAAGACCGACCAGATCCGGTCCTGGTCTCCGAAGCCGCGGTTGACGTTGGCCTGGAGGATCGCGTTGCGCATGTCGAGGAACGTCGGGTTGGGCGGGGCCAGGCGCAGCCCGTCGGTGACCAGCGCGCGGGCGCGGGCGATGCCGGATGCCGCCCCGTACGTCGCGATCAGGCGGGCGCGCAGATCCCACAGCGTCTCGACCCAGATCTCGCCGTCGGCGTGGACCTCCGGGCCGCCGAGGATGCGAGCGAAGTCGCCGTACGTGTAGCCGCCCGAGCCCACGTTCGCGGTGCCGGGGCAGGCGGCGCCGGACGCGCCAACCGGGCAGTCGTACGGCTGCGTGCGGAGCGTGTCGTTCTCGTACTTGCCCGCGCGCAGCTCGCCCGGAGCCGCGGAGTCGGGCTCGAGACCCTGGGCGTTGAGCAGGTCGAGCGCGAACCAGTCGGCGGTGCCCTCGTCCATCGCGCCGGGCTGCCAGCCGTTCATCGCCGGGAAGCCGGCGCCGTCGGTAACAAGCCGGTTGGTCATGCCATGCGTGTACTCGTGGTAGACGATCAGCGCGTCGTCGGCGGCATTCACGTCGTTGAGGGCGAGGGATGATCCAAGCGGCGTGCACGCGTTCGACCAGAGGAAGACCTGCATGAAGAACGGGGCGCCGTCGGGCACGGGCAGCACGTACGCGTTGTTGATGTGGTCGCAGTCGGGGAAGTTGTCGAACGTGTTGATGTCCGTGGTCGACCCGTCGTCGACCTGAGCCTGCACGCGATCGGCCCCCTCGAAGTTGCCCGAGGCGGCGTTGAAGCCGATGCCCGGCGTGTCGCGCAGGTGGTCGTGGAAGGCGTTCACGTAGTAGAAGAGCTGGGTCCCGGCCTGATTGCGGTTCTCCTCCCAGCTCTTGGTGGTGTCGAAGTTGCTCCAGGAGCACCCGATCGCTGGACAGTGCTGGCCGGGCGCGCCGGCGGGCTGCGTCGTGTGCGCGTAGGTCCACTCGCCCGCCGGGACCGGGGCGACGCCGGGCGGGACCTCGTCGCCGGGGGCGGGTGGCGGGTCGCTCCCGAGGCCGTCGATCTGGTCGTCGGGGTCCCCGTAGACCCAGGCATTCGGGCCGAACAGCCGCGTCCGCGGGGTCTCGCTGAGCCAGGACGTCATGCTGACCGTGGTCTGCGTGCCGCCGAGCGGCGCGCCGGGATAGTTCCTGAACACGAGCGCGTCGTCCGCCGCCTCGCGGACGAGATTGGCGCGGTAGAGCGTCCGGCCGGTCGTGGCGTCGACGACCGCGTCGTAGACGTGCCGGGAGTCCTTGCCCTGGATCACTCGCCAGGCCAGGCGATCGCGGAAGATCGTGAGGGTGGGTCGGTCGCCGTCGGGTGCCGGCAGGCGGGGGTCGATCGAGTCGACGCGTGGGTCGGGCTGCGCCGCGCCGCCGATGTTGATCAGCCGTCCGTCACGGTCGACGTTGGCGTGCAGGCCGGGGCCGAACACGGGCACGCCGCGGTAGTACTGCTCGAACCGCAGGTGCACCGCGCCGCTGCCCGAGCGGTGCGAGTCGGCCAGCCGCAGGCCGTCGACGTCACCCTCGTCGAGGCGGAAGCTCTCCGGGTGGGCGCGCACGTAGTCGAGCGCCACCGTCGCCGGCCTCGCGGCGCCCGCGGCGGGAGCCGCGGCGAGCAGCACGGCAATCAGGATTGGGAAGACACCCCTGCGCACGGCCCTGGCAGGGTAACCGGGAGATCAGGTCCGAGCGACGTAGAGGTCCTGATTGCCCGACATCTTCGCCCCGCCCGGTGCAAATTCGAGCAGTTCGAACCCCTCCAGCAGCTCGTTCACGACCCACTCATGAGGGTGATAGGCGGCACACAGGTTCGAGCCCTCCATTTCGATGTCCACCACCACCAGACGGCCGGCGCTGTAGGCCTCGAGACCGGGCCGCCCCGGCTTGGTGAGCTCGGTCGCGTGCTCGTCGCCCTTGGTGCTGAACACCAGCAGGCCGCCGGGGGACAGCACCCGGCGCATCTCCGCCATCCAGGCGTGCTGCATCGGCTCGGACAGGTGGGTGAAGACGGAGATCGCATAGACGAGGTCGAAGCAGTCGCCTCGGTACGGGAGCGGCGGGGCCAGCTCGTTGACCGCGGCGTGCATGAACCGCAGGTTCTGCTGGCACCACTCGACGGCGGGCGCGTGGCAGTCGCAGCCGGACACCGTTGGGCCGTGGAGGTTGCGCCAGTGGCGGGCGATACGTCCGCAGCCGCACCCGAAGTCGAGCATCCCGACGAAGTCGCCGAGCGGCCGGTGGTGTTCGACGTGCGTGCGGATCACGTCCGCGCCCAGCCTGCCGCCCTCGTAGAAGCTCGCGGGGTCGCTCTCGTGGATGACCCTGATCCGCAGTTTCGCCGGTGGCATCGGGAGACCGTCCGGGGGCGTGTAGTCGCCGTCGCTGGCGCGCCATGCCCGCCAGGCCTCCAGCGCTCTGTAGGCGGGGCGTGTGAGCCCGGCGCGACGCGCGGCGAGACCCCCTACTTGGACGGCTCGTCGGGCGGGGGACACCGACGTCATGCACCGACTCTAGTCCATTGGTGGACGGCTGTGCGCGGGCCCCGCCGCAACTATGGTTTGTGGCGCGATGACGACCTCGTGGACCGAGCAGCAGGCCCAGCGCCAGATCGAGCCGGCGGCCGACTGGCGCCCTGGCGGCGGCGACTACGAGGACATCCGCTACGAGCTGGCCGACGGGATCGCGAAGATCACGATCGACCGGCCCGAGGTTCGCAACGCGTTCCGCCCGGAGACGCTGATCGAGATCTCCGAGGCGCTCGAGCGCGCGCGTGAGGACACCAGCGTCGGGCTGATCGTGCTCACCGGCGAGGGCCCGCTCGCGTTCTGCTCCGGTGGCGACCAGCAGGTGCGCGGCGACACCGGCTACGTGGCCGGCGGAGCCACCGTCGGACGCTTCCACGTGACCGACCTCCAGGTGCAGATGCGACGTCTGCCCAAGCCGATCGTGGCGATGGTGGCGGGCTCCGCGATCGGCGGCGGGCACGTGCTGCACGTCGTCTGCGACCTGACGATCGCCGCCGACAACGCCCGCTTCGGCCAGACCGGTCCGCGCGTTGGCAGCTTCGACGGCGGCTTCGGCGCCGGCCTGCTCGCCGCCCAGGTCGGGCCGAAGAAGGCCAAGGAGATCTGGTTCCTCTGCCGCCAGTACGACGCCGAGCAGGCACTCGCGATGGGGCTCGTGAACGCGGTCGTGCCGCTCGAGCAACTCGAGCGCGAGACCGTGGCCTGGTGCCGCGAGATGCTCGAGCTGTCGCCGTTCGCGCTGCGCCTGCTGAAGGCGAGCTTCCATGCCGCCGAGGACGGCCTGGCAGGCATCCAACAGCTCGCCCACGACGCGAACCTGCTCTTCTACGCCAGCGCTGAGGCGCAGGAGGGGCGCGACGCGTACCGGGAGAAGCGCCGGCCCGACTTCGGGAAGTTCCCGAAGCGGCCGTGAGCGGCGCCGTCGGCCGAGCGGCGGCCCCGCGCGGCACAGTCAGGCTGTGGCTGCTCGCGGCGCGACCGCGCACGCTGCCCGCCGCGGTGGCGCCGGTGCTGGTCGGCACATCGCTGGCGGCGACCCAGGACGACTTCAGCGTGCTGCCGTTCGTCGCGGCGCTCGTCGGCAGCGTCTTCATCCAGATCGGCACCAACCTCTCCAACGACTACTCGGACGCTCGCCGCGGCGCCGACACCGAGGAGCGCCTCGGTCCCGTGCGCGTCACCGCCGGCGGCCTGATGCCGCCCAAGCGGGTGCTCGTCGGCACCTACGTCGCCTTTGGGATCGCGGTGGTGGCGGGGCTCTATCTCGCGTCGGTGGCCGGCTGGGAGCTGCTCGTCGTGGGCGTCGCCTCGATCCTGGCCGGCGTGCTCTACACGGGCGGCCCGCGCCCGTATGGCTACGAGGGCCTGGGCGAGCTGTTCGTCTTCGTGTTCTTCGGGGTCGTCGCGGTGGTCGGCTCCTTCTACGTGCAGGCCGAGGAGCTGCGCTGGGAGGCGTTCGCGCTGTCCGTCCCGATCGGTCTGCTCGCCTCGGCGATCCTCGTCGTCAACAACGTGCGCGACATCGACACGGACCGGCGCGCCGGCAAGCGCACGCTGGCGGTCAAGCTCGGGCGCGACCGCGCCCGGCTGCTGTACACGGCGATGGTGATCCTCGCGTTCGCGGCGCCCGCCGCGACCTGGGCGTTCGGCGGGCTGACGGCGTGGCTGCTGCTCACGCTCGCCGCACTGCCGCTGGCGCCGCCGCTGATCGAGACAGTCGCCTCCCGCACCGACGGGCCGGCCCTGAACGGGGCGCTGGCGGGCACCGGGCGGCTGCTGGCCGTCTTCGCGCTGCTCCTGTCGGTGGGCGTGCTGCTGTCGTGAAGCGGAGCCTGCTGAGGCTGTCGATCCCGTTCCGCGAGCCATTCGTGACCGCGGGCGGCGTGGTCAGCGAGCGCGAGCTGGTCGTGCTGCGGCTGGAGGGCAGCGACGGCACGGTCGGCTGGGGCGAGGCGGCGCCGTTCGAGCCCTACGACGGCGTGCCGCTGGAGCGTGCGATCGCCGCCCTCAGCGGCGGCGGAGGGCGCCGGCCGCCGCAGGCGCGTGCGGCCGAGGAGATCGCGCGGCTCGACCTCGAGGCCCGTCAGGAGGGGCGCCCGCTGGCGGAATCGGTGCGCGACGCGCTGCCGGTCAACCTGACGCTGCCCGGCGGACCGCCCGAGGAGGTGGCAGAGCGAGCCCGCGAGGGGCTGCGCGCGGGCTATGCGTGCTTCAAGGTCAAGGTCGGGCTCCCCGCGGACGCCGAGCGGGTCGCGGCCGTGCGCGACGCGGTCGGGCCCTGGCCCGCGTTGCGGGTGGACGCCAACCGGGCCTGGTCGGTCGACGAGGCGGTGACGCAGATCAGGGCCATCGAGCAGTACGACCTGGAGTTCGTCGAGCAGCCGTGCCGCACGCTCGACGAGCTGCGCCAGGTGCGCGGCCGGGTCTCGACGCCGATCGCGGCGGACGAGTCGGTCGGGTCGCCGCGCGCCGTGCGCCGGGCGGCGGAGGCCGAGGCCTGCGACGTGGTCAACATCAAGCTCGCCGGCGCCGGAGGCTTCAAGCCCGCCCGTGAGGCCCTGCGCTTCGCCCGGTCGCGGGGGCTGGCGGTGTTCCTGTCGAGCACGCTCGACGGGCCCTGGGGCATCGCCGCGGCGCTTCAGCTGGCCGGCTCGGAGGACCTCCAGCTGGCCTGCGGACTGGCGACGCTCGAGCTGTTCGACTCGCCGCTGGCGCGCGCGCTGCCCGGTCCGGACCACGGGACGCTGCGGGTGCCGACCGGCCCGGGCCTCGGGGTCGAGGTCGACGAGGCGCTGCTAGGCGAGGTCGTCGCGAACAGCGGCAATGAGTGAGGCAGTCTCCTCCGGCTGCTGGAGGTGGGCGGCGTGGCCGGCCTCCTCGACGATCGCGGCTCGCCCGTTCGGCGCGGTGTCGGCGATCTGCTTCGCGGCGCGCACGTAGCCCTCGTCGCGGCTGCCGGCGATCGCCAGGATCGGCAGCTCGAAGGTGAGCAGCTCGGGCCAGACCGGTTCGAGCACGCCCTGACCGGCGGTGCGCAGCAGCAGCGCGAGCTGACGCGGGTCCTGCGTCAGGCGGCCGTCGCGCTGGCGCTCGATCAGGCCCTCCGACTGGTCCGCGAACAGCGGCTGGCGCTCCCAGACCGCGACCACGTCCTCGATCGGCGCCGCCTCGATCCAGCTTGCCAGGCGCTCGTCCGCCTCGGCGCGTGCCGAGCGCTGGGACGGGTCCTCGATGCCGGCGGTGGCACCGACCGTGACCAGACCGGCGTGGCGATTCGGGTCGCGCAGAGCCGCGCGCAGGGCGAGCCGGCCGCCGAGCGAGTAGCCGACCAGCAGCGCGCCCTCGCCGGCCGCCGCGATCTCCCGCAGCCGCCCCTCGAAGGAGTGCTCGGCGTGCTCGAGCAGCGTCGTCGGCGGCTCGAGCAGCTCCGCGACCTCCGCCCAGGCGGTCGCCGGCTGCATGAAGCCCGGAATGAAGAGGACCGGCGGGGCCACGACCTGCATTGTTAGCGTCCCGGCGCGTGCGGCCGATCAACCGGACCTTTGCACCGCTTCAAGCCCTCGTCGACGAGCTCGTGCGCTGCGGGATGACGCACGCGGTCACATCCCCCGGCTCGCGCAACGCACCCCTTTCGCTCACGCTCGCCGGTCGGCCGGACGTCGAGGCCGTCTCCGTCCTCGACGAGCGCTGCGCCGGCTTCTTCGCGCTCGGCATGGCGAAGGCGACCGGGCGGCCGGTGGCGGTCACGTGCACCTCGGGCACTGCCGCGGCGAACCTCCACCCCGCCGTGATCGAGGCACACGAGGCGCGCGTGCCCCTGATCGTGTTGACCGCCGACCGGCCGCCCGAGCTGCGCGAGGTCGGCGCCGGGCAGTCGATCGACCAGCTCAAGCTGTACGGCGACGCGGTCAACTGGTTCGTCGAGGTCGGGACGCACGAGCCCGGCCGTGAGACGGCGACCCACTACCGCGCTCTCGCGTGCCGCGCCTACTGGTCCGCCCTCGGCGAGCGACCCGGGCCGGTCCACCTGAACTTTCCGCTGCGCGAGCCGCTCGCCCCGGAGCCCGAGCCGATGGACGCGGCCGACTGGGCCGGCCGGCCCGACGGCCGCCCGTGGACCGAGCTGCGCCAGCACACCGCGGCGCCGCACGCCGACGACGTGCAGGGGCTGGCGGAGCGCATCGCGGCCGAGCCACGCGGCGTGATCGTGTGCGGCTCGACCGCCGAGCCGATCGCCGAGCCCGCGGCACGGCTTGCGGCCGCAAGCGGCTGGCCGCTGCTGGCCGAGCCGACCTCGGGCGTGCGCTGCGGCCCGCACGACCGCTCCCACGTGGTGGCCCACTACGACGTGCTGCTGAGGGTGGAGCGCTTCGCGAGCGAGCACGCCCCCGGCCTCGTCCTGCGAGTGGGCGACATGCCGACCTCGAAGCCGCTGCGCGCCTGGCTGGCACAAGCGCCTCAAGTGGTCCTGGACCCGCACGCCGCCTGGAACGAGCCGACGCGCCAGGCGGAGCTGCTCTTGCGAGCCGACGCGGCCCCAGCCCTGGACGCGCTCGCCGCCGCGGTCGAGATGCGCGCGCCGGCGCGCGAAGCGGTCCGCACTCCGAGCGCCGCACGCGACGCGGCCGCGCGCGAGGCGGCCGCCGCTGAAGGCGCAGTTGCGGGCGATCGCGACGGATGGCTCGCCGCTTGGCGCGCAGCCGACTCGCTCGTCCCGGACGCCCTCGCCGAGGCTCCCGACGGCTTCGAGCCCAAGATCCTCGCCGGGCTCGAGCCCGAGCTGCCCGACGGCGCGGTCGTCTGGCTCAGCTCGTCGATGCCGGTTCGGGATGTCGAGGCGCACTTTCCGGCGTCTGCGAAGCGGCTGCGCTTTCTCGCCAATCGCGGCGCCAACGGGATCGACGGCGTCGTCTCGTCGGCGGCCGGGGCGGCGCTCGCGGGCGGCGCGCCCGTCTGGCTGCTCACCGGCGAGCTCGCGCTGCTCCACGACGTCGGGGGGCTGCTCGCGGCCCGACGCGCGGAGGCCGACCTCCAGATCGTCTGCCTCGACAACGGCGGCGGCGCCATCTTCGACTTCCTCCCCGTCGCCGAGCACGCCGATCCCGCCCTCTACGAGGAGCACATCGCCACGCCCGCCGGCGTCGACATCGCCGCGATCGCTCCCTCCGCGCGCGTGATCGCCACCGATCGCGCCACCAACGTCGAGGCGCACCGGCAGATCGTCGCCGCGGTGGCCGCGAGGCTCTAGGGCCGCGCGGGCGAGTTGCCCTCGGTCCCCTTCGGCGCGTCCACCACGGGCGCCCTGCCCGGCTGCAGGCGCGGGTACTGCTGGTCCTGGAACAGCTGCGCCGGCGCCACGAAGCACGGCGGCGCGGAGTTGCCGCCCGTGCCCGACGGGTCGCGCTGCTCGCCGCCGCTCGGATTGCAGTCGAAGCTCTCGATCGTCCCCAGCGGGATCGCTCGGTCGTACGCGTTGGGCGCGATGTACGAGTTGCCGCGGTCCCACGGCGGCCGCGTCGTGCGCTGCTGAAGCGAACGGCTGTCGATGATCGCCATCTGGGACAGGTAGTGCTCGCCCGCGCCGTTCGCCTGGTAGCCGCCCACACCCGTGCCGCCCAGCGACGACGCCCCGAGCGAGAGGAACTGGCTCACCTGCCCGCGGCTGAACGAGAGATAGGCAAGGATCGGGTTGAGCTGGCGCAGGAACGCGTGGGTCGACTCGAGCACCGGCTCCGCCCCCTCGAGGAAGCGCTCCGCGGCCGGCACGCCGGTCTCCGAGGCGTCCACCAGCGGCCCGATGTTGCGGAACAGCTTCTCCAGGTCGGGCGACAGGTCGCCGAGGTCGCGCACGGTCGGCGCGAGGTCGTCGGCGGGCTCGCGCAGGTCGCGCACGAGCGGGTCGGTGTTGCGCGCGAAGTCCTCCAGCCGGGCGACGGTCGCGCGCGTCTCGCGCAGCGTCGTCGGCAGGATCTGGAACGTGTCGGCCAGCGCGTCGTCGCGCGACGCGAGCGCCGAGAAGGTCGCCCGGCCGTTGACGACCAGGCCGCGCAGCTGCCCGTCCTCGCGCGAGATCGCGTGGAAGACGCGGCCGGTGTCGCGCACGATGCGGCGCACCGCCACCTCCTGCTCGGCGAGCGGCCGCAGCAGGTCGGCGCCGCCCTCGAAGAACGGCGCGGCGTTTCCGAGCGAGTCGTTCAGGTCGGACGCGAAGCTGCCCGTCGATGCGATGCCGGCGTCGCGGAGCCACTCCTGGAAGTACCGGCGCGTGCGCGGGTCGAACGTGCGGAAGACCTCGTCGAGCTCGACCGTGTCGTCCACGTTGGCCCTGCTCAGCGTCCCGCCGTCGGACAGGCTCCGGCTGTCCGGCTGGCCCGGCGTGAGCTCGACGTAGGTCTCCCCCAGCAGGCTCTTCTGCCGCAGGATCGCGCGCGTGTCGACCTTGACCGGCGCGAACTCGTCGTCGAGCTCGATGGTCGCCTGCGTGGTGCGACCACCCGGCCCGAGCTCGGTCGACTTGACCTTGCCGACGTTCACGCCCGCGATCCGCACGTCGGCCTCCTTGGCCAGCAGCGCCGCCTCGGGGAAGTTCGCCTTGAAGCGGTAGCCCTCCGGCCGCAGCGGCAGCGTGCCGCCGAACGAGACCCACAGGAACAGCAGCAGGCCGAAGACGGACAGCGCGAACAGGAGCATCGCGGCGATCCGGCCCAGTGTCGGCGGGTTCTTGTTCATGGCGTCGTGAAGCTGCACGCACCGAAGCCGGTGCTGAGCACGTCGTCGATGGGGCTGCCCGGCTGGATCACGGTCCCCGCGCCACCGATCAGCTGCTGCACGAGGTCCGGGTTGGTCGAGATGACGTTGTTGAGGACGTCGCCGATGATCGACTCGAGGATCGGCCCCGGGACGCCGCAGATCGTCACTCGCCGCCACGGGCCCTGGGCGTCGGCCGTGTTGAACAGCGACACGCCGTTCTGCGCGGTCCAGGCCAACCAGTACAGGTAGCCCTCGTTGCGGGCGCGCTGCTCGGCAACTGACAGGCCGGACAGGCTCTCGGCCCCGCCCGGGTTGTAGGCGCCGATGTTGAAGAAGCGGTTGGTCTCCTCCAACGAGCGGTCGAGGTCGGGCGCGGCCTTGGCGATGTCGCCGGCCGCCACGCGCAGGTTGTCCGTGAACGGCCGCGCCGTGCGCACGAACGGGCGGATCTCGTCCTGCAGGACCGGCGTGGTGTCGCGCAGGAACGGCCGCAGCGCAGCGTTGGTGGCGGGCAGCTTGCGCACCGGCTCGCGCAGCGACTCGAGCGTCGTGCGCAGCAGCGGCGCGAAGCCGCGCACCTCGCGCAGCGCCCGCTCGGTGGCGCGCAGCGAGTTCGGCAGCAGCGCCACCGAGGTTGAGATGTTGGACTGCTCCCCCGCAAGCGATTCGAACACGGCCTGCGACGAGCTGACCAGGCGGCGCACGTCGTTCGGGTGCCGGCCGATCTCCCGCATCAGGAGGCCGTAGCGGTGCACGAGCCGCTTCAGCGCGTCGTGCCGCCGCGCGGTGGCGCGCGTGACCCTGGCGAGATCGCGATGCACCGGCTCGAAGCGCCTGAACACCTCGCGCAGGTCGGCTCCGCGCCCGCGCAGGCCCTGCCCCGCGCCCGACACGAGCAGCTTCAGGTAGGGGCGCGTGTCCGCGTCGAGCGCCGCATAGATCTCGTCGGGGTCGATGTCCGGGAGCGTGTTCTCGACCGCGATCCGGCCGCCCTCCGGCACCACCTTGCCGGTGCCGGGCGAGACCTCGATGAACATGTCCTTGAGCGCGGTCTTCGGTCGCAGCAGGGCGGTCGCGTCCTCGCGGATCAGGTTCTCGTACTCGTGGTCGAGCTCCACGTCCACCGCCGCCACCCCGTTCTGCACCTCGACGCCGGAGATGCGTCCGACCTCGACGCCGGCCACCCGGACGGTCTGTCCCTGGCCGGGCTCGACCGCCTGTGCGTTCTCGAGCTCGACCGTGATGTGCTTGGGCGACTCCTCGACGAGCGGGAAGCGCATGTGCTGCGCATTCAGGATGTAGACCGCCACCGCCAGCGCGAGCACCACCAGGCCGGCGACGGCCGCCACCTCGCGCCAGTGCTTCTTGACCGCCATCTTCACGGCGTCACCGAGGTCAGGGCGGGATCGAGGGCTGAGCCGCCCGGCGCCGCCAGGTTGGGGGGCTGCTGGGTCTCGCAGGGCACGTCCGGCCGGTGCTCCGGCGGCATGTTCGGGTTGTGTGGAGCGGCCGGCTCGATGCGACCGTTGGTCAGGTTGAGCGGGCTCACGCCCTGGATGTGGAAGACCGGCGTGTTGGCGTCGGTGACGCGGCTCTCGCCGGCCAGCCCGACGAAGCTGCGCATGATCTGCGAGCGCACGATCTGGCCGTTGTTGGCGGCCTCGATGCTGGGGATCGGCGACTCGATGAACGGCACCAGCACGGACTCGGTGCACGACGACAGCGCCCGGAGCTGGCGCAGCGTCGGCACCAGGCGCTTGTTGAGCTTCACGAGGCTGGGCACGGCCTGGCTGAGGTCCGCCGCGAGCCCCTTGAGCTCGTCCTCGCTCACGAGCCCGCGCGCCTGCACGATCCACGGGATCGCGGCGTCGAGCGTGGGCACGGACGAGCGCACGCCGGGCAGCGCCTCGCGCGAGAACGCGCGCAGCGTGGGCAGCGCGTCGTTCAGCTCGCCGAGCGCCGGGTAGCCCTCGCGCAGGGTGTCGCGCAGCGCCGGCACCGCCTCGGCGAGCGCCGAGCTCTGACTGGCGATCGCGCCGGCCGTCGTGTTCAGGTCGGTGACGAGGTCCTTCAGCGTCTCGGGGTTGTCGGCGAGCGTCCGGAACACGCGCGCCTGGTTGCGCAGCACGCGCTGGAGGTCCTTGGCGGGCTGCTGGCCGAGCAGTGCGTCGTTCGTGATCGCGGTCAGGCGGTAGGCCGGCTTGAGCAGCGGGATCGTCCGGTTGAGCGCCCGCGCGCCGCCGCCGTCGAGCGCGGTGGAGTACTCGCGCAGCAGCGTCTGGAGGTCGGTGCGCGTGTCGGAGTCGAGCACCGACAGGATCTCTGGCAGCGTCACCGAGCTTGCGGTCTGGGTGATCGGCACGGTGCCGCCGTCGGCGATCTCGCCCGCTCCGGACGACCCCGGCTGCAGGTCGACGAAGAAGTTGCCCTCGAGCAGGATGCGCGGCCGGATCTGGACGCGCGCGTCCTTGTGCACCGGAAGCGCGTCGTCCTTGAGCGCCATCGTCACTTCGGCGGCCGGCTCGCCCTCCCCCGCGCTGTCGACCTTCGTGACCTCGCCGATCTCGACCCCGGCCACCCGCACCGGCGCGCCCGGCTTGAGGTTCTGGGCGTCGCGCACGACCGCGTGCAGCTCGTAGGGGTCGGCGAACGGGTTCGCCTTGGTGAACCCGAACACGGCCGCCACGAGGATCACCACGAGGGTCAGGACGCCCGCCCGGTACGCGCTCATGGGACGTCCTTCAGGTTGTCGATGCCGAGCCGGCGCGACGTGAAGGTCCCGCCGGCCAGGCCGGGCGTGTTGGCGTCGAGCACCACATGGCTGCCGCCGCCGATGAAGCCGCCAGCCGACGAGTCGGGCGGCCAGCGCGGGTCGGTCACCAGGCGGTTCGGATAGCCGGTCTGCCCGCTCTGGCAGTCCGCGCGGCCCCGCGAGTCGATTGCCGGGCCGCCGTACTGCGTGTGCAGGGCCTGGAGCGTGCCCGACTGCGGGTCCTGGTTGGTCGGCACGTCGACGGGCCGCAGCGACTCGGTCGAGGCGAGCGTGTTGGCCTGCGTGAAGCCGCCCAGCTTGGCCTTGATGCGCTGGTCGGTCCCGCCCGGGACGGTCTCGGACAGGTGCGTGCCGAGCGGGTTGAAGAAGTAGACGAGGTAGTTGCAGACCGTCTGGTAGGGCGCCACCTGCTGGATCGCGGGGCGCGTGACCTGCAGCGCGCGGCGCAGGTCGCGCAGCGACAGCAGCGTGTTGGGGTTCTCGGACAGCGTCGCGAGCGCCTGGAGCAGCTGGTCGACGCGCCGGCCGAGGTCGGGCGTGCGCCTCAGGGCCGGGATGCCCGCGCTGAGCGCGTCGTTGATCAGTGGCAGCGAGCGGCGCAGCTCGGCGGCGCCGGGCGCGAGCCGGCGCGACACGTCGGCGAAGCGCGCCAGGAACGGCGTCTGCACCTGGAACGAGGCGGTCGCGGCCGCCAGCGTCGGCGGCGTCTCCTCGATCGTCTCCTGGAGCGCGCGCGGGTCGCGGTTGACCGCCGCGAACGTGTCGGCCAGGTCGCCGAAGAGCTGCGCCTGGACCTCGGCGACCGGCGCCACCTGACCGGCGGCCGCCGCCAGCGCCGGGACGAGGTTGCGCAGCTCGGTCGCGCGGCTCGACAGGTTGCGCATGACCGGCCCCAGGCGCTCGACGAACGGCCGCAGCTCGGCGATCGTCGTGTTGAGGTCGTTGCCACGTCCGGCGAGCCCGCCGCCGAAGCCGAGCAGGGCGTCCTGGGCGTCGCCCCGCGTGCGCGGACCGAACATCGACAGCACGTCCTCGAGCTCGGGCGCCGCCGGCACGGCGTTGCGCAGCGGGACCGTTGCGCCGGCCTCGAATGTCCTGCGCGCCCGGCCCGGGATCAGCTCGACGTACTTCTGGCCGAGCGCCGAGCGCGGCCGAACGCCGACGCGCGTGTCGACCGAGAGCGGCTCGATGTCCTTGTCGAGCTTGAGCTCGAGCCGCGCCACCGAGCGCTCGCGCCCGTTGACGGTGCGCCGGACGGTCGTGATGTCGTCGACGACGCCGACCCGGAAGCCGCCCGCCCGCACCTCGTTGCCCGGCACGAGCTTGGCGCCGTTGGGGATCTCGGCGTTGAGCTTGTAGGTGGGCACGAACGGCAGCCCCTGGTTGGCGCTGTAGGAGATGAACACCGCGACGATCGCGACCAGCACGGTCACTGCTCCGATCAGCACCGGGCTCGCGGCGAGCTGTCGGCCGGCCCTTCTCATGGCGAGAGCAGGAAGTCGACGAGCGCGGCCGTCGTGGCGTCGTCAGCCGGCTGCGGCAGCTGCGGGGCCTTGAACGACGCGGACGCGCGCGTGGTGGTCGCGGACCTCGAGTTGAGCGTCGGGTCGGGCGTGGTCACGCCCGGCTGGGTCGGGCCGAGGAACTGGTTGCAGTTCTTGAGGTCGTCGCCCTCGACGTGGTTGAAGTAGGTGATGCAGCCGGCCGGGTCGATGCCGAGGCGCAGCACGTGGCCGATGTTGTCGAGGGCGTTCGTGCCGAGCGCCTGCCAGTAGAAGTAGTTCCAGATCGCCTCCATGCCGGTGAAGCCGCCCCTGCGCGTGATGTGGGTCGGGTCGGGCGCCGGCGGGTCGGTGGCGGCCGCGCGCGAGTCGGGCTCGACGGCGCGGTCGCGCTGGTCGATCGTCTCGAGGAACTGGCGCAGCGGCTTGGCCACCCCCGGCGCGTCCTTGGCGAGTCGGCGCAGCTCCTGGATCTCCTCCTGGCTCTCGCGCACGGCGCGGCGGCCGGACACCGAGGCGTCGCCCAGCGACTCGAAGGCCGGCGTGGCGGCCCGCGCGAACGGTTGGAGCCGGGTGAGCGTCGTGTTCAGGCTGCTCGAGGCGGCGCCGAGGTCGCGCAGCACCGGCTGCTGCGCCTCCGCCAGGTCGCCGAGCCGCCCCATGTACGGATCGAGCTCCTCCAGGAAGCCGGGTAGCTCGCGGAAGCCGGCTGCCAGCTCGTCCCGCCGCGTCGCCGCGGTCGCGGCCGTGGCGCCCGCTTCGCGAATGAAGCGGCTCACGTCGGTCTTGCGCCGTTCCAGTGCGCCGATCACGCGGTCGGCGTCGCCGATCAGCGACTCGATCTGATCGGTCTGGCGCCCGAGCACCCGCAGCGTCTCGCTGGTCTCGCGCAGCCCCGGCGCGGCGCGCCGGATCACGTCGTTGAGATCGTCCGGGCGGCCCGCCAGCCCAGCGCCGAGCTCGCCGACGATCAGGCGCAGGCGGTCGCGATACGGGCGGCGCAGGATGTTGTTGACGAGGTCGAGGCCCACCGAGGAGCTCGTCTGCGCGACCGGCACACGCCCGCCGTCGGGCAGCCGGCGCGGCGACGTGCCCGGCTGGCAGTCGATGAAGTACTCGCCGATGAACGACTGCGGGCGCACCTCGCAGCGCGCGTCCGCGCGCAGGTCGGCGAGGCCGGCTTCGGTGACCTTGGCGTCGACCACGGCGAGCGGGCGCGCCTGGCCCTCGAGGTGCACGTCGCCGGTCTCGCCGGCGCGCACCCCGGCGATCTTGAAGTCGCCGCCCTCGGTCAGGCCGAAGGCGTTGTCCAGCACGATCTTGTAGGTCTTGGCGCCGCCATCGTCGTCGTTGCGCGCGCCGATCCCGAGCGCGACCAACACGCACGCCGCCACCGCCGCCGCGATCGCCGAGGCGCGCCTCACGGGCCCGTCGCCCTCTGGCTGGGGTCGCAGTCGAGCGCCGCCGCCTCATCGGCCGACAGCACGTTGCTGCCGTCGGCCGCGGGCGCCTCGTTGGCGCCCGGGCAGCGCCGGAACTGTCCGACCTTCGGCCCCGGGCCGTAGAGCAGCTCGGACAGGTTGATCCAGGCGCGCGAGTAGCCGCCCACCGCGTCGTAGCCACCCGTCGTCGAGAAGTCGTCCAGCCAGCCGACGAAGTCGGGGGTGTACGGACGGGCGAAGGCGATCGTCGGCGTCGCGGCGCGCAGAGCCGTTGTCGTCTGCGGGAACGCACCGGGCCGCTCGGCGCCGTTGACGTTCTGGTCGTCGAGCGCGACGCGGCTGAGCGGCGGGAAGCTGTTGATCAGCTCGATCAGGTCGTTGCCGGTCCCGGCCGTGCGGATCGTGCGGGACAGGTCACGGATGGTCGGCTCGCCGTCGTGGGCGAACATGCGCGCCTGGTCGAGGAACGGGCCGAGCCGCTTCGCCACCGGCTTGGCGGCGTCCACGAGCGGGTCGACGTCGTCGAGCGCCGCGCGGAGGTTCACGAACGTCGTGTTGGTGCGGCGCAGGAACGGCGGGAGCCGCTCGACCGACTCGGCGAGGGCCGCCTGCTGACTGCCGAGCGCCCCGAAGGTCGCGTTCAGGTTCGAGACCACGCCGGTCAGGTCGTCACGCCGCTGCGCAAGCGCGTTGACGAGCGTGGCCGAGTCGACGATGAAGCGCTTCAACAGGGGCTCGTCGCGGGTCAGCTGCCCGAACAGCCGGCTGCCCGTCGAGAGCGCCGGGTTGAGGTAGTGGATGCCCGCGCGCAGCTCCGCGCCGCGCCCGCGCAGCGTGTCGGCCTGGCCCTTGATGAACCCGCGCAGCGACGAGCGCGTCTCCCTGTCGAACAGCGAGAAGACCTCGTCCAGCTCGACCGCACTGGCGGTGTGGTCGGGGCCGATCGTGCCGCCATCCTCGATCTCCTCGCCGTCGTCGGGGCCGAGCTGGAGGTCCACGAAGCGATTGGCGATCCCCGACAGCGACGTCGGCTTGACCGTGGCCGTGGTGCCCTGGCGCAGCGGGGCGTAGTCGTCGTCGACGGTGAAGGTCACGTTCGCGGTGCCGCTCTCGGTGACCTCTATGTCCTCGACGGTGCCGGCCGAGACGCCGGCCACGCGGATCTCGGTGCCCTTGACGAGCTGGCCGGCGTTCGTGAACTCGGCGGTCACGCGGTACCCGCCGCCGCCCGCGAACAGCAGGATCACGATCAACGCGGCGGCGATCAGGATCAGCGCGACGACGAGGGCACGGACGACCGGCGAAACCCCCCGCTCATCGCGCAGATCGTCCCCTCCCACGCTCATACGTGCTTCTACCCCTCCGTAAGTTGGTCAGCGCCTACGACAGCAACGGGAGCAATGCTTCGAGCTTGACCTCGCTTTCCGCGAGCTCGTCGGCGGCGACGGAGTCCCGCACGATCCCACAACCCGCATAGAGATGGGCTATTTCCCCGCGCAGCAGGGCGCACCGCAGGGCCACGCAGAACTCCCCGTCCTCGGCGAGGTCGGTCCACCCGACCGCCCCGGCGTACCAGCCTCGGTCGAGCCCCTCGAGCGCCGGGATCAGTGGTAGAGCGGCGTCGCGCGGCTCTCCGCCCACCGCCGGCGTGGGCAGCAGCATCCCGGCCAGCTCGACCGCGGGCAGCGGATCGGCCAGCTGTGCCCGGATTGGGGTAGCCAGATGTTGGACGTTCTGCACCTTCACGAGCACCGGATCGTCGGAGGCCGTGACCCAGACGCTGACCGGCTCGAGCGTCCGCTCGATGCGGCGTGCGACGATCGCCTGCTCCTCCCGGTCCTTGACGCTGCGCAACAGCTGCTCGCCGAGGTGGTCGTCCACGGCCGGGTCCGCGCTGCGCCGGGTCGTGCCGGCCAGCGCGACGGTCTGGGCGCGGGAGCCGTCGCGCCGAACCAGCAGCTCCGGGCTGGCGCCGACGAAAGCCAGCTCGGGCGTGCCGACGCACCAGCAGAAGCACGCCGGGAACACGTCGCGCAGCCCGCCCAGCACGGCGCCGGGGTCGGGCGGCACGGGCGCGTGGGAGCGCACCTCGCGGGCGAGCACGATCTTCTCGAGCTCGCCGCGCTGGATGCGCTCGACGGCGCGCTCCACGGCCTGCTCGTAGTGGGACGGCGGAGCGGCGCTCGCCACCCTGGTGGGGTGGACCGGGTCGGGGTCGATCAGGGGCATGCGGGCCTGCTCGAGCTCGTCCAAGCGCTCCAGGGTGTGGTTGAGGCGGTGCGCGCGGTCGGGATGAACCACGATTGACACCGTCATCCTCGCCTCACCCCGGTGCCGGGTCAATGACAGCTCCGGCAGCACCAGGGATGCGGGCGCGAGCGAGCTCCACTCGGGCGTCGCGCCGCCGTCTTCGGCGAATGCGAAGCCGCCCACGAACACCGGGCCCGCGGCCGCCGGCCGGTCTGGATCGGCTGCGGGGTCGTCGACGAAGGCGCGCCGGCCGAGGTCGCGCGCCCGCACGGCCACCTCGCGGAAGCGGCCCGTCCCGCGCGACTCGAGCGCCTGCGAGCAGCCCAGCCCGGCGAGGACGAAGCCGTCGCGGTCGGGCTGCTCGAAGCAGAAATAGCGGTCGTCGGCGCGCTTGGCCCGCATGACCGCGGCGCTCAGGTCGAGCTCGGCGTCGATCGGGACGGTGACCGCGGCGAGGGCCGGGGCGCGGTCGCGGCGGGAGCGCTCGATCGCCTGCTCGACCCGCTTCGCCAGCAGCGCCTGTGCCTCCGCGCTCAGCTCGAACGGGTTTTCGGCGCGCGTTCGGGTGACCGTCACCCCGTAAAGGATGACGGTCCAGCCGTTTCGGCCGAGCGCGGACCTAGTTCGGCCGGCGCAGTGCGAGCGTGCTGGAGGCCTCAACGGTGCAGGAGTCAAATCCCATGCACCAGGGCTCCGGGCTGTTCAGGTCGTGCCGCGGCCGCGCGATACGGCGATCTCGCCCGTGCGCACCATCTCGATCAGGCCGAACGGGCGGACCAGCTCCTCGAACGCGGCGATCTTGTCGTCGGTGCCCGTGACCTCCACGGTCACCGAGCGCTTCGACACGTCCACGGTCTTGCCGCGGAAGATGTCCGCGTACTGCATGACCTGGGCGCGCGTGTCGCCGTCCTGGCACGAGATCTTGAACAGCGCGAGCTCGCGGGCGACGGTCTCGCCCGGCTCGAGGTCGCGGATCTTGATCACGTGGACCAGCTTGTGGAGCTGCTTGGTGACCTGGTCGATCGGGTGCGCCGCGCCGTCCACGGTGAGCGTGAAGCGGGCGATCGAGACGTCGTCGGTCGGGCCGACCGCGAGCGAGTCGATGTTGAACCCGCGCCGGGCGAACAGTCCCGCGATGCGGGCCAGGACGCCTGGCTTGTTCTCGGCGAGGATCGACAACACGTGCTTGCGGCCCGTGCGGCCGCCGCCCGCGGTCTCTAGGTCCTCCAGGACCAGCACTTCCTTGGTTCCGGGCTCGCCCATCGCTCAGCCCACCTCGGTCGGACTGGCCGGCGTGCGAAGAGGACGGCGGGGGGCGACGGTTTGCAGCCCGGTGGTCATCCGACCATGTCCCGGGCGGCCTGGCCGGCCGGGATCATCGGGTAGCAGTTCTCCTCCGGGCTGACGCGCACGTCGACGAGCACGGGGCCGTCCTCCGCGAGGGCCGCCTTGAAGCCGTCGACAAGCTCCGACTTGTCGGAGACGAGCATGCCCTTGGCGCCGAACGCCTCGGCCAGCTTGACCCAGTCCGGGCTGCCGCCCATCTTCACCGACGAGTAGCGCTTGTCCCAGAACAGCTCCTGCCACTGGCGCACCATGCCCAGGTAGCCGTTGTTCATCAGGAACACCTTGACCGGGATCTGCTCGTCAACGCAGGTGGCGAGCTCCTGGACGGTCATGATCAGCGAGCCGTCGCCGGCGAGGCAGACCACGTCCTCGTCCGGGCAGGCCACCTTGGCGCCCATCGCCGACGGCAGCCCGAAGCCCATCGTCCCGAGGCCGCCCGAGTTGATCCACTGGCGCGGCCGCGTGAAGCCGTAGTACTGCGCGGCCCACATCTGGTGCTGACCGACGTCGGAGGTGACGATCGCCTTGCCCTCGGTCGCCTTGAACATCGCCTCGACCATGAACTGCGGCTTGATCTCCGAGTCCTCGCTGTCGTCGTAGCGCAGCGGGTGCTTGTCCCGCCAGCCCTGGAGGCGCTGCCACCAGCCCTCCAGGCGCGCCGGGTCGGCCTCGAGCGCCCGGTACTCGGCGGTCAGCTTGGGCAGGATGTTCTTCGCGTCGCCCACGATCGGGATGTGGGCCGGCACGTTCTTCGAGATCTCGGCCGGGTCGACGTCGATGTGGATGAACTTGGCCCGCGGCGCGAACTCCGACAGCTTGCCGGTCACCCGGTCGTCGAAGCGGGCGCCGATCGCGACGATCAGATCCGCCTCGTCCATCGCGTAGTTGGCGGTGCGGGTGCCGTGCATGCCGAGCATCCCGAGCCACTGCGGGTGGTCGGCGGGGAACGCTCCCAGGCCCATCAGCGTGCAGGTGACCGGGAGCTTGTCCGACAGGCACAGGTCGCGGAACTCCGCGCCGGCGTTGGCGTTGATGACGCCGCCGCCGCCGTAGATCACCGGACGACGCGAGTTGGCGAGCGCCTTGGCAGCCAGGCGAATCTGCTTGGCGTTGCCTTCGGTGGTCGGCTGGTAGCCCGGCAGGTGCACCTTGCTGACCGGCTCGTACGGGATGTCGGCGCGCGACAGGTCCTGCGGCACGTCGACCAGCACCGGCCCCGGGCGCCCGCTGGAGGCGATGTGGAAGGCCTCGTGGATCGCCTGCGGGATGTCGCGCGGGTCCTGGATCAGGATCGAGTGCTTGACGATCGGCATCGTGATGCCGGAGATGTCGGCCTCCTGGAACCCATCCGTGCCGATCAGGTCGGTGCGCACCTGGCCCGTCAGGAAGACGGTCGGCACGCTGTCCATCACCGCGTCCGCGATGGCCGTGACCAGGTTCGTCGCGCCGGGGCCGCTCGTGGCCAGCGCCACGCCCACGCGCCCGCTGGCCTTGGCATAGCCCTCCGCGGCGTGGCCGGCGCCCTGCTCGTGCCGGCACTGCACGTGGCGGATACCCGCGTCGTAGAGCGCGTCGTAGGTGGGCAGGTTGGCGCCGCCGGGGATCCCGAATACGTGCTCGACGCCCTCAGCCTTGAGGCA
>JBQGCL010000274.1:0-1977 GCA_052038485.1 Thermoleophilaceae bacterium | reverse complement strand
CCGGCCCCCTCGCGCACGATCAGCGAGTTGCCGACCTCCTCCTCCCACTCGATCTCCTCGACCAGCTCCGCCATCGACGAGAACGTGAGCGAGGGCAGGCCCGCCTGGATCATGCGCGACAGCCCGATCGGCATGCCCAGCTCGGACGTGATCAGCGCGGCCAGCTCGTCGCCGCGCTCGGCCAGCACCGCGCCGATCGCCTCGCAGTAGCGGGCGCGCTCGTAGGGCGACGTGGCCGACCAGCCGTCGAACGCGGCGCGCGCCGCCCGCACGGCGCGGTCGGCGTCCTCGGCCGTGCCTTCGGGGATGCTGCCGATGACCTCCTCGGTGGCCGGGTTGACGACGTCGATCGTGCCGCTCCCGGCCGGGTCGACCCACTCTCCTCCGATGAAGAGCTTGTCGCGGGTCAGGGTCGGGGTGGTCGTGCTCACGCGGTCACCGCCTCGGCAGGGTTTGACTGAAGGATCGCCTCGCCCGTGCGATGGGCGAGCGCCATGATCGTGATCATCGGGTTGGTGCCCGAGGAGGTCGGGAACGCGCTCGCGTCGCCGATCCACACTCCGGGCGTGTCGTGCAGCTCTCCGTAGGGGTTGGCGACGCTCGTCTGCGCGTCCGCGCCCATCCGGCAGGTGCCCATCTGGTGCGCCGCGAACAGCCGAAAGCCGCCGGCGCGCAGCGGCACGCGCTTCAGGCGCTCGATGTAGCGGTCGACGTCGTCGCCCACCCGCCAGGTCGGCACCCCGGCCGCCAGCGCGGCGAGCTGGCGCGCGCCCGCCGCCACGTGCAGGCGCACCTGCGCCTCGAGCGCGCGGTGGGTGGTGCGGACGTCCTGGGGGTCGGTCAGCGAGTACCAGGGCACCGCCTGTCCGGCCTCGTCGATTGTGACCTGTCCGGAGCCGTGGTCGCGCACAAGCCCGATGAAGGTCGCGCCGAAGGGCAGATCGCACATCGCCTGCTTGTGCTGCTCGCCCGACACGAACGGCGTCGCCGCGGCGGCGGTCCCGGTCGCGTACTGGGTCGACTCGATCAGGAACCCGTGGCCGTCCTCGACGTTGGCGAACTCGTCGACCAGCGCCGCCTGCGGGGCTCCCCACCAGGCGCGCGTCTCGGACTCGTAGAGGCCGCCGACCGCCGTGCAGGGGTGCAGGCGCAGGTTCTGGCCGACGGCGGGGCCGCCGATCCCGCTGCGCAGCAGCAGCGCGGGCGACTCGAGTGCCCCGCAGGCGACCACCACGCGGGGCGCGCGCACGGTCACGCGGGCGCTGCGCCCGCTCTCGGGGTCGGCGTAGACCGCCTCGACCCCGGCGGCGCGGCCCCCCTCGGTCAGAACGCGCTCGGCGAAGCAGCGCGCTATCAGCTGGGCGCCGCGCTCGCGCGCATCGGCCAGGAAGGTGCGGGCGGTCGACTGCTTGGCGCCGGTGCGGTCGCCGAAGCCGATCAAGCCGGCGGTCTCGGGCGTGTAGCGCGCCGCGTCGATGTTGCGCGTGATCGTCTTGAACGACCAGCCGAGCCGCTCCGCGCCCTTCTCCATCAGCGACTGGGTCCCGTTCAGGTCGGAGCAGTCGCCGGTGACCGACAGGCGCTCCCAGACCGCGTCGAGGTGGCGGTCGAAGTCGGCCCCGTCGAGCCCCTCGAGGCCGTGCTCGCGCGCCCACTGCTCGCGCACCCAGGGCTTCGTGCGCAGGCAGTTGGTCCAGTTGATCGCGGTGCCGCCGCCGTAGGCGGCGCCGGCGTAGAGCGACACGTTCAGATCGGCCGTCGGGTTGGGGCCGCCGCGCCAGTAGAGGTTCTGGTACGCCCACAGCTCGTAGCCGTTGAAGTCGGCCTCCTCGAACGGGCCGGCGGCCTCGAGCACGATCACGTGCTGCCCGGCTCCGGCCAGCGCCGCGGCGATCACTCCGCCGCCGGCGCCCGAGCCGACCACCACCGCGTCGGCCTCGTAGACGGCCTCGTCGCCCTCGGGCACGAGCGCCGCGG
>JBQGCL010000273.1:0-4900 GCA_052038485.1 Thermoleophilaceae bacterium | reverse complement strand
TCCACCGCGGGCGCGCCGGCGTCTCCCGAATCGTCGTCGCCGCCGCCGCAGCCCGCCGCCACGAGGGCGAGCAGGCAGGCGACGGCGGCGCGACTCACATGGACAACTCTAGGCAGCCAGGGCGACGGGCTTGGGCTCGAGCGCCAGGTCGAGCACCTCGTCGATCGTCATGACCGGGTGGAAGGTCATCGCGTCGCGGACCTCCTCCGGCACGTCGTCGAGATCGCCGCGGTTGCGCTCCGGCAGGATCACGTCGGTGAGCCCGGCCGCGTGGGCGGCCAGCACCTTCTGCTTGAGCCCGCCGATCGGCAGCACGCGGCCCTGGAGCGTCACCTCGCCGGTCATGCCGACGGTGTGGCGCACCGGGCGCCCCGACAGCAGGGACGCCAGCGCGGTGGTCATCGTGATGCCCGCGCTCGGGCCGTCCTTGGGGATCGCCCCGGCCGGGACGTGCACGTGGAACTCGCGCCCGTCGAAGCGGTCCTCGTCGATGTGGAGCTCGTCGGCGTGGCCGCGCACGTAGGAGAGCGCGATCCGCGCGGACTCCTTCATGACGTCGCCCAGCTGGCCGGTCAGGACCAGCCCGTCCTTGCCGTTCATGTCGGTCGCCTCGATGAACAGCACGTCGCCGCCGGCGCCGGTCACGCTCAGGCCCGTGGCCACGCCCGGCACCGCCGTGCGCTCGGCCGACTCCTGGAAGAAGCGCTGGCGCCCGAGGGCGTCGCGGATCTCCTCCTCGCCGATCTCGACGGGAGCCTGCACGGCGCCCGAGGCGAGCTTGGTCGCGGTCTTGCGCAGCAGCGTCCCGAGCTCGCGCTCGAGGTTGCGGACGCCCGCCTCGCGCGTGTACTCGGTGACCACCTGGCGCAGGGTCGAGTCGGCGACGCCGACCTCGTCCTCGCGCAGGCCGTTGCGCTCGCGCTGGCGCGGCCACAGGTAGCCACGCGCGATCGCGACCTTCTCCTCGGTCGTGTAGCCGTCGAACCGGATGATCTCCATCCGGTCGAGCAGCGGCGCCGGAATCGTCTCGGCGACGTTCGCGGTGGCGATGAACACCACCTGCGACAGGTCCAGCTCCACGTCCAGGTAGTGGTCGCGGAAGGCGTGGTTCTGCGCCGGGTCGAGCACCTCGAGCAGGGCCGCGCTCGGGTCGCCGCGCCAGTCGGCGCCGACCTTGTCGACCTCGTCGAGCATGATCACCGGGTTCATCGTCCCGGCGTCGCGCAGGGCGCGGACGAGCCGGCCCGGCAGCGCGCCGATGTACGTACGCCGGTGGCCGCGGATCTCGGCCTCGTCGCGCACGCCGCCCAGCGACATGCGGACGAACTCGCGCCCGGTCGCGCGCGCGATCGACTCGCCGATCGAGGTCTTGCCCGTGCCGGGCGGCCCGATCAGCGTGAGGATCGCGCCGGAGCGCTTGTCCTCCTCGATGCCGCGCTCCTGGCGCAGCTTGCGCACGGCGATGTACTCGACGATGCGGTCCTTGACGTCCTCGAGGCCGGCGTGGTCGGCGTCGAGCACCTCACGCGCGTGTACGGGGTCGAGCCGCTCCTCGGAGCGCTCTGACCACGGCACGGCGATCAGCCAGTCGAGGTACGACCGGATCATCGATGCCTCGCCGCCCTGCTCGCCCATCCGCTCGAGCCGGCCCAGCTCGCGCTCGGCCTGCTCGCGGACGGCCTCGGGCATGCCGGCCTCCTCGATCTTGGTCCGGTACTCCTCCACGACCGAGGCGTCGTCGTCGCCCAGCTCCTTGCGGATCGACTCCATCTGCTTGCGCAGGAAGTACTCGCGCTGCTGCTTCTCGGCGCCCGACTGGACGTCGTCGCGGATGCGCTGGCGCACCTGGAGCTCGGCCAGCCGCTCGCGCTGGAGCTTGAGCGCCAGCTCGAGCCGGTCGGTGACGTCGAGCGTCTCGAGGATCTCGACCTTCTGGTCGTAGGTCAGGTCCGGCGCATAGCCGCTGGTGTCGGCGAGGACGCCCGGCTCGGTGATCGAGCGAACGAAGGCGGCGATGCGCCCGTCGTCGCCGCGCAGCTCGAGCAGCTCCTCGACCACGGCGCGATACTCGCGCTCGAGGTTTCGGGTGCGCCCGTCCACGGGCTCGTCGTCGGGATGAGGCTCGACGTCCACGCGCAGCGCACCGGAGGCGTCGGTGCCGGCCGCGCCGATGCGGCCGCGCAGCTCGCCCTCGAGCGCCACGGCACGGCCCCCGCCGGGCAGGCGGACGCGATCGACGACGTTGGCGATCGTGCCGACGCTGGCGAACTCGTCGCCCTTGCGCGGGACGAGCACTACCCGCTCGGCATCGCCGACGTCGATGGCGAGCGTCACAGTCATGTTCGGGAAGACGACCGAGTCGTCAACAGGGACCAGCAGCAGATTTTCCATGTGGGTCTCCATACTTACGGATCGTAAGCAGAAGTTTAGAGCAACGTCGAACAGTTGCCCCGACGGATACCTTGCCGTGCAGGACAGCGAGAGCGGAGGTTTCGAGATGCCAGACAGGACAGCCAGCGCGGTTTGGAACGGGTCGCTTGAGGACGGCGACGGGACGATGCGGATGGCCAGCGGCGCCTACGAGGGGCCGTATTCGTTCCAGTCGCGCTTCCAGGAGGGCGACGGCACCAACCCCGAGGAGCTGATCGCGGCAGCGCACGCGGGCTGCTTCTCGATGGCGCTGTCGGCTGACCTGGGGCAGGCCGGTCATGCGGCGGAGACGGTCGAGACCACGGCCACCGTGCACCTGGAGCTCGGCGAGGGGCCGCCGACGATCTCCCGCATCGTTCTCGACACGCGCGCGAAGGTGCCCGGGATCGAGGACGCGGAGTTCCAGGAGGTCGCGAAGGGCACGAAGGACAACTGCCCGGTGTCGCGCGCGCTGGGCGCGGTGGCGAGCATCGAAGTGAACGCCGAGCTCGTCTCTTGACCGACGCCCGGGCGGCCGCCGCGGCGGCCGCGGTCGAGCTGGTCGAGCCCGGGATGACGATCGGGCTCGGCTCGGGACGCGCGACCTGGAAGGTCCTGGAGCTCCTCGCCGAGCGCGGGGAGCCGGTGCGCACCGCGGTGGCGTCGGTGCGGACGGAGGAGCTATCGCGCGACGCCGGCTTCGAGCTGGTCGAGCTGGACGGGACGGTCGAGCTGGACCTGGCGCTGGACGGGGCCGACGAGGTGGACCCGGCGCTGGGCCTGATCAAGGGCGGCGGCGGGGCGCTGCTGAGGGAGAAGATCCTGATCTCGGCCGCCCGCCGGTTCGTGGTGGTGGCCGAGGCGTCGAAGAAGGTGGCGCGGCTGGGCGAGGGCTTCCGGCTGCCGGTCGAAGTGGCTCGCTTCGGCTGGCGCGACACGCGCCGCCGCCTGTCCGCGTTGCTCCCCGATACCGAACAGCGCCTGCGCGACGACGGCGAGGCCTACCTGACCGACGAGGGGCACTACATCCTCGACTGCGCGCTGCCGGGCGTCGGCGACGTGGCCGCGCTGGCGGAGGCGATCAAGCAGGTACCCGGCGTGATGGAGCACGGCCTGTTCATCGGAATGGCCGAGCGGGCCCTGCTGGGCCGCGACGACGGGTCCGTGGAGGTGCTGGAGCGGGAGGCCTAGAGCCCGCCGGCCTCGATAGCCGAGGCACCAACCCGCCTGCGGTCTCCGGGCGGGCGGACCAAGAGGCGGACCTCGGTCGCGAAGTTTGCGGCCGCGGCGAGATAGACGGCCTGCCGGGCCGTTACGCGGAGCGTGGCGAGCACACGGCCGTCCTCGCCGCTCGCCGCGCCCAGGCCGAGCAGCTCGACGTCCTCGAGCGCGACGAAGCTGCGACCCCCGGCGTCCGCGCTGCCGCCGGTGACGACTACGTCCACGCGAACTCCGGGCTCGGCGCCCGCCACTCCCCCGCCGCCACCCGCCACGGGCAGTTCGATGGCGCGCTCACCGGGTCGCAGCGGCCGCGGCCCGCCTCGCGCGCCCGCGCCGAGCATCGCCGCGGTGACGTAGGCGCCGCGTGGGACCGCCACCAGCGTCCGCGCGCCGCTCAGGTCCGCTGCGGCGGGCACCGCGTCGGGCGGGGCGAAGCGCGCCGGCACCCGCCGAACGGCGAGATCGCCCGGCCGCAGGCGTCCGTCGGGGCGCAGGTCGCGGCCCGCGACGACCACCGAGACCAGCGGCCCGATCGCATCCCGCGCCCGCCGCTCGCTGCGGTGCACCTGCGCGGCCGCCAGGCCACCGCAGACGAGCGCGACGCAGAGCAGCAGCAGGCCCCGCCGCCGCGTCGCGGTCAATCGTCGGCTTCCCGGGCGGGCAGCTCGATCACGGTGCGCGTCTGGCCGTTTGCGCTCTCGACGCTCACCCGGCCACCCAGCTCACGCGCGGCTCGCTTCGCGATCGCCAGCCCGCGCCCTCGGCCGACGCGCCGTCGCCGCGGCGGGCCGTCGCGGTTTCGCACCTCGACCGAGCCCACCCCATGCTCCGCCGCGTTGGCGATCACGTTGCCGAGCACCTGGGCCAGCCGGCCTGCCTCCAGGTCCGCTGCGGGCGGCGGCTCCGCTCCGCGCGCCTCGGCCAGATCGGCAAGCGCCGCGTCCATGCGGTCGAGCTGAAGTTGCAGCGCCGGCGACGGCTCGGCAACCAGACCGATCGCCGTGGCCGCCCCACGCAGCTCGTGCTCCGCGTCGGCGACCCGCTCCATCCGCCGCCGCAGCGTCCACGCGGCGGCGAGCGCGAACGCCCAGCCGACCCAGGCGGCGACGAGAGCGGGACCGCTCACACCGACTCCGTCAGCTTGTAGCCCACCCCGCGCACGTTCACCACCCACGGTCGCGTCGACGGCGCGAGCTTGCGGCGCAGCCGGCAGGCGTGCGCGTCCAGCGTGCGCGTGTTGCCGGGCGACAGGAAGCCCCAGACGTCGCGC
>JBQGCL010000272.1:0-3327 GCA_052038485.1 Thermoleophilaceae bacterium | reverse complement strand
AGCTCGCGCATCGCTTCTCAGGGTCGGCGAGGGAACGCGCGAACGCATCGGTGAGTTCGCCGGTCGCGGTCGCCGGTCTGTCAGGAGCGGTGCCCGGCCCTACGATTGGTGGATGGCAACGCCGGGGCTCCACGGAGGAGTCGGCGCTTTGGTCGGACGTGAGCGCGAGTGCGCAGCTATCGACCGCCTGCTGGAGGGCCCTGCGCGTGGCAAGAGCGGCTCCCTGGTGCTGCGCGGGGAGGCCGGCATCGGCAAGACTGCCCTCCTGACCTATGCCGCGGAGCGCGGCGGCGGCGGAATGGTGCTCCGGACCACGGGCGTGGAGGCGGAATCGGACCTCGGCTTCGCGGGCCTCTACGGGCTCCTTCGTCCGATCACGGACAAGTTCGGCGAGCTGCCCGAGACGCAGGCTGACGCCCTGTCGGGGGCCCTTGGGCTTGCACCGTCGCAGGGAGCGGATCGCTTGCTGGTCTCGGCGGCGACGCTGAGCATGCTCGCCGCCGCGGCGGGTGAGGGTGAGCTCCTGTGTCTGATCGACGACGCGCAGTTCCTGGACTCGGAGTCGGTCGAGGCCCTGGTCTTCAGCGCGCGGAGGCTTGCGGCCGAGCCCGTGGCGCTGCTGTTCGCGGTCCGGGAAGGCGCGGGCCGAGGTTTCACCGCGCCGGGCCTGCCCGAGCTCGTGATCGAGGGCCTTGGCGCCGAAGCCGCCACCCAGCTCCTGGAGATGAGCGCGCCTGCAGCGGCCAAACCCGTGCGCGAGTGGTTGCTTGCCGAAGCGGCCGGAAACCCACTTGCGCTGCTGGAGCTGCCGAAGGGCTTGTCCGCGGCACAGCTGGAGGGCCGCGCCGCTCTACCCGAGGCGACGCCCTTGAGCGCGCGGCTACTGTCCGCGTTCCTGGAGCGCATCGAGCAGTTGCCTGCCACGACACGGAGCGCCTTGCTGATCGCGGCGCTCGACGACGGCGAAGAGGCCTCCACGGTGATGCGCGCGGTCGTCGAGGCGGGCTTGCCCGATGACGCGCTCGACGCCGCCGAGCGGGCCGGACTGCTCCGCGTTGCCGGCGGCAGGATCGAATTTCGCCACCCCCTGGTGCGTTCCGCCCTGCTCGAGTCGTCGACGCACAGCCAGCGCCGGAGCGCCCACCTGGCGCTGGCTTCGGCGCTGAGCGACAGCGCCGACGCCGACCGTCGCGCGTGGCACCGGGCGCTGGCAACGCTCACAGCGGATGAAGAGGTCGCTGGCGCGCTGGAAGCATCAGCGCATCGCTATCAGGCACGCGGAGGGCACGCCTCGGCCGCTACGGCGTTCGGGCGCGCGGCCGAACTGAGCGCCGATGGTCGCCGCCGAAGCGGCCGGCTCGCCGCCGCCGCCGAGGCAGCGTGGGCCGCCGGGCAGCCCGATCGCGCGCGCGAGATGATCGCGCGGGCGCTACCGCTCGCGACAGACGAGCGGCCGAAGCTCCTGTATCTGAACGGTGTGATGGAGGCGGGAACCGGCGACGTCCGGGGGGCCATCGCCACCCTGGTAGAGGGAGCCGACGCCAGCAAGGACCCGTCGCTCACGCTTGAGCTGCTGACCGAAGCGACCGAGGCCGCCATGTACGCCGGCGACGATGTCCAGGCCGCGAACCTCGGCGCACGCGCCGGCGGGATCGAGCCGCGGAGCAAGACCGATCGTCTCCGTGTTGCCGCCGTCGGCGGGGTCGCAGCCACGCTGGCAGGCGACCACGAACGAGCCGCGCCGCTCCTACTGGAGGCAACCCGGCGAGCGGAGGAGGTCGAGGATCCGCACGCGCTGATCTGGGCGGCACGCGCGGCGCATATTAGGAACGGGCCCAGAGACGACCTGCCTTACGCCGTGCGCGCGGTCACGATCGCGCGGGAACAGGCCCTGCTCAGCGTCCTTCCGGTGGCGCTAGGGCTTCAGTCCTTCGGGCTGGCCGGCGATGGGCGCTTCAAGCTCGCCTACGCCGCGGCGGAGGAGGCGATCAGGCTAGCGAGTGACTTCGGACACCATTGGGGCGTGGGTCGGAATCTCGCCAATCTCGCCATGCTCGGTGCGATGCAGGGAGACGAGGCACGGGGGCGTGCCCACGCCGACGAGGCCATGGAGCTCGCCGCGAGCAGCGGCGCTGTGCTGATCGGCGAGTTCGCCGGGTGGGCGGTCGGCCTGCTCGAGCTCACCCTGGGCAGGCCGAGCGAGGCGACCGATCGCCTACTGATCGTCAGCGACAGCGAGCGAGCGGAGTCGAATCCGCTCACCGGGCTGTGGTCGATCCCCGACCTGATCGAGGCGGCGGCGCGGTCCGGGCGGCTCGATGAGACTGTCGATCGATTCGACCGTTACACGGACTGGGTGCAGCGGGCGCCAGCCCCGACGCGCCGGGCCCTGCTCGCGCGCTGCCGTGCGCTGGCGGGGGAGGGAGATGTGGCGGAGCAGTTCGATATCGCACTCGCGGCGGCTGCGGATCTCTCGCCGTTCGAGCATGCTCGCACCGAGCTGCTCTGCGGCGAATGGCTTCGCCGCGGACGCAAGCGCCGCGAGGCGCGAGGGCATCTGCGCAGGGCGGCCGAGCTCTTCCGCCAGGTCGGCGCGCCGCCCTGGGAGGAGCGGGCCGAAGCCGAGCTCCGTGCAACCGGCGAAACCGCAAGGAGGCGCAATCCCTCGACGCTCGACCAGCTCACCCCGCAGGAGCTCCAGATCGCCGGGCTAGTCGCCTCCGGGATGACCAACCGCCAGATCGCCGCACAGCTCTACCTCAGCCCGCGTACGATCGACTACCACCTGCGCAAGGTCTTCAGCAAGCTCGGCGTGAGCTCACGGACGGAGCTTGTGCAGATGGGTGTGCGCGAGCCGCACCCCGTCTGACGGTCCGTCACCAGGGGTCAGGGCCGTCCACCGACCCCCGAGGGGCCGGCCGGCGGAGACCGGCGAACGTGACTGGCGAAGTCGCCGATGCGTTCCGGCGCAGGCGCGGCGATTCTGATCGCCATGCAGATGGACGCACCAGACGCGACCTTCACGAACGGACGCTACGAGCTCACGAACGGACGCTACGAGCTCCCTCCTTCCGCCCGGGGCGCGCTCGTTCTCGCTGACCCGCCCGAAGCGGGCTGGCGGTTGCAACCGCTCGCCAACGAGCCGGCCACCGCCGACTGCAAACCGCCCTCCGCGGTGCCGGCGCTCCCGATCGCTCCGACTGAGTGATGCGCCGCCCCGAGGAAATTCTGGAGATCGCCGAGATCCTCGACGAGGCCGCGGCCGAGCTCGCGACGGTTCTCGAGCGGTCCGGCGCGGACAAGCTCCATCCGTCGCACATGCTCCGC
>JBQGCL010000271.1:0-17792 GCA_052038485.1 Thermoleophilaceae bacterium | reverse complement strand
GGCGCCCGCCGCCCAGGCTCAGTACTCGATCCCGCCGGACAACCCGTTCGTGGGCAATCCGCTCGCGCAGCACGAGATCTACGTCCTGGGGATGCGCAACCCGTACCGCTGGTCGTTCGACCGGCTCACCGGCGACATGTGGATCGGCGACGTGGGCGGCAGCAACCCCGACCAGGAGGAGATCACCCACCTGCGGGCGGGCAGCATCGCCGGCGCCAACCTGGGGTGGAACTGCTTCTCCGGCACGGTCGTCAAGCGGAGCTGCGGAATCGCCAACGACCACCCGCCGGTCTACCAGTACCCGAGCGGGTCCGACGTCGTGATCGGCGGCTACGTCGTCCGCGACCCGGACCTGCCCGCCTTCGCGGGCGTCTACCTGTTCGGCAAGATCGCCAGCGGCATCTACCGCCTCGATGGAGGGACCGTCACCGCCACTGGCGTCAACGTGACGGTGTCGGGCTTCGGCGAGGACGGCGTCGGCCACCTCTACGCGACGTCGCTCGACGGGCCCGTCTACCGGCTCACCCAGAACGGCTCCGCGCTGGGCGTGTCGAGCATCGGCAGCTTCACCCAGCCGCTCGCCGTCGCCGCCGCGCCGGGCGACACCAGCCGCCTGTTCGTCGTCGAGAAGACCGGCAAGGTCAAGGTGCGCATCGGCGGGGTGGTGAGCGACTTCCTCGACCTCAGCTCGCTGATCAACAGCGCGGGCGAGCAGGGGCTGCTCGCCTTCGCGGTCGCGCCGGACTACGCCACCAGCGGGCGCGTGTTCGCGTTCTACACCGACAACGCCAACGACCTCCAGCTCGACGAGTTCCGCCGCACCGCGGACAACCCCGACCGATCCGACCTCGCCACGCGCCGCCCGATCCTCACGATCCAGCACGACCTGGCGCAGAACCACAACGGCGGTCAGCTGCTGTTCGGCTCCGACGCCAAGCTCTACCTGTCGACCGGCGACGGCGGCACGCAGGGCGACCCCGAGAACGAGGCCCAGAGCCTCACCTCGCTGCTCGGCAAGATCATCCGCATCGACGTCGGAGTACCGCCGTCGGCCGTCGACCGGGTCGGGCCGAGACTGCGCGGCAAGGCCAAGCAGCGGCAGCGCCTGCTGCGCCTGCGCGGCGCGATCGCCTATGCGCGCTGTAACGAGAACTGCGTGATCCAGGCGGGCGGACGCCTGCACGTCGGCAAGCGGGCCTACCGCCTGCGCCGGGTGCAGAAGCTCCAGCCGGCCAACAAGCGCGCGCGGCTGAAGGTCCGGCTCGGCGCGAAGGCCCGACGCGCGATCGTCCGCGGCCTGAGGCATCGCCGCGGCGTCCGCGTCGAGGTCACCCTGCGCGCCCGCGACGCCACGGGCAACCGCTCGCGGCTGCTGCGCAAGAACGTGCGCCTGCGCCGCTCACCTCCCCGTTTCGGGTGAATCCGGGGTAGCCTCGGGCATGGCCCGCAGGGGACTCGCGTGCGCGCTCGTCGCGGCGACGGCGCTGGTCGCTGCCGCCCCGGAGGCCTCCGCGGCGCCACACCCCGGCTACCGGGTGCCACTGGACAACCCGTTCGTGACGACGCCGGGCGCGCTGCCCGAGATCTACGTGCGCGGGATGCGCAACCCATACCGCTGGTCGTTCGACGCACCGACCGGCGACATGTACGTCGCCGACGTCGGCGGCGACCAGCGCGAGGAGGTCACCTACCTCCCGAAGGCCAACATCGCAGGCGCCAACCTCGGCTGGCACTGCCTCGAGGGCACGTCGGTTCAGAAGGGCTGCCGGGTGCTCGACCACGTCCCGCCCGCGTTCGAGTACGCGAGCAGCCCCGACGTGATCATCGGCGGTTACGTCGTGCACGACCCGGGCATGCCGTCCTTCATCGGCCGCTACCTGTACGGGCGCTACGACAGCGGTGTCTGGGTGCTCGGCCCCAAGGCGACCGGTCCGACCTTGAACGTGCGCGCGGTCCCGGGCGGGGTGACCGGCTTCGGCCAGGACGGCGCCGGCCGTCTCTACACGACGACCCTGGACGGTCCGGCCTACCGGCTCTCCGAAACCGCCGGCACGGTCACGCTGACGCTGATCGGCGTGTTCGACGAGCCCACCGAGATCCGCTCGCCCCCGTACGACTCCACGCGCCTGTTCGTGGTCGAGCGGGCCGGCCGCGTGCAGCTGCTCGAGGGCGGAGTGGCCACGACCTTCCTCGACATCCGCGACCGCGTCTCGAGCGCCGGCTACGAGGAGGGCCTGGTCGGCTTCACTCCGGCGCCCGACTACAACAGCAGCGGCCGGGTGTTCGTCTTCTACAGCGACAAGGCCGGCGACATCCAGGTCGACGAGTATCGCCGCACGGCACAGAACCCCGACCGGGCCGACCCCAGCACGCGCAGACCGGTGCTGACGATCCAGCACGACCAGGGCCCAGACCCCGGTCACCACCACGGCGGCCAGCTCAACTTCGGCAGCGACGGCTACCTGTACATCTCGACCGGCGACGGCGACCTCGAGGTCGACCCCGAAAACGACGCCCAGCGGCTCAACTCGCTGCTCGGCAAGATCCTGAGGCTCGATGTCCGCGACGCTCCGCCGGACACGGCGGTCCCGAGATTGCGCGTGACCGTCACCACGAAGCAGCGCGCGCTGCACGCCAAGTCGGTCGTGGCCTTCATGAGCTGCAACGAGCGCTGCGCGATCAGCGCAAGCGCGCGCATGCGAATCCGCTCGCGCTCCTACGCGCTGCGCCCAGCCGCGGCGGTGCCGCGGGCGAACCGGCGCGCACGGCTGAAGCTCGAGCTGCCGCGCGACAGCAGGCGCGCCCTCAAGCGCGCGCTCAAGAAGAAGCGCAAGGTCTTCGTGAAGATCACCCTGCGCGCGACGGACTCGACCGGCAACAGCCCGAAGGCCGTCACGCGCACCGTTCGCGTCACCGGCTGAGCTCGCGCAGCCGCCGCTCGAGGAAGGCGCGCTCGGCCGGGTTCCCGGCCAGCTCGTGGGCGCGCCGGTAGGCGTCGGCGGCCTCGTCCTCGCGCCCGAGGCGGCGCAGCAGGTCCGCGCGCGTGGCGTGCAGCAGGTGGTAGTCCTCGAGCCGGCCTCCGCGCAGCTTGTCGACGATCTCGAGCCCTGCCCCCGGCCCCGCTGCCATGGAAATCGCGACCGCCCCGTTGAGCGCGACCATCGGCGACGGGTCGAGCTCGGCAAGCCGTGCATAGAGCATCACGACCCGCTTCCAGTCCGTCACCTGGGCCACGTGCTCCGCGGCGATCGCCGCCTGGACGCCATACGGCCCGTCGTCGCCGGCGGCGGCCGCGAGCCGGAC
This sequence comes from Thermoleophilaceae bacterium, assembly GCA_052038485.1. Classification (GTDB taxonomy): domain Bacteria; phylum Actinomycetota; class Thermoleophilia; order Solirubrobacterales; family Thermoleophilaceae; genus JACVRW01. The sequence continues at coordinate 14,489 of JBQGCL010000271.1, read as the reverse complement.
GCCCTCCGCGATCTCGTCGGCGTGCCACGCGGAGCGGTCCTGCTCGTGCAGCACGACGATGTGGCCGTCGCCGTCCACCCGGGCGTCGCGGCGCGAGTGGTGCAGCAGCATGAGTGCCAGCAGGCCGCGCGCCTCACGCTCGTCGGGCATCAGCGCCGCGAGCAGCCGCGCCAGGCGGATCGCCTCGTCGCACAGCTCGCGGCGCACGACCGTGTCCGCCTCGGCGGCGAGGTAGCCCTCGTTGAAGATCAGGTAGAGCACCTTGAGCAGGGAGCGCAGCCGGTCGGGCAACTCGTGGTCGGGCGGAACGCGATAGGGGATGTTGGCCTCGCGGATCTTGCGCTTGGCGCGCACGAGCCGCTGCTGCATGGCGCGTTCGCCGACCAGGAACCCGCGCGCGACCTCGACCGTCGACAGCCCCCCGAGCGTGCGCAGCGTGAGAGCCACCTGCGCCTCGGCGGCGAGCGCCGGATGGCAGCAGGTGAAGAACAGCCGCAGCCGGTCATCCGGGAGCGACGTGTCGGGCGCGTCGGCCGGCTCTGCGGGCATCAACAGCTCCAGCTCTCGAAGCTTCGCCTCGTAGCGGCGCTCACGGCGCAGGCGATCGATCGCGCGGTTGCGGGCGGTGTGCGTGATCCAGGCGCCGGGGTTGTCCGGCACCCCGTCGCGCGGCCAACGCTCGACCGCGATCGCGAACGCCTCCTGAACCGCGTCCTCGGCGAGATCGAAGTCACCCAGGACGCGGATCAGGGTCGCCACGGCGCGCCCCGACTCCTGCCGGAAGGCCGCCGCGACGACCGAGTCCGTCGCGGCGCGCTCTACGAGGCCGCCCCCTGCCGCAGGGCCTGCGGGTCCTCGTACTCGGGCCCGTAGTCCATCACCGGCCGGATCTCCGTGACCCCGCCCTGAGCCGAGCTCGGCAGCTTGGCCGCCCACTCGATCGCCTCGTCGAGATCCTTGCAATCGATCACGTAGAAGCCGCCGACCTGTTCCTTCGTCTCGACGAACGGCCCGTCGGTGAGGATCCGGTCGCCGCCATCGACGCGCAGCGTCGTGGCCGTCGTGCTCGACTGGAGGCCCTCGCCGGAGACGAAGGCTCCCGCGGCCACGAGCTCCTTCGTGTACTCGTCCCACGACTTCATCGAGGCCGCGAACTCCTCCTCGGACCGGTCCGCGTACTGGCTCTCGTCACCGACGATCAAGAGCATGTACTTCATGGGTGACTCCCTTCGGTCGCGCGGCGCCTTTCGCCGCTTCAACCTTACGACGAACGGGGATCGCGCAAATCGACATCATGTGACGCGATGGCCGAACTCGAGGTGGTCGCCGCGGACGTGACGGAGCTCGAGGTCGACGCGATCGCCAACGCGGCCAACACGATGCTGCGCCACGGCGGCGGGGTGGCGGGCGCGATCTCGCGCGCGGGCGGCCCCGCCGTGCAGCGCGAGTCCGACGAGCGCGCCCCGATCGGGCTGGGCGAGGCGGTCGAGACGACGGCCGGCGACATGCCGGCCCGCTGGGTGATCCACGCGGCCACGATGGAGCTCGGCGGCCCGACGTCGGGCGAGATCATCGAGCAGGCCACCCACTCGACGCTGGCCGTGGCGGAGCGCCTCGGCTGCCGGTCGCTGGCGCTGGTGGCGTTCGGGACCGGCGTGGGCGGCTTCCCGCTCGACGAGGCGGCGCGCCTGATGGCAGGCGTCGCGCGCGAGCACGAGGGCGGGCTCGAGCGGATCGTCTTCGCGGTGCACGGCGCGGAGGCGGAGCGCGCGTTCCGCGAGGCAGTTGGCTGAGCTGCCGGCGCTGGTGGCGCCGGACTCGTTCAAGGGCACCTTCGAGGCGCGCGAGGTGGCGGCGGCGCTGGCGCGCGGGCTGCGCGCCGCCGGGTGCGAGGCGGTCGAGCTGCCGGTCGCGGACGGCGGCGAGGGAACGATCGACGCGCTGCTGTCCACGCTCGCGGGCGAGGAGCGCGCGGTGATGGTGAGCGATCCGCTCGGGCGGCCCGTCGAGGCGGCCTTCGCGCTGATCGACGACGGGGAGAGGGCGATCGTCGAGATGGCGCGCGCGAGCGGGCTGGGGCTGGTGTCGGAAGACGAGCGCGACGCGTGGGCGGCGTCCACGCGCGGCACCGGAGAGCTGATCGCGGCCGCGGTCGAAGCGGGGGCGCGGCGGGTGATCGTGACCGTGGGCGGGTCGGCGACGAGCGACGGCGGGGTGGGCGCGCTGGAGGCGCTCGAGGAGGCGGGCGTGACGGTGGAGCTGGACGTGCTCTGCGACGTGCGCACGCCGTTCGAGGACGCTGCCCGCGTGTACGGGCCTCAGAAGGGCGCCGACCCGGAGATGGTGCGCAAGCTGACCGACCGCCTGAACCGCATCGCCGAGAGCTTCAAGCGCGACCCGCGCGGCGAGCCGATGACCGGGGCGGCCGGCGGGCTGGCGGGCGGACTGTGGGCCCAGCACGACGCGCGGCTCCAGGACGGGCCGGCCTTCGTGCTGGGCGCGCTTGGGTTCGACGAGCGGATGCGCGAGTCGGCGTTCGTGGTGACGGGCGAGGGGCGCATCGACGAGCAGACGCTCCAGGGCAAGCTCGTCGGCGAGGTGGCGACCCGCTGCCGGCAGGCGGGTGTTCCGTGCCACGGCGTCGTCGGCAAGATCGACCTGGACCCGTTCTCGGAGCGGATCCTGGACTTCGCGTCGCTGACCGAGGCGACGACGCTGGAGGAGCTCGAGGCCGCCGGGCGGCGGCTGGTGGGCTAGGCGAGCGTCACCAGCATCACGCCGCTCGGGCCGGGCGCGCCGGCGGCGGACCGCTTGGTCGCCCTGGTCGACGCCCTGATCGACCTACTCGAGCGCTACGGCGACCTGCTGCGCGACTCCGAGGCGAGCCGGGCCGGCGCCCGATACGACTCCGGCGCCTACGCGGCCTGGCACCAGCACGCGTCGCTCCTGATTGCCGAGGCCCGTCCCGGGGACGACGCACCCGTGCTCGCGCATCTGTTGCTCGCCCCGCTCGCCGCCGAGCATTTCACCCACCTGACCGAGCACGAAGGTGTCGACCTCGAACGGCTGCGAGCTGCGCTGGACGCCCTGGTCAACCGCGTGATCTCAGGCGCGTCGTGAGACGATCTGCCGCCGTCGTCGGGCGGTCGCTGAAGGCGTTTTACGACGACCAGATGACCCAGCACGCGGCCGCGCTCACCTACTACGTGCTGATGTCGTTGTTCCCGGCCGGCCTGCTGGCCCTGTCGTTGCTCGTCCTGCTCGGCCAGTATCCGGGCACCTACGACGCGATCGTGGACTACCTCCGTGACGTCGCGCCCGCCTCCGTGGTCGACCCCTTGGACCGGTCGCTGCGCGACGCGCTTCAGGACCGCGGCACCGCAGCCGCGGCGCTCGCCTTGAGCATCCCGCTCGCCCTGTACGGCATGACCGGGGCCCTCGAGGCGGCGCGCCGCGCGCTCAACGTGGTGTTCGAGCTGGACGGGCCAGGACGGAGCTTCCTGCGGCGCAAGGCCATCGACTCGCTGTCGGCGATGGTGTTGATGGCTTTGGTGATCGCGAGCCTCGTGATGGTCTTCGTCGGCGGTGATTTCGCGCGCGACCTGCTCGGCTTCGCCGGGCTTGGCGCCACCGCCGCCGATATCTGGAGCCTGGCCCGCTGGCCCGGGGCGGTGCTCGTCGCGACCCTCATCTTCGCGCTGATCTACTACGTCACCCCCGACGTCAGGCAGCGGGCGTTTCACTGGCTTACGCCGGGAGCGGCGGTCGGGGTGCTCCTGTGGCTCGTCGTGTCGGTGGCGTTCTCGCTGTATGTATCGCGGATCTCCGACGTGGGCGCGTTTTACGGGGCCTTCACCGGGGCGATCCTGCTGGTCGGATGGTTGTGGCTGACAAACGTCGCGCTGTTGTTCGGCGCCGAGCTGAACGCCGAGATCGAGCGTCAGAAGCAGGTGGGCGAGGGCGTGCCGCGCGGCGACACGCTCAAGCTTCCCGCCCGGGGCTGATCCGGCGCGCCACCGAGACCGAGTAGGCGGGCCCGCGGAAGCGCAGCACGGCGTCGTCGGACATCTCGATGCCGTCGGTCACCCGGGTCGGGTCGAAGACCAGGATGTCGCCGCCCTGCTCGCGCTCGAGCTCCGGCGCGGTCAGCACCAGGCGGCCCAGCTCCAAGCGCTCGCGCTCGTCCGGCCAGGCAACGGTGGGATCGTCGACCGCGTCCTCCTCCGTCGCGAGGACCGCCACCAGCCGGAACGCGCTCTCGCCGCGAGCCAGGATGTCCTCCTGCAGGTAGTCGCGCCCGCGCGCCTTGGCGTCCTCGCCGGACAGGGTCGCCTCGCCCGCCTGGGGCTCCCAGCGGTAGCGCACGAACCGCGACCCGCCGTCCGCGTCCACGAACCGGTACGAGTGGATCGAGTTGTACGCGCAGGTGGCGTAGCTCGCCGGCGGGTCCGCCCCCAGCGCCGCCTGGATCGCCGTGAGCGCCTCGGGGTGTGCGCCGAGCCAGTCGGGCATCAGCTTCTCGGGGTCCTTGCGAGCCTGCGTGAACGACAGGAAGTCCTCCGGCGTGCGGACGAAGAAGCACGGCAGCGTGAGCGCGACGATGTCGGTCTTGCCGCCGTCGGGCAGATAGAACTTGACCGCCATCCCGCGACCCTCGCGCGCGTAGTCGGGGATGTTGGGGTCGCCACCGCCGTTCGAGAAGCGAGCCGTCACGCGTACCGGCTCGCCCTGGAGGTGGGCGGCGGTGGTCAGGTCGGTCCCGGCGCCGGTGAACGTGCCCGTGAGCAGCGTCCCCTTCGCATGAGCCGCCCGGTGGCCCGGATGCACGCCCGAGATCTCGTTGATCGCGTCGACGACCTCTTCGGCGAGCGAGCTCATGCCCGGACACTAACCGGCCGGCTAAGCGACGGGCGCCCCGTTTTGGAGCGCCCGTGCTGCCTCACCCGTGCGGTCGCCTCCCCGGCGACCGCAGTGCAGGGACCTATGGTCCCGGCTGCTGATACACCGCGATTGTAACTTCAGTTACGAATTACCGCGACTCCGCGAGCGAGCGCATGACGGCCTCGTAGAAGCCCTCGCTCATCGGCGCCTCGGTGCGCTCGACGCCCGGCGCGTCCCCCACGTCCGCGTTGGCCACGAGGAAGAACCGGCCGACCACGCCGGCGACGTCGAGGTCCTCGCGCGAGTCGCCCACGCCGACGCACTGCTCGGGCGCGTAGCCGCGGGCGCGCATGTGCGCCGCCACGGCCGCCGCCTTCGACGACACCGCGGGGATCAGGTGGAAGGCGTGGCGGCCGTCCTCGATCACCCCGTTGTCGACCAGCCGCAGGGCTCCGTGGCCCTCGGCCTCGAGCAGCTCGTTGCCCTGGCTCGCGGAGATCGAGCCGCGGAACAGGTGAGACACCTCGCGGTCGACGTGCCAGGGCGAGTGCGGCTCGAGTTGCCCGGCGAAGCGATCGAGCAGCAGCGCCGGCGCGCCCGACTGCTCGATCTGCGCGTGGATCGTCAGGCCGTCACGCGGCTGGAGGTCCCCGGTGAGGAAGGCCAGCTCGCCGTCGATCGCCAGGCCGGTGCCGACCTCGAAGATGTACGACGTCTGGCCGAGCAGGCGGGCGTCCTCCATCACCTGGGCGCGCCGCCGTCCGGACTTGATCACCACCTCGACCCCGGCCCGGTGGCAGGCCTCCAGCGCACGCGCCGCGAGCAGCGTGAAGTCGCCCTCCGCGGTGCGGAACAGCGAGGCCCCCTTGCCGAGCAGGGTGCCGTCGAGGTCGGTGTAGATGCATCTCACGCGCGAGCGCGCAGAGTGGCATACGGCGGCCGCTCGACGAGCTCCACCTGGATCAGCTGCCCGTCGGCGGTCTGGAACGGCGGCGCGTGGTCGTCGGCCAGGCGGCCCTCGGAGCGCAGCCGCTCGAGGATCACGCGCAGCACCGCGTAGGCCATCGGGCCGAGCGCCCGCAGCGGCTGGTGATAGTTGCGGCGCTCGTCGAGGTCTACCTGCGCCATGCCGTCGGTGCCGCCGAGCAGGTCGCGTGCGTGTAGCAGCATCGATGTCTCGATCGCATAGCCGCACGCGAACGGCAGCTGGTCGAAGAACGAGCGGCGTGCCGCGACCTCGCCGGCCAGCGGCTGAACCAGCGCCGCCAGCTCCGGATAGAAGGCCGACAGCAACGGCCGCGCCGTCAGCTCGGTCACCCGACCGCCGTCGACCGGGCGCGGCTCGTCCTCGGGCCCGGCATAGGGACGGCGGAAGTGCCCCTTGACGAACTGCACGACGCCCGGCTCGCAGATCAGCGGGCCGAGCATGCCCGTCGCGAAGTGGGCCGAGAAGTCGCGCGTGTCCGAGTCGAGGTAGACGATCAGCTCGCCCTCGGCGGCGGCCAGCGCGCGCCACATGGCGTCGCCCTTGCCGAGCACCTGGCCGAACTCGGGCAGCAGCTCCGCCTCCTGGCGGACGTCGGCGCCGAGCGAGGCCGCGACGTCGGCCGTGCCGTCATTGGAGGCCGCGTCGACGACCAGCACCTGGTCGATCAGATCGCCCAGCGACAGCAGCCGCTCGACGATCGGACCGATCGTGTCGGCCACCTCCCGGGTCGGGAGCACGACCGTGACCGCCTCGCGCTTGCGTTCCCGCAGCAGCTCGAGGGGGAACTGCGCGTGATGGAAGGGGCGGATCAAAGTCGGTCCTACTATGGCAAGCCGTGAGCCCTGTTCACGCGCCATACCCGTGGGAGCCGGTCCTCGAAACCGCGGCCGAGGACGAGGTCGTCGCGACGACCCGCGAACGGGCCCAGAGGGGGGTCACCACGCCCGTCCCCGAGGACCTCCATCCGGCGCTCCGCGAAGGGCTTTCCGCCGCTGGGATCGACTCGCTCTGGTCACACCAGGCGGACGCCCTGGAGAGCGTCCGGCGCGGTCACACGATGGTCACGACGGGGACCGCGAGCGGCAAGTCGCTCGCCTTCAACCTGCCCGTGCTCGACACGCTCGCGGCCGACCCCTCGGCGCGCGCCTTCTACCTCTACCCCACCAAGGCGCTCGCGCAGGACCAGGCCCGCAAGCTGTCGGAGCTCCGGCTGCCGTATCTGCGCCACGCGATCTACGACGGCGACACGCCGCGCGAGGAGCGCCGCACGATCCGGCAGCGCTCCAACCTGATCCTGACCAATCCCGACATGCTGCACGTGGGCGTGCTGCCCAACCACCGCAGCTGGGGCGACGTGCTGGCGAACCTCGCCTACGTGGTGGTCGACGAGGCGCACGTCTACCGCGGCGTGTTCGGCTCGCACGTGGCGAACGTGCTGCGTCGCCTGCGGCGGCTCGCACGCGCCTACGGGACCGAGCCTCGCTTCGTGCTGACCAGCGCGACGATCGCCAACCCGCGCCAGCTCGGCGAGGGGCTGACCGGGCTTCGGATGCTGCTCGTCGACCGCGACGGCGCGCCCCACGCCGAGCGGCAGGTGGTGATGTGGAACCCACCGCTGGTCGACGAGCAGCTCGGGAAGCGCGCCTCGGCGCTGTCCGAGGCGGCCAAGCTGCTCGCCGACCTCGTCTCGCGCGACGTGCGCACGATCTGCTTCCTCAAGTCGCGCCGCGGCGTCGAGCTGATCCAGCGCTTCACGCGGCTACGGCTGGAGGACATGGGCCGGGTCGACGCCGCCGAGCGGATCGCGCCCTACCGCGCCGGCTACACGCCCACCCAGCGGCGCGAGATCGAGCGCCGGCTGGCCGAGGGCGACCTGCTCGCGGTCGTCGCGACCGACGCGCTCGAGCTCGGCATCGACGTCGGCGAGCTCGACGCCGCCCTGTGCGTCACGTTCCCCGGCACGGTGGCGAGCCTGCGCCAGATGTGGGGTCGCGCGGGCCGCCGCGACGCCGGCCTCGCGATGTACGTGGCCGGCGAGGACGCCCTCGACCAGTTCTTCTGCCGCCACCCCGACGAGTTCCTGGAGCGCCCGGTCGAGCGCGCCATCCTCGATCACGAGTCCGAGGAGATCCATCTCGCGCACCTGACCGCGGCCGCCTACGAGCTGCCGCTCACGCCCGAGGACGAGGATGTCTTCGGCGAGCGCTGGGAGCAGCACGCGCAGCGGCTCGTCAAGCAGGGCAGGCTGCGCGAGCGCGGCGGGCGCTACCTGCCGCGCGGCCCGGGCTACCCGGCGGCCGAGATCGCGCTGCGTTCGGCGTCCCCGGACTCGGTGGCGATCGTCGAGGCCGTCGGCGGCGAGCTGATCGGGACGGTCGAGGCGGCACGCGCCAGCTCGGCCGTGCACCCGGGCGCGGTCTACCTACACATGGGCGCGCCCTACGAGGTCGAGGACCTCGACCTGCCGCAGCGGCGCGCGCTGGTGCGCCCCTTCCAGGGCGACTGGTACACGCAGCCGAAGAAGGAGTCCGAAACCTGGATCGAGCAGGTACGCGACAAGCGCTCGTGCTGCGGCGTCGAGCTCTCGTTCGGGATCGTCTCGGTGACCGAGCAGGTCGTGGCGTACCAGAAGAAGCGCGTGGCGGACCACTCGGTGGTCGACCTGCTCGCGCTCGACATGCCCGAGCAGGAGTTCGTGACGCAGGCGCTCTGGTACGAGCTGCCCGACGAGCTGCTGCGCGAGGAGTTCCCGCTCGAGGTGCTCCAAGGATCGCTGCACGCGGCCGAGCACGGGCAGATCGCCGTGCTGCCGCTGATCGCGATGTGCGACCGGTGGGACATCGGCGGGCTGTCGACGGCGTTCCACCGCCAGACCGGGCGCGCGACGATCTTCATCTACGACGGCCACCCGGGCGGCGTCGGGATCACGCGGGTGGGCTTCGAGCGCTTCGAGATGCTCGTCGACGACGCCCTGCGGCTGATCTCGGAGTGCCCGTGCAAGGACGGCTGCCCGTCCTGCGTGCAGTCGCCGAAGTGCGGCAACCTGAACGAGCCGCTCAGCAAGCGCGGGTCGATCGAGCTGCTCAGCCGGATGGCCGAGCGCTAGGTCGTCCGGCGCGCGGCTGCCTCGAGCACGGAGCTGCGCCCCTTCCTGGACGCCTCGTAGAGCGTGACCGCCGCGGCGGTGCTCGCGTCCTCCGCCTGGAGGCGATCCCTGATGTCAGCGGCATTCATCTCGTCGTAGCCCTCCCAGGGCGGGTCGACGTGAACCTCGGCGCCCGCGCCCGCCTCGGCACCCTGCTCGGCGACCTCCGCCACGAGCTCGGGTTCCTCGCTGACGTGCAACGGCTCGTCGGCGACGGGCGGCGGCACTGGCTCGGCCGGCGGCGTGCCGCCGTTGGGGCGCGGGGTCGCGCGGCGCGGGCGCGGCGGGCGTGGCGGCGGGGCGGGAGCGCTCGCCGGCGTCGCCGGCTCGGCGGGGAACACCGCGGACACGGCGCGCCCGGCGAGGTCGAGGGCGACTTTGACGGGAAGGCGGACCAGGGAGAAGAGCACGCGCATGGAAGGCGTGGCTACCCGTCCGGTCCCGTCGCAAACGGGCAGCGGCTGAAAGTTCGCGTGCAGCGGGCACGTGTCGGCGCGACGCGCCGATGCGATGGGAGCGATGCCAGTTCGCAAGGTTCTTCCCGCCCTCGCCGTGGCGCTGGCCTCGTCGGCAGCTTGGGGGCCGCCCGCCGTGGCGGCGCCCGGCGAGGGAGGGGGGGCCACCGCCGGCGAGCCCGGCCAAGCGGCGCCCGCCGATGGCGGCGGAGCCGCCTACGGCTCACCCGCGCCAAAGGCGAAGCGCAAGGCGCGGGCGAGGCGCCGCGCGCAGCGCGCTGCGGAGCGGCGCACGGCGGCGCCCGCCCCCGGGGTTCATCGCTTCCCGATCGCCGGGCCGTTCAGTTGGGGCGATCGCGACTCCGGCTTCGGCGCGCGGCGCAAGGGGCACCGCCACCAGGGCCACGACCTGGCGGCAGCCTCAGGGACGCCCGTGGTCGCCCCCTATCGCGGCCGGGTCGCCTTCGTCGGGTACCAGGCCAAGGGCGCCGGGCGCTACGTCGTCATCCACGGCGCCGACTACGACTACGTCTTCATGCACCTGCTGAGCGGCTCGATCGTCGTGGACGCGGGCGAGCGCGTCCGCACGGGCCAGACCATCGCCGCCGTCGGCAGCACCGGTGAGTCGACCGGCCCTCATCTGCACTTCGAGCTCTGGACCGGTGGGTGGTACCAGGGCGGTCACCCGATCGATCCGCTGCCCCTGCTGCAGGCGTGGGCTAGTCCAGCGTCAGGCTGAAGTTCCCCTTCATCCCCTCGGTGCTGGTCGTCACCGAGCCGCGCAGCTCGTCGAACGGACGCGCCAGCAGCGGCACGACCGGGTCCGGGATGCCGAACTGCGGAGCGATCTGAGCGATCACCTGGCGGGCGATGCCCTCGGCATCGGCGCGGACGACCAGCGAGCCGGAGGCACCCTCGACCGACTCGGGCGTGGCGGTCGCCACCGAGCGGGCCCGCGCCGGGTCGTTCGCCACGACCAACGCGCCGTTGACGACCCCGAAGACCAGGTTCGTATCGCCGCGCACGGTGTACAGGTCGCCGGTCCGCGTCACGTCGTCGCCCAGGCCGAAGTCGGGCAGCGACTTCGCGATCTTGTCGACGCTCTTCGCGACCGCGTCCGGATCCTTGACCTCGGCGCGCACTCCGAACTGGCCGTCGATCGTCGCCGAGACCGACAGGTTGCCGGTCAGCTGGCCGATCAGGTCCTTGTCGACGTCCAGGTCGAGCTTGGCCGACAGCGCCCGCTTGCCCTGCTCGTAGTCGCCGAAGCTGCCGGGGTCGACCGCCTGCAGCGCCGACTCGAAGAACGTGACCAGCTGGCCCGGGTCGCGCAGGCCCACGCCGATCTCACCGGGGCGCTGGATCACCTTGGCCGGCTCGTCGCCAGACGCCACCGGCAGGTCCTCCTCGGAAAGGTCGCCCTCGGTCTTCAGGTTGAACTCGACGTCGATCGAGCTCTTCTGTGCCGACAGCGTCAGGCCCAGGGTGCGCAACGCCGAGACCCACTCGATCTGGCGCGCCGACTTGGCGCCCTCGCTCTGGCCGAGCAGGCCCTGCACATCCACGTACACGCGCGCGAGCGCGTCGTCGGGCAGCCCCTCGAGGCCCTTGTCGAAGTCATCCTCGGACAGGCTGTCGCCGTCCTCGGCGCGCTTCAGCGCCGCCTCGAGCAGCTCCTTCGAACCGGCCAGCACGACCACGTCGTCATCGATGGCGAAGTAGGTGCCCGAGTCCTGGTACTCGGTCGCGCCGGCGACCTCGCCCTGCTTCTCGGCGCCGGTCTTCTCGATCAGGGAGTCGAGCGCGTCCTTGTCCTTGACCTCGAGCGCCGCCACGAAGCCCGACTCGTCGGTGTCGGACAGGAAGGAGGTCACGTCGGTGGCGCTGACCACCGCCGGGTTGCCGAGCAGCGGCTTGATGTCCTTGTCGAAGTCGACGCCCTCCTGCCCCATCGACAGCTGCGCCTTGAGCAGGTTCTTGATCGCGTCGGCGCCGGGGAACCGGTTCAGGATCGAGTCGAGCGCCTGGTACTGGTCGCCCTCCAGATCCGTGTCGATCGATACCGCGAACGGCGTGTCGGCGGGGACGTACTTGAGGGCGGCGCCGGCCCCTCCGGAGCCGCTGTCGCCGCCGCAGCCGGCGACGGCGAGGGCGGCAAGGCAGGCGAACAGGACGGCGATTGAGCGCACGGGCCTCATCGCGGCGCGAGTCTAGCTAGGCCTACTCGACGTCGATGCCGGTCTTGCCCTGCACGTGGGTGGTGGAGTGCGCCTCGAGCGCCTCGCCCGCCCGAGCCAGGTCGAAGCTGCGCTGCAAGGGCACGCGCAGCTCCTCGTCCGAGAGCAGCGCGCCCAGGATCCGCGCGAGGTCGGGATTGGCGTCGCCCATCACGTTGAAGCGGTTGGGCGCGTCGCCGGCGGCACCGAGCGGCGAGGCCGCCTTGCCGTCCGGCTTGAGCACCGACGCGTGCCTCGCGAACTCCTCGGGCGACCGGCTGACCACATCGAAGAGCGCGTTGATGCCATTGGGAAAGCGTTCCCGCACGACCTCGACGACGTCTGCGTCGCGGTCGATCACCTCGCCGACGCCCTGGTCGTGCAGGTACTCCTCGTCCTCGGGCAGCGCGGGGGCGATCGCGAACGCGCCGTTGCGCGCGGCCAACTGCGCCGCGAAGCTCCCCACCCCGCCGGTCGCGCCGATCAGCAGCAGGGTGTGAGCGTGGAACAGCTTGAGCACGCTGGTCCCGGCGATCGCGGTCATGCCCGCGAGCGCCGCCGCGCCCGCCTCGCGCAACTCGACGCCGAACGGAATGGACGCGATCAGGTCGCGCGCGACCGTCAACTCGGCCCACGTGCCTTTGTGGACGACGGGGTCCGCGTGGCGCACGAACCCGAACACCTCGTCGCCGGCCTCGAAGCCCCCGCCGGTGCGCTCGACCACCCCCGCGAAGTCGCGCCCGAGGACCACCGGGAACTCGTGGTCGAACGCGCCCCGCAGCGCCCCCGTGGCGATCGCGACGTCGACCGGGTTTACCGAGGAGGCGCGCACCCGGACGAGCACCTCGCCGTCCTCGGGCTCGGGTTCCGGAATGTCGTCGCGCAGCGCCGGGGCAGCATCGAAGCTGTCCAGCGCGAACGCCTTCACGGCGCCAGCGGGGAAGGGGGTATTCGGGTGTCGCCCTGGACCTGCGGGATTCGCATGGCGACCTCGTCGACGAAGCACCACGACCAGTCCTCGCCAGGCTCGAGCGAGCGCATCACCGGGTGCTCCGCCTCGCGCGCGTGGAGGCTGGCGTGCTTGTTGGGCGAGGAGTCGCAGCAGCCCACGTGCCCGCACTCGAGGCAGATCCGCAGGTGCAGCCACGGGGTTCCCGCCGCGAGGCACTCCTCGCACCCGTCCACCGCCGGCGGCAGCTCGCGGACCTGAACGTGGTCGAGGTGGGTGCAGGTCGTCATTGCGTGAGTGGCAACCATACGCCGAACGTCGTTGCGCCCGGCTCCGACTCGACCTCGATCCGGCCGCGGTGGCGGTCGACCACGATCTGGTGGACGGTCGCGAGCCCCAGCCCGGTGCCGTGGCCGACCTCCTTGGTCGTGAAGAAGGAGTCGAAGATGCGCTCGCGGATGTCGTCCGCGATGCCGGGCCCGTCGTCGGAGATGTCCACGCGCACGCCGCCGGCCTCGCGCCGCGTCTTGATCGTGATCGTGCCGCGCTCGCCGAGCGCGTCGATGGCGTTGTCGAGCAGGTTCGTCCAGATCTGGTTCAGCTCCGAGCCGCGCGCCATCAGCTTCGGGATGCCCTTGTCGTAGTCGCGCACGACCTCGATCTCTGTGTGCTTGAGTCGGTGGCCGAGCACCGCGAGCGTGGTCTCGATGCCCTCGTGGACGTCGAGCTCGAGCAGCTCGCCGCGGTCCATGTAGGCGTACGTCTTGACCGCGCCGACGAGATCCGACATCCGCTTGGTGGACTCCTGGAGCTCGGCCGCCAGACCGCGCGCCGTCAGCGTCGCGGCGACCCAGGCGATCGCGGCGTCGGTGGCGGGCCCTGCGATCGAAGCCACCCTGTCGACCCACGCGCGGTTGACGCCGGCGGCCGCGAGCGGCTCGGCCAGTTGCCACGGCTCGGGCACGTCCAGCTCCTCCAGGCGTGCGATCAGCTCCTCCTCGGCGTCAGAGGCGTCGAGCGCGTCGAGCGCCGTGCGCCGCTCGGCGCCGGTGATCGCCTCCTCCTGGAGCTCGACGAGGCACTCGGCCTGGTCGCGCTCGATCCCCGCGCTGACGAAGCGGCCGATCGTCGAGGCGATCGTCTCCAGTGCCTCCTGCATCTGGGCGGCCCCGCGGCGCGCCGCCGCGGCCGGGTTGTTGAGCTCGTGGGCGAGCCCGGCGGCCATCGTTCCGAGCGAGGTGAGCCGCTCGCGGTTCTGCTCCATGCCGGTGATGCGGCTCATCACGGGCGCCACCTGCTTCATGACGCGCTGGTGGATGGCGGGCTGCGAGAACGCCAGCCGGCGGAACTCGTCCGACTCGATCAGCGCCACCCGACACGCCGTCTCGGCCTTCATCCGCACGCCGAGCGGACCGCCGGTCAGCACGGCGATCGCGCCCATCCAGGTCGGCGCCCGCTGGCGGCCGACCGGCTCCTGGCGGTCGTCCTCGATCGTGATCGCCAGCGCCTCCCCCTCGAGCAGCAGCTTCAGGCCGGGCGGGTCGACGCCCTGCTCGAACAGCAGGTCGCCGGGCTCGAGCTGCTCGACGGTCGTCACCTCGACCCATTCGGCGAGCTGCTCGTCGGTCAGGTCGTCGAACAGGTCGACCGTGCGCAGCTCGCCGAGGGTGATCTCGCTCATGCGCTCGCCAGGTACTGGTGGATCAGCGACACCGCCATCGACCCCTCGCCGACCGCGCTCGCCACGCGCTTGATCGAGCGCGCTCGCACGTCACCCGCGACGAAGATCCCCGGCACGCTCGTCTCGAGCGGGTAGGGATCGCGCTTGAGCGGCCAGCCGTTGTCGTGCACGTCG
>JBQGCL010000270.1:0-13149 GCA_052038485.1 Thermoleophilaceae bacterium | reverse complement strand
TCGACGCGCTGGAGCGCCTGCTCGCGGGCCGCGGTGTAGCCGCCGGCTCGCACGAGGTCCTCCCAGAAGGTCACCTCGGCCGCGACGAAGCCGCGCTCCATGTCGGTGTGCACCGCCCCGGCCGCCTGGCGCGCCTTCGTGCCGCGCTCGATGGCCCGGGCGCGCGCCTCGTTGCCCTGCCCCGCCGTGAAGAACGAGATCAGGTGGAGCAGCTCGAACGCCTCGCGGATCACGGTCGCGAGCCCGGACTCCTCCACGCCCAGCTCCGCCCGCATCGCCCCGGCCTCCTCCTCGTCGAGCTCGGCGAGCTCAGACTCGAGCCGGGCGCTCACCGCCGTCGCGCGCGCCCCGTGGCTGCGAGCGTGCTCGACCAGGGCGTCGGGGGGCTCGAGCGGGTCGCCTTCTCCGACATTCGCGACGAAGAGGACCGGCTTCGATGTCAGGGCCGAGAGCCGCACCGCCGCGCCCGGCGCGAGCTCGGGCTCCGGGACGCCGCGTACCGGGCGGCCTTCGCGGAGCGCCTCGATGACGGCCGCCAGCCAGCGCTCCTCGGCGATGGCCTCCTTCTCGCCCGACTTCGCCTGCTTGGCAACCCGCTCCAACCGCCGCTCGGCCTGCTCGAGGTCGGCGTACAGGAGCTCGGTCTCGATCGTCTCGACGTCGGCGAGCGGGTCGACCTTCCCCTCGGGGTGCACGACCTGCGCGTCCTCGTGGGCACGGACGACGTGCAGGATTGCGTCCGTCTCGCGGATGTTGCCGAGGAACTGGTTGCCGAGCCCCTCCCCCTGGTGCGCGCCGCGCACCAGGCCGGCGATGTCGTGGAACTGGATCGTCTCGTGCACCACCGGCGTGGCGCCGACCGTCTCGGCGACGCGGTCGAGCCGCTCGTCGGGCACGCCCACCACCGCCACGTTCGGCTCGAGCGTCGTGAACGGGTAGTTGGCCGCCGCGGCTCCGGCTCGCGTCAGCGCGTTGAAGAGCGACGACTTGCCCGCGTTCGGCAGCCCGACGATGCCGATCCTCACAGCAGCTTCTCCAGCGCCACGCCGAGCGCCGCGCCCGCGACCACGTCGCTCGGGTAGTGCACGCCGAGGTACGGCCGCGTAAGCGCCATCGCGCCGGCTGCGGCGTACAGCGGCGCGGACCCGCCCAGCGCACCGGCGCCCGCGAACGACGTGGCGGCGTGTGCCGACGGATACGACAGCGACGAGACCGTCGCGGCGAGCGGCGGCAGCTCGGCTCCGAGATCGGGGCGCGGCCGCCGCACCAGCTGCTTGATCGCCGTGTTCGCGAGCAGGGCCACACCGACGACGCGCGCCGTGCGCCGGTCGCGGGCGAGCAGCGCGAGCGCGAACCACAGGACGCCGTTCTCGCCGGCGCGCGCGTACAGCGCGGCCGCGCGTTCGACCCCGGGCGCGTGGCCGCGCGTGCGCAGCAGTCGCAGAAGCGCGCGGTCCACGGGCTGGCTAGAAGCCGACCCGCTGCTCTTCGGTGTCGATGCGGACGTAGACGACCTGCGAGAGGTCGATCGAGATCTTCGAGTCGACCGTCTCAAGCTCGAACCAGCGATCCGAGCGGTCCTTCGACAGGGCCTTGTGCAAGTCGTCGTAGGAGCTCTGCTTGACCCGCGCGGGCAGCACGGGCCCGCCCTGGAAGCCGATATCGATCCGCCTGCTCTCGTCAGCCATCTAATGCCCTTCCGCTTCGACCAGTTCCGTCAGCACGCCGCCGGTGGACTTCGGGTGGACGAACGCAACCCGGCTGCCCCGGATACCCGTGCGCGGCTGCTCGTCGATCAGCCGCAGGCCCGCCGCGCGCAGCGAGTCGAGGGCGGCGTCGATGTCGTCGGTGCCGTAGGCCACGTGGTGCAGCCCCGGCCCGTTGCGCTCCAGGAACTTGCCGACAGCCGTGTCGGGGCCGAGCGGGCTGAGCAGTTCCACGTGGCTTTCGCCAACCTCCAGCAGCACGGCCTCGACGCCCTGTTCCTCAACGGTCTCGCGGTGCTGGACCGCCATCGCCAGCCGCTCCGAGTAGAGGGCGACGGCCTCCTCGAGGTCGTCGACGGCCACTCCGATGTGATCGATTCGCCCGAACACGGGCGCGGATTCTAGTTGCGCTCGGTCGCCGCGATGCTGGCCGGTCCGGGCTCGGCCCCGTTGAAGGGGGCTGCCTGGCCCTTGTAGAGCGACACCAGCCGCTCGATGTCCTCGCGCTCGAGCACCTCGTTCTCGAGCAGCGTGTAGGCGAACGCCTCCAGCAGGGTGCGGTTCTCGGCCACGAGCTTGGCCGCGCGGCGGTGCGCGAGGTCGGTCAGGTACTGCTGCTCCTCGTCGACCATGCGGCGCGTGTGGTCGGACATCGAGTAGTCGTCGGCCGGCAGCTGCTTCGAGGCCAGCTCGGTCCCCATCCCGTACAAGGTGATCATCGAGCGGCTGATCTCGTGGACCTTGCGCAGGTCGTCGGAGGCGCCCGTCGTCACCGAGCCGAACACGAGCTGCTCGGTCACGCGCCCGCCGAGCAGCACGACCAGGTAGTCGAGCAGCTCCTCCTTGGTCTTGAGGTAGCGGTCCTCCTCGGGCAGGTTGAGCGTGTAGCCGAGCGCCTTGCCGCGCGGGATGATCGAGATCCGGTGGACCTTCTCCACCGACGGCAGCAGCTCCGAGCAGAGCGCGTGCCCCGCCTCGTGGTAGGCGACCACCCGCTTCTCGTGCTCGGTGATCACGCGGCGCGACTGGACGCCGGCGATGACGCGCTCGAGCGCGGACTGGAAGTCGCGCGTGAGCAGCTGCTCGCGGTGCTCGCGGCCGGCGAAGATCGCCGCCTCGTTGCAGAGGTTGGCCAGGTCGGCGCCGGTCAGTCCGCTGGTCTGGCGGGCGATGATGTCGAGGTCGACCTTCTCGGCCAGCGGCTTGTCGCGCGTGTGCACGTCGAGGATGGCGCGGCGGCCCTTGAGGTCGGGCGGCGCCACGAAGATCTGGCGGTCGAAGCGGCCCGGGCGCAGCAGCGCCGGGTCGAGCTTCTCCAGGAGGTTCGAGGCCGCGATCACCACGATCTCGTCGCGCGCGGAGAAGCCGTCGAGCTCGACCAGCAGCTGGTTGAGCGTCTGGTCCTTCTCGCCCGAGATGTCCTTGCCGCGCGTGGCGCCGACCGCGTCGAGCTCGTCGATGAAGATGACCGCCGGTGTCTGCTTGCGCGCCTGGCGGAACAGGCGCCGGATGCGGGCGGCGCCGAGGCCGACGAACATCTCGACGAAGGACGAGGCCGACTGGGCGAAGAAGGTCGCCTTCGACTCATGCGCGACGGCCTTGGCGAGCAGCGTCTTGCCGGTGCCGGGCGGGCCGTGCAGCAGGATGCCGCGCGGGACGCGCGCGCCGAGCTTGCGGAAGCGCTTGGGGTCGCGCAGGAACTCGATCACCTCGCGCAGCTCGTCCTTCGGCTCGTCGACGCCGGCCACCTCCTCCCAGCGCACCGCCGCCGCCGAGGAGGGCTTGATCTCCTGCGGCTTCGTGCGCGGCATGTACCGCAGCATCCAGAGGACCGCGAAGGACAGCAGCGCGAGGAAGATGATCGGCAGCCAGACGACCGCCCAGTCGGTGATGTCGCTCCAGCTCAGTCCCCCCTCGTCGCGCGGCGGGGGGATGCGCTCGACGCTGAATGCGTCGCTGCCGTCCTCGCGCTGGAAGGTCTGGGTGACGAGCTCCAGCTCCCAGCCGGGCGGCAGCTTGCCACCGGGGGTGGCGAGGATGTCGCGGAACTTCGTGCGCGCCTGGTCGCAGGTGAGGTCGCCCGTCTCCTGCACCGTGATGCTGTAGCTGCCCTCGGGGAAGACGACGCTGTTGACGCGCTGGTTGCCGGGCACCTTCACCGGCTTGCGGCACTCGGCGGCACCTCCCTGGGCGAGGGCGCTGGGTGCGGCGCAGAGAAACACCGCGAACGCGCACAGGAGGGTCGCTCGCCTCATCTCGTAACCCAATCGGAAGGTGTCGTCAACTAGTTGAGTTCTAGGCAACCCGCTCTAGGCGCGGGTTGGGGTTGAAAGACCGGCCCGTCTTCGCGACGGGTCGACCTTCCAGACGTACCACGTCCGCGGTGAAATCGTTCTCGCCTCGCACCAGCGACGAGCCCACGCCGTAGGCGTCGACCGGGGCGCCGAGCCGCTCGAAGTGGCGGATCTTGGCGGAGTCGAACCCGCCCGAGGCGACGATCTGGACGCGCTGGAAGCCGGCCTCGTCGAGCGCGTCGCGCACGAGCCGGACCAGCTCGGCGTTGACGCCGGTGGGCTTGAAGTCGCCCATCCGCTCCCACAGCGATCGGTCGACCATCCGCTCGGAAGTGTCCAGCCGCACGCCCCAGAGCTTGTCCCCGAGCGCCTCGGCGACCTCGAGCGCGGTGCGCACCGAGTCGTTCTCGAAGTCGACCAGGACGGTCACGTTCATCTCGCCCGCGAAGCGATCCGCGAACGCGCGCGAGGCGGCCACCGTGTCGCCGCCGAACGCCGCGATCAGCCCGTGCGGGACCGTGCCGACGCCGCGCCCTCCCCACCAGGACGCCTGGGCGTCGGTCGACACGCCGATCGCCCCGGCCACGTGGGCGACCCAGCCGTCGCCGGTCTGGACGAGCCAGTGGTCGTGCCGGGCGGGGAAGAACAGGATCGGCTTGCCGTTGGCGGCCTCGACCACCGCCCGCACGTTGCGCATGATCAGGCTGCGGCGGGCGAGGCAGCCGAGGTAGACCGTCTCGAGGTGGGCGAACAGCGAGTAGTCGCCCTCGATCGTCATGACCGTCTCCATCGGGGCGATCTCGTCTCCCTCGTAGAGCGCGTGCACCTCGAGCTGGTCCCACTCGCTGCACAGCCTGAGCACGGCGATAGCCTCGTCGATCCCGCCCAGGATCGACTGCTGCTTCTGGAACACCTGCATCGTCACGCGCGGGTGCTGGCCGGTCTCCTCGAGCAGCTGCTTCGTGAAGTTGAAGTAGGCGTCGGAGTAGTAGCCGTCCCGGATCCGCTCGACCGGCAGCCTGAAGACGCTTGGATCGAGGCGGGTGCGGCGCCCCGTCTCGATGGCCATTAGGGCGCCTCGACCCTCAGGATCTCGGCGAGCGCGGCGCGGCCGACGTCGAGCTGCTCGGCGGTCGGCTCGCGGGTGCCGACCGCGCGCTGGATCTCGTGGCCGGGGCGGCGCAGCAGGCGTGTGAGCGTGCTGTCGGGGTGGCGCTCCGACCAGGCGAACACCTCGACCGCGAGCGCGGCGCTGCCGAGCCCGACGACCGCCTCGGCTGCCGGCCCGCGCAGCCCGGCCCGGCGGACGGCGACGTTGCCCACGGCGGCGGCGGTCAGCATCGGCGCGACGAGGTGCGATCCGCAGCGGTCGTGCTCCTTGACGGCGTCGGCGGCGTCGCCGTCCTCCTCGTAGGCGGCGATCGCCTTGTGCTCCACGCCGTGGTAGGCGGCGAGCTCGCCGCTGCGCAGCGCCATCAGCGCCGGCGCCAGGCTGATCGCGGCGACCGCCGTCTCGCGCGCGGCGGTCGAGCGCGCCGCCCGCCGCACCGCCTGGCCGGCGACCGCCGCGGCGCCCATCGCGCCCAGCGTCCTGACGTCCTGCATCGGCAGCCGCGCCTCGGGGAGGGCGCGCTTGACCAGCGGGATCACCGCCATCGCCTCGGCGAGCTTCATCACGCCGCGCAGGCCGGGCACGCGCTCAGCGGCCGAGGAGCCGAGCTCGGGCTTGCGCCCCGAGGCGACCGCGATCTCGCCGCCGCGGGTGCGCACCGCGGCGGCCCAGTGGGTCGGGCCGTGCACCAGCAGGCCGTTGCGCAGCGCCATGCCGCCCAGTCGCAGCTTGTCGTCGCTCACCGGAGCGTCTCCACTACCAGGTCAGAGTAGAAGCTCGCCGCGAAGCCGAGGTCCGCGACCGGCACGTGCTCATCGGCGGCGTGCATGAGCGAGTACTGACCGACCGCGTCCATCGTGCGCTGGGGGAAGAAGCCGTAGGCCGCGCAGTCCGGGAACGCGGCGCGCCACCAGTGCGAGTCGGAGAAGCCGGGGAAGACCATCGGCGCCACCGCGGCGCCGGGATCCTCACGCTCGACGAACCGGCGAATCGAGGCCATCAGCGGTGAGTCGGCCCGCGATCGGTTGCCGACGACGGCGTCGTCGCCGAACTCGACCTCGTATCCGTCGGGGCCGATCAGCTCGGCGAGGGCGGCGAGCACGTGATCCTCGCCCAGCTCGGGCGGCACGCGGCAGTCGACCTGGAGCTCCGCGTGCGACGGGATCACGTTGATCTTCTCGCCGGCCCGGACGATCGTCGGGGTCATGCTCACGCCGAGCATCGGCTCGATCAGGACCGCCAGCCGCGGATCGGAGGCCTCGAGGCGGTCGAGCGCGGCGCCGAAGTCGGTGGCGTCGAGGCCGAGCGCGTCGAGCAGCGCCGCGGGCTCGGGCGCGCGGTCGAAGGAGGGGCGCCGCTCGCGCAGCGCGGTCAGGACGGGGGCGAGCTTGGCGAGCGCGTTGTCGCCGAAGCGCGGCGCCGAGGCGTGGCCGCCGCGCCCCTCGGTCGTGAGCGTGAAGCGGAAGACGCCCTTTTCGCCGACGCAGACCGGGTAGACGGTTCGACCGTCATACCGGATCACGCCGCCGCCGCCCTCGTTGACGACCAGGTCGGCGCGGACCAGGTCGGGGTGCTCGCGGCAGAGCCATTGCGCGCCGAGCACGCCGCCGGTCTCCTCGTCGGCGGTCACGACCAGCAGCAGCTCGCCGGCCTCGGGCCGCCAGCCCTGCTCGGCGAGCGTCAGCGCCGCGGCCAGCTCGGCGGCCAGCTGGTCCTTCATGTCGACGGCGCCGCGACCCCAGACGCAGTCGTCGCGCAGCTCGGCCGACCAGGGATCGACGGACCACTCGGCCGGGTCGGCGAGCACGGTGTCCATGTGGGCGAGCAGGCACAGCGCCGGCCCGTCCGAGCCCGAACGCAGCCGGGCGACCAGGTTGGTCCGGCCGGGCGCGGCGGTCAGCAGATCGCACTCGAAGCCGGCCGCGTCGAGCAGGCCCATCACCCACTCCTGCGCCGGCGCCTCGTTGCCGGGCGGGTTGACCGTGTCGAAGCGGATCAGCCGCTGAAGCAGCTCGACGGCGCGGCCCTCCAGCTCCCCTCGCTCCGGCACGCGGGCGAGGTTACTGAGGCTAGGAGGGGAACATGCGCCGGGCGCGCCACAGCCAGCGCAGGTCCCCGGAAGGCCGCAGCCGGCGCAGCGCGGCCAGCTTGAGCGGGTGCTCGCGGCCGCCCAGCAGGTCGGTCCAGTCCTCGAGCCGGCACTCGATCGTCACGGTCGGCGAGTCGAGCCGGCCCGGCTCCACGCGGGTGTCGCCGTTGGCCACGACCAGATGCCACGGGTCGGCGTCCGCGAAGTCCCACTGGATCGTGCCCGGCTCACTCGGGACGCCGCGCTTGTCGAGCCCGCCCAGCAGCATCTGGAAGAGCGCCTGCATCGTCTCCGGGTCGCGCCGCGGCGGTCCGGTCTTCTCGCCCAGGACGCCGCCGTAGACGAGCCGCTGGCCCAGCTTCGCGCGCTCCATCGCGTCCATGCCCGGGGAGAAGATCGGCGGGCCCGGCAGCTCGTCCATCGGCAGCCCGGCGCTGCGCAGCTTCGTCTCGAGCGAGGCCGCGCCCTCGGCGCCGATCTCCTCGAGCGTGAAGCCGAACACCTCGGTGTAGCGGCGGTCCCAGCCGGGCGGGACCAGCACGGCCGCCGTGTAGGGGATCACCTCACGCAGCATGTCGGCCACGGCCCGCTTGCACGCGTCGTCGTCGCGGCAGAGGTCGGACAGGAGCTTCACGCCGAAGCCGATGTGGCGCTGCTCGTCGAGCGCCACGTTGTCCATCCCCTCGCGGAAGCCCGGCAGCAGGTCGCGCTGCTCCAGGTAGCTGGTGATGAAGTGCTGGCCGGGCTGGGCGAGCGTCGCCTCGATGACCAGGTGGTAGAGCGTGATCGCCGCCGCCAGGTTGGCCTTGGTCGGCTTGCGCCGCAGCCGGTCGCTCATGAGCTCGAGCTGCTCGAAGGTCTTGCGGAAGCCCCAGGTCAGCTTCGGCTCGATCGCGGCCAGGCGCGCGCCGATGTCGTCGCCGCTGATGCCGGCGACCTCTCCCATGAAGCGGCTGAAGAAGACAGCGTGGCGGGCCTCGTCGACCTGCTGGGTGGCGAGGAAGTACTTCTGCTCCTCGAGCGGCGCGGCGTCGATGTAGGGCGACAGGCCGTCGGCGACCGCGTCCTCGCCCCAGAAGAAGAGCGCGTAGTTCCAGAGCGCCGCCTCGCGCTCGAACTCGGTGAACTCCTCCCGCCACTGGCGCGCGTCCTCTGAGAAGTCGATCGCCGTGGCGCTCCAGTTGCCCTTCTCCCAGCGCGCGTACAGATCGTCGTAGGAGATGGCATCGGCCGCGGTACGCATGGGTAGCGGTACATTTGTACTCATGGCCGGAACAAATGTACCGAAAGGTGCCGCCCGGCGCGAGCACATCCTGCGCGCCACGCTCGAGCTGATCGGCGAGCACGGCCCCGATGCCGTGACCCACCGCGCGGTCGCCGAGCGCGCGGGGCTGCCGCTGTCCGCCACGACCTACTGGTTCGACTCCAAGGAGGAGCTGCTCCAGGAGACGCTCCTGCTCGCGGCGCGCGAGGAGGTCGAGCGGCTGGAGCGGCTCGTGCTCGACCTGGCGCCGCGCGAGTTCGACGTCGGCGAGTGGGCCGCCGCGGTCTCCCGCGAGATCGCCGCCGACCTGGCCGCGGACCCGATCCGGCACGTCGCCTTCACCGAGCTCGTGCTCGAGGGGACGCGCCGGCCTTGGCTGGCCGAGGAGGTGGCGCGCTGGCACAGCGCGCACCTTCGCCTGGCCGAGCTTGGCCTGCGGGCCGCCGGTTCGCCCGACCCGCGGGCCGACGCGCCGCTGCTGGTCGCGACCATCACCGGCTTCATGCTGGGCCAGCTGGTCACGCCGGTCGACGACTTCGAGGAGCGCATCTTCCGCCCCGCGCTGGAGCGGCTGTTCACGAAGCTGGTCGAGCCCGGGCCGGTACCGGCGTGACGCTCGCCCACCGCGAGGCGGGACCGGCGGACGGGCCGGTCGCGCTGCTGGTGCACGGCTTCCCGCAGAGCTCCTACATGTGGCGCGACGCGCTGCCGGCGCTCGCCGACGCCGGCTGGCGCGGGCTCGCTCCCGACCTGGCCGGCTTCGGCGACTCGCCGGTCGAGGTGCCCGGCACCTGGGAGCGGCAGGTGGAGGCGCTCGAGCGCTTCCGCGTCGAGCACGGAGTGAACCGCTGTGTGCCGGTGACGCACGACTGGGGCGCGCTGATCGGCTTGCGCTGGGCGTGCGAGCATCCGGAGGCGGTCGCCGGGCTCGTGATCAGCTCGGGGGGTTTCTTCCCCGACGGCAAGTGGCACGGGATGGCCAAGGCGCTGAGGACGCCAGAGGTCGGCGAGCAGGCGCTGGCCGGGCTCGACCACGAGGGCTTCGCGGGAGTGCTGCGGGCGTCGGGCGACGCGTTCGACGACGAGGCGGTCGACCAGTACTGGAAGTGCCTGGCCGACGAGGCACACAAGCGCGCCGCGCTCGAGCTGTACCGCTCGGGCGACTTCGAGAAGCTGGCCGGCTACCGGCTCGCCGACCTCGGCGTGCCGGTGCTGCTCGTGTGGGGCGAGCACGACGAGTTCGCGCCGCTCGCCGGGGCGCACCGCTTCGAGCGCGAGCTGCCCGACACCGAGCTGGTCGTGCTCGAAGGTGCCGGCCACTTCGTCTGGGACGAGCAGCCGCGGCTGTGCACGGGCGCCCTGCGGACGTTCTTGGAGAGACTCCATGCATGAGCGATTCGCACGCCCTCCGCAGCGCCGGCCACGCGCTCGTCGACGGGGTGGCCGACCACCTCGCGGAGCTGCCGGACCGGCCCGTCTGGCAGCCGCTTCCTGACGACCTGCGCGAGCGCCTGCTCGCGCTGCCGCTGCCCGAGCGCGCGGGAGCGCTCGACGACCTGGTCGACACGATGCTGCACGACGTCCTGCCGCACGCGATGGGCAACGGCCACCCGGCCTTCTTCGGCTGGGTCAACCCGCCGCCCTCGCCCGCCGGCGTGCTCGCGTCGTTCGCGGCCGCCGCCATGAACCCGAGCGTCGTCAGCGGCGACCACGCGGACGTGCACCTCGAGCGCACCGCGGTGCGCTGGCTGGCGGAGCTGGTGGGGTTCCCGCACGCGCCCGGCGCCGGTCTGCTCACGAGCGGCGCGTCCGCGGCGACGGTCGTCTGCCTGGCCGGCGCGCGCAGCAAGGCGCTGGCGGGGGTCGGCCACGACGTGCGCCGCGACGGCCTGGCCGGCGCGCCGCAGCTCGCCGCCTACGTCCCGGCCGAGGCACACAGCTGCGTCCAGCGCGGCCTGGAGCTGCTCGGGTTTGGCAGCGGCGCGATGCGCGAGGTTCCGCTCGACGGCGGCCGGCTCGACGCGGATGCGCTGCGCGCCGCGATCGCCGCCGACCGAGCGGACGGGGCCGTGCCGGCGCTGCTGGTCGGCTCGGCCGGCACCGTCAACACCGGCGCGATCGACCCGCTCGACGAGCTCGCGGACGTCGCGGCCGCCGAGAGCGTCTGGTTCCACGTGGACGGCGCCTACGGCGCCTACGGCGTGCTCGACCCGGCGCTCGCCGCGCGCTATCGCGGCATGGAGCGGGCCGACTCGCTCGTGCTCGACCCGCACAAGTGGCTCGGGGTTCCCGTCGATGCGGGCTGCGCCCTCGTGCGATCCGGCGACGACCTGCGCGACGCGTTCAGCCTGATCCCGCCCTACCTGCGCCAGCGGGACCCGGACCCGGTTGGCACGTTCGCCGAATATGGCTTCGAGCAGACGCGGCCCTTCCGGGCGCTGAAGACCTGGGCGACCGTCGCCGCGCTCGGGCGCGAGGGGATCGCGGCCCACGTAGCCCGCTGCAACGAGCTCGCGCGCGAGCTGGCCGCGATGGTCGAGAGCGAGCCCGAGCTCGAGCTGGCGGTCGCACCGCAGACGTCGATCGTCGCGTTTCGCGCCCGGCCGGCGGACCTCCCGGCCGAGCGCCTGGAGCAGGTCAACCAGGCTCTGCCCGAAGCGATCCAGGCACGCGGCAAGGCGTTCGTCACGGGGACCCTCTTCGACGGCCGAGAGACGCTGCGCGCCTGCATCCTGCACCCCCGGACCGGCACGGAGGAGCTCGCGACGCTCGTCGCGGAGACCGTCGAGACGGCTCGGACGCTCTAGGCGCCGATCGAGAACATCGCCTCCAGGTCGTGCCTGGAGAAGACCTGGAAGGCGACCATCGTGTAGGTGTCCTCGATTCCGTCGAGCTTCGCGAGCTGGCCGGTCACGAGGTCGGCGAGCTCGTCGTGCTCCCCGACACGCACCACCGCCACGAAGTCCCACTCGCCGGTGACCGAGTAGGCCTCGCTCACCCCCTCGACGTCGGCCAGCCGCTCGCCGAGTGTCGACATCGCGTCGCGACGTGCCTTGATCAGTACGACGGCGTGGGTCATTGCGAGAATCCTCGCATGGAGCGGCTCTTCGACCTCGAGGACTCACCCGACGGCCGCACCGGCGTGCCGGCGGCGGACCTGCCGCTCGCCGCGCGGATGCGCCCGACGTCGCTGGGCGAGTTCGTCGGCCAGGACCACCTGCTGGGCCGCGGCTCGACGCTGCGAACGGCGCTCGAGGAGGGCCGGCCGCACTCGATGATCCTGTACGGACCGCCCGGCACCGGCAAGACCACGCTGGCGCGGCTGCTCGCCGTGAACGCGCGCGCGGCGTTCGAGGAGGCCTCGGCGGTCAACGCGGGCCGCGCCGAGGTGCGCGAGGTGCTCCAGCGCGCCCGGCACCGGCGCGACACGAGCCGCGAGCGGACGATCTTCTTCCTCGACGAGATCCACCGCTTCAACAAGGCGCAGCAGGACACGCTTCTGCCGGCGGTCGAGGAGGGACTGGTGGTGCTGGTCGGCGCCACGACCGAGAACCCCTACTTCGAGGTGAACTCGGCGCTGCTGTCGCGCTGCCGGATCTACGAGCTGCGCGCGCTCGACGACGAGCAGGTGCTGGCGCTGCTGCGGCGCGCCCTCGGCGACGATCGCGGCGTTGCCGCCGCCCCGGCGGTCGACGACGAGGCGCTCGAGTTTCTGGCAGCCCGCTCGGCCGGCGACGCGCGCACGGCACTGTCGGCCCTCGAGCTGGCGGCCGAGACCGTCGGCGAGAGCGGCACCGTCACGCTGCGCGTGGCCGAGGACGCGCTCCAGCGCAGCGCGATCCTGTACGACAAGGGCGGCGACCTCCACTACGACCTGATCTCGGCGTGGATCAAGGCGACGCGCGGCTCCGACCCCGACGCCTCCCTGCTCTACCTGGCGGCGATGCTCGAGGGCGGCGAGGACCCGCGCTTCATCGCGCGGCGGATGGTGATCCTGGCGAGCGAGGACATCGGCAACGCCGACCCGCGCGCGCTGGACGTCGCGGTGGGCGCGGCGCACGCGGTCGAGCACGTCGGCCTGCCTGAGTGCGCGCTCAACCTCTCGCAGGCCGCGATCTATCTGGCGCTCGCGCCGAAGTCGAACGCGTCCACGAAGGCGATCGGCCGCGCGCGGACCTGGGTCCGCGAGCACGGCACGCCCGAACCGCCGGCGGCGCTTCGCAGCGCCGCCTACCCGGGCGCCAAGAAGCTCGGCCGCGGGCTCGACTACGACCTCCCGCACGACCACGCCGAGGGCGTCTCCGACCAGGAGCTGATGCCCGACGACGCGATCGCCGAGCGCTTCCTCGAGCTGAGCGAGCACGGCGAGGAGCGGGAGCTGCGCGAGCGCCTGGAGCGGATCCGCAGGGCGCGCGGTCGCAAGGACTGAGAGCCGAGGGCCCGCGCCCCCGGGGCTCCGCGAAGATCGGCTTCGCGCGTCCGCTCAGGCGAGCGGGCACCGATCACCTCGAGCGAGCGCACTCCCGGCACGCGCGCACACCATTGCGGCGTGCTTCACAATCCCAGGCCATGGAAGCCGCGGTCACACCGATCACTCCCGAGCTCGAGTCGTTCAGCCCGCTGGATGGCGCCCGCCTGGGGGCCGTCGAGACGATCCGCCCGGACGCCGTGCAGTCGGTCGTCGA
>JBQGCL010000269.1:0-9899 GCA_052038485.1 Thermoleophilaceae bacterium | reverse complement strand
CGACGGCGGTGAACCTCGCCTGGGCGATCGACCAGGCGCTGGCCGCGGCCGACCCGCTCACTCGGGCGCGCGAGTTGCACAGCGAGCAGGACGCGGCCGACCGGCGCCTGGCGGAGCTCGGCGCCGCCCTGTTCGAGCCGGGCGACCGCGCGCTGACCCACTGCAACGCCGGCGCCCTCGCCACGGCGGGCTACGGCACGGCGGGCGGAGTGCTGCACGCGGCCTGGGAGCGCGGGCGGCTGGAGCAGGTCTGGGTCGACGAGACGCGGCCACTGCTGCAGGGCGCGCGGCTGACCACCTACGAGCTGGCGCGAGCAGGCATCCCCTACCGGCTCGTGACCGATTCGAGCGCGGGCACGCTGATGGCGCGCGGGCTGGTCGACCGGGTGGTGGTCGGGGCCGACCGGATCGCCGCCAACGGCGACGTGGCCAACAAGGTCGGGACCTATCCGCTCGCGGTGCTGGCGCAGCGGCACGGCGTGCCGTTCTATGTGGCGGCGCCGCTGTCCACGGTGGACCCCGACACCCCGAGCGGCGACGCGATCCCGATCGAGGAACGCGACGGCGCCGAGGTGGCGCCCGGGCTCCCGGCGCTCAACTTCGCGTTCGACGTGACGCCGGCCGAGCTGGTCGGGGCGATCGTCACCGAGGCCGGCGTGCTCCAGCCGCCCTACGAGGAGGCGATCGCGGTTGTCGCCCGGCGCTGAGATCGTCGCCGCCGCGCGCGCGATGCTGCGGCTGGGGCTGGTGACCGGCACGTCGGGCAACGTCAGCGCGCGCGACGGCGAGCGGCTGCTGATCACGCCCAGCGCGCTCCCCTATGAGGAGATGGCCGAGGAAGACCTGGTCGCGCTCGACCGCGACGGGACGGTCGTGGCCGGACGCCGCGAGCCGTCGAGCGAATGGCGCGTTCACCTGGCGGTCTACGCCGCGCGCACCGACGCCGGCGCGCTGGTGCACACGCACAGCGAGCACGCGACCGCGTGGAGCGGGCGCGGCGAGCCGCTCGGCGTCACCCTGGCCACGCCCTACGCGGAGTCCGGATCTGACGAGATCGCCGTCTTGGCGGTCGAGGCGCTGGGCGACCGCGACGCCGTGCTGCTCGGCAATCACGGCGTGCTCGCGCTGGGCCCGACGCCGGCGGCGGCGCTCGAGGTCTGCGTGGCGGTCGAGGAGGCCGCTCGCCGCGCGAGCGCGATTGAGTGACCCACCGCACACAGGCGGGGCCGCCGGGACGCGATCCTTCGAGGCGTGCTCGAGCGCCTTCCAGACGGAGCTCAGATCCTCATCCGGCCGATCCGCGCGGACGACAAGCGGTTCCTGGAGGACGGACTCCGGCAGCTCTCTGACGAGAGTGTGCACAGGCGCTTCCTCTCCCCCAAGCGCAGCTTCAGCCGGTCGGAGCTGCGGTACCTGACCGAAGTCGACGGCCGCGATCACGTGGCCCTGGTCGCCGAATACCCCGGTGAGCCGGTTCGCCGCTTGATAGCGGTCGGACGATTCGTCAGGCACAGCGATTCCCCCGACACCGCGGAAGCCGCCATCGTCGTCAGCGACGACAGGCAGCGCCGCGGTGTCGGCTCCCTCTTCGCCGAGCGCCTGGCTGCGCGAGCGCGCCGCCTCGGAATCCGCCGCTTCACCGCGACGATGGCCAGCGACAACGTGCCGGCCCACAAGCTGATGGCGCGGATGACGCAGCACCTCGAGGAACACCACACCGGCTCGGGCGTCTCCGAGCTGGTGATGGACCTCGCCGCGTAGTGCGCAAGCAGCCGGCTCGGCCGGCTGCGCAGCGTTGCCCTACGAGACGGTCCAGGTGTCGCCGGAGTGCAGCAGAGCCTCGAGCTCCGGCATGCCGACCTCGGCGCGCGCCTCCTCGAGCGAGGCCGACAGGTCGGCCCCGTAGACGGGGCGCTCGATCGCGCGGAAGATGCCGATCGGCGTCGGGCCGGTGGGCCGGGCGGCCAGGTGGGCCAGCTCGAAGGCGAGGCTCGGCTCGGCGCGCTCCGCGTCGTGCACCACGAGCGCGTCCTCGCCGACCGCCTCGACGTCGACCAGCTCCAGCCGCCCGTCGGCGCCGCGCGCGACACCGCGCTCGTTCTCGGCGCCGAAGCGAATCGGCTGGCCGTGCTCGAGCCGGATCTGGTTGAGCTCCTTCTCGCCCTTGGCGCGCACCGCGTCGAAGGCGCCGTCGTTGAAGACGTTGCAGTTCTGGTAGATCTCGACGAAGGCCGTGCCGTTGTGGGCTGCGGCGGCGCGCAACGTCTCGGCCACGTGCTTCTTGTCGGTGTCGACCGTGCGCGCCACGAAGCTCGCCTCGGCGCCGAGCGCCAGCGAGACCGGGTTGAAGGGGTGGTCCTGCGACCCGAACGGCGTGGACTTGGTGACCTTGCCCTCCTCGCTGGTCGGCGAGTACTGGCCCTTGGTCAGGCCGTAGATCTGGTTGTTGAAGAGCAGGATCTTCAACGGCACGTTGCGGCGCAGCGCGTGGATCAGGTGGTTGCCTCCGATCGAGAGGGCGTCGCCGTCGCCGCTCACCACCCAGACCGACAGGTCGGGCCGCGAGGTAGCCACGCCGGTCGCCAGCGCCGGGGCGCGCCCGTGGATGCCGTGCATCCCGTAGGTGTCCATGTAGTAGACGAAGCGGCCGGCGCAGCCGATGCCGGTGACGAACACGATCTTCTCCGGCGGGATGCCCAGCTCCGGCATGAAGCCCTGGACCGAGGCGAGGATCGCGTAGTCGCCACAGCCGGGACACCAGCGCGTCTCCTGGTCGGAGGAGAAGTCCGCCTTCGAGAGCATCGGCAGATGCCCGTTGCCGCTCATGCGAGGCGCTCCTCGACCTGCTCCATCACGTCGCGCGTGAAGATCGGCAGGCCGTCGACCTTCGTGTAGCTGTCGATGTCGACCAGGTACTCGGCGCGCAGCAGCCGCGACAGCTGGCCCATGTTCATCTCCGGCACGAGCACGCGCTCGTAGGCGCGCAGCACGTCGCCGAGGTTGCCTGGCAGCGGGTTGAGGTGGCGCACGTGGGCGGTCGCCAGCTTCAGGCCCTGCTCGCGGCGCAGCCGCCGGGCGGCGCCCTCGATCGCGCCGTAGCTCGAGCCCCAGCCGAGCACCAGCAGCGTGGCGTCGCCGTCGGGGTCGTCGACCTCGACGTCGGGCACCTGCACGTGCTCGATGCGCTCGGCGCGCAGGCGAGTCATGTGGTCGTGGTTCTCGGGCTGGTAGGAGATGTTGCCGGTCACGTCCTCCTTCTCGAGCCCGCCGATGCGGTGGCGCAGGCCGGGCGTGCCGGGCAGGGCCCAGGGGCGCGCGAGCTTGTCGTCGCGCAGGTAGGGCATGAAGCGGTCGCCGGCGTTCGGCTCGGTCGCGAACTTCGGGTCGATCTCGGGCAGCGACGCCACGTCGGGCAGCCGCCAGGGCTCCGACGAGTTCGCGAGGAAGGTGTCGGTCAGCAGGATCACCGGCGTCCGGTGCTCGACGGCGATGCGCGCCGCCTCGATCGCCGCGTGGAAGCAGTCGGCGGGCGTGCTGGCGGCGACGACCGGCAGCGGCGACTCGCCGTGCCTCCCGGACAGCGCCATCAGCAGGTCGGCGGCCTCCGTCTTGGTCGGCATGCCCGTCGACGGGCCCGCGCGCTGGATGTCGACGACCACGAGCGGCAGCTCCATCGCCACGGCCAGCCCGATCGTCTCGGCCTTGAGGTCCATGCCGGGGCCGCTGGTGGCGGTCACCGCGAGGCGGCCGGAGAAGGCGGCGCCGAGCGCCATGTTGGCGGCGGCGATCTCGTCCTCGGCCTGGATCGTGTGGACCCCGAACTTGCGGTGGCGCGACAGCGCGTGCAGCAGCTCCGAGGCCGGGGTGATCGGATAGGAGGCGAGGAACAGACCGAGCCCGGAGCGAACGCCGGCGGCGATCAGCCCGTAGGCGAGCGCCTGGGTGCCGTTGATGTTGCGGTAGGTGCCGGGCGGGGCCGGCGCGGGCTCGACCTCGTAGTGGACGGCCAGCAGCTCGGCGGTCTCGCCGAAGTTGTAGCCCGCGCGGAAGGCGGCGAGGTTGGCGTCGCGCACCGGCGGCCGGTCGGCGAACTTCTTCTCGATCCAGTTCGTGGAGGGCTCGGTCGGGCGCCCGTACATCCAGGACACGAGCCCGAGCGCGAACAGGTTCTTGCAGCGCTGGGCGTCGGCCGCCTTGATGCCCTCGATCCCCTCGGTGGCGCGGACCGTCATCGACGTCATCGGAACGCGGAAGAGCTGGTAGTCGTCGAGCGAGTCGTCCTCGAGCGGGTTCGACTCGTAGCCGGCCTTTCGCAGGTTGTGGTCCGAGAAGCCGTCCTCGTTGACGATCACCGTGCCGCCCTTCTCGACGGCGGCGAGCTGGGTGATCAGGGCGGCCGGGTTCATCGCGACCAGCACGTTGGGGTGGTCGCCGGGCGTGAGGATGTCGCGCGAGGCGAAGTGGATCTGGAAGGCCGAGACCCCGTGCGGCGTGCCGGCGGGAGCGCGGATCTCAGCGGGGAAGTCGGGCAGCGTGGCGAGATCGTTGCCGACAACAGCGGTGGCGTCGGTGAAGCGACTGCCGGTCAGCTGCATGCCGTCGCCCGAGTCGCCTGCGAATCGGACGACGACCCGGTCGATCTTCTCGAGAGTCTTCTCTTCCATCCTTGCTGCGAACCCGGTCTACGAGTGTAGCCGCCGCACCGGTGGCGGCTTCCAGCGTCCGGTCAGGACGCCGCGGCGGGGCTCGTAGATGCGCAGCGCCAGCCGGAATTCGCCCGCGGGCGCGGGCAGCCAGTTGGCGGCCGCGGCGCCGCTCGGGCGGCGGTGCTGGACGTAGATCGTCAGCGACCCGTCCTTGCCGCGGCGCACGCCCTTCGTGCGGTCGCCGATCGCGTAGCGGTCGATCGGGTTGTCGACCAGGTAGCGGTCCTTGCCATACAGCGTGAGCGACCAGAACGCGTTGGCCGGCGGCAGCTGGCCGCGCGCGAAGCGGATGCGGTAGGCGCGGCGGCCGGTCAGCTTGCGGCCGTCGACGTCGTCCACGGCGAGTGGATAGACGGTCTCGGGCCGGGTGTTGGCGCCGAGCGCGGCGGTGGCGATCACGGCGCGGCCGAGGTAGTTGCGCCCGTAAGCGCCGATATAGGGGCCCGGGAGCAGCCAGCCGTTGTTGCGCTTGGCGCCGTAGCGGTTGGCCCTTTGCTCGGCCTTCGCGACGATGCGCTTCCCCGCCCTCACCGCGGCGCTCAGGCCGGCGCTCGCCGGCGCTTTGCCCGGGCCGATGCCGGCGCGCGCGAGTGCGCGCAGCGCGCAGGCGTCGCGCTTCGGCGGCGGGTCGCTCGCCAGCACGTCGGCGAGCTTGGCGAAGAACGCATTCCCGGTCGGCAGCTTCACCGGCGCCAGCGGCGGGAAGCCGGGAAGCACGAGCGGGTTCTGGGGCCGGCTCTGCGTCCAGGCGTCGAGGGCGGTGAAGCGGTAGCCGCGCATCAGCGCGGCGACGGCCGGCATGTCGGCGGCGTCCTGGACGAGCGTGCGGCCGAGCACCCAGACCAGGTTCGTGGGGCTCTGGATGCGCTTGACGCCGGCCGGCAGCGCGCCCTTCCAGCCGGGCGGGACGACCGCGTAGCTGCCCGGCTTCGTGCCGGTGGTCCGGCGCCCGACGTAGGCGAACGTGTTCGAGTAGGCGTCGAGCAGCTGGATGACGTAGTAGCGCCCGGCGGTGTCGGGGACGTCGAGCACGCGCGGGCCGCCGCTGAGCTGGAGGCGCCCGACCGTGTAGGTGGTGTCGACATTCGGCAGCACGACCGTGCGGACGGTCGGGTTGGCAAGCGCGGCGATGCTGACGAGCTGGTTCTCGGGGAAGCGCTGCGTCGTCTCGCTCACCGACACGGGCGCGAGCCCGTAGACGTACGCCGCGACGGCGGCGGCGAAGGCCTTGCGGCCGCGCTTCGGGACCCGGCGCTCGGCCTTGGCGAGCTCGGTGGCGAAGAAGCCCTTGAGATCGGCGGCCGACGTGCCGAGCGCGCAGGCCGGGACGCTGGGGGCGGGCGCCGCGCTCGCGCTCCCCACGCAAGCCGCGGCGACGAGAAGCAGCACGGCTGTGGCGGCTCGTCTTCGCACGCTCGGCACCCTACCCGGTAGCATGCCGCGCCCCGACCTGCCGGTTGAGCGCCCCATGAGAGTCTCTGTACCCAAGGAAACCGCCAGCGGCGAGCTTCGTGTTGCGCTCGTTCCGGAGGTCGTCGAGCGGCTCGGCCGGGGTGGAGTCGAGGTGGCCATCGAGGCCGGCGCGGGCGGCGGCGCGCACTATCCGGATGCCGACTACGAGCAGGCCGGCGCCTCCGTCGGCGACGGCTGGTCGGGCCAGGTCGTGGCCAAGGTCGCCCCGCCCAGCGCCGAGGAGATCGCCAAGCTCCAGCGCGGCTCGGTCCTGATCGGCTTCCTCGCCCCCCTGACCGCCGCCGACACGGTTCGGGCCCTCGCCGACGCCGGCGTCACCAGCTTCGCCATGGAGGCCATCCCGCGCATCTCGCGCGCCCAGTCCATGGACGCCCTCTCCTCCCAGGCCACGGTCACCGGCTACCGCGCCGCGTTGATCGCCGCCCAGGAGCTGCCCCGCTTCTTCCCGATGCTGACCACCGCCGCCGGCACCGTCCGCCCGGCCAAGGTGCTCGTACTCGGCGCCGGCGTCGCCGGCCTCCAGGCGATCGCCACCACCCGCCGGCTCGGAGCGGTGGTACAGGCCTTCGACGTGCGGTCGGCGGTCAAGGAGCAGATCGAGTCGCTGGGCGCCCGCTTCCTCGAGCTCGACATGGGCCTCGAGGACGCCGAGGCGGCCGGCGGCTACGCGCGCCAGCTGACCGAGGAGGAGCAGCAGAAGCAGCGCGAGCTGCTCGCCGAGGAGATCGGCAAGATGGACGCGGTCATCTCGACCGCCGCCGTCCCCGGCCGTCGGGCGCCGCTGCTGGTCACCGAGCAGGCCGTCAAGAACATGCGGCCCGGGTCGGTGATCGTCGACCTCGCCGCCGAGACCGGCGGCAACTGCGAGCTGACCGAGCCCGGCCAGACCGTCGTCAAGGAGGACGTGACGATCGTCGGCCCCGCCAATCTCGCCTCCACGATGGCCGACCACGCCTCGTCGCTCTACGCGCGCAACGTCCAGTCGCTGCTCGAGCTGATGGTCGACGACGGCGAGCTGACCCTCGACTTCGAGGACGAGATCATCAACGGCGCCTGCATCACGCGCGACGGCGAGATCGTGCACGAGGGGGCGCAGAAGGCGGTGGCCGCGTAGTGGATCTCTTGACCGAGCTGACCATCCTCGTCCTGGCCGCCTTCGTCGGCTTCGAGGTGATCTCGAAGGTGCCGAACACGCTGCATACGCCGCTGATGTCGGCCACCAACGCGATCCACGGCATCGTCCTGCTCGGCGGCCTGCTGCTGATCGGCGAGGTCGACGGCTTCCTCAACGAGCTGCTGCTCGTGATCGCGATCGCCTTCGGCACGATCAACATCGTCGGCGGCTTCCTGGTCACGGACCGCATGCTGGAGATGTTCAAGAGGCGCGACTGATGTACACGGCCTCCTTCGTCCAGGACCCGGACTTCATCCGGGTCCTCTACATCATCGCGTTCGCCCTGTTCATCTACGGGCTGCACGAGCTCAACCACCCGCGCACGGCGCGGCGCGGCAACCGTATCGCGGCGGTCGGCATGGCGTTCGCGGTGGTCGCCACGCTGCTGATCGAGGAGGTCGGCGACTACGGGCTGATCGTCGTCGGCGTGGCGATCGGGACGGCTGTCGGGATCCCCGCTGCGCGCAGCGTGAAGATGACCGCCATGCCGCAGATGGTGGCGCTGTTCAACGGCGTCGGCGGCGGCGCGGTGGCCCTGATCTCGTTCGTCGAGTACCGCAACCAGCTCGAGATCGGAAGCGGCAACCCCGAGCTCGACCAGCTGATCCCGATCTTGTTCGCGGCGA
Organism: Thermoleophilaceae bacterium; assembly: GCA_052038485.1. Taxonomy (GTDB): domain Bacteria; phylum Actinomycetota; class Thermoleophilia; order Solirubrobacterales; family Thermoleophilaceae; genus JACVRW01. The sequence continues at coordinate 1,920 of JBQGCL010000269.1, read as the reverse complement.
TCATCGGCTCGATCTCGTTCTGGGGCTCGAACATCGCCTTCGGCAAGCTCCAGGAGATCATCCCCGGCCGCCCGATCCAGCTGCCCGGACAGCAGTTCATCAACATCGGGCTGCTGGCCGTGTGCGTCGGCTGCGCGAGCGCCATCGCGGCCGGGACCGAGTCGCAGGGCCTGTTCCTGGTGATCCTGATCGCCGCGGCACTGCTCGGGAACATGTTCGTCCTGCCGATCGGCGGCGCCGACATGCCGGTCGTGATCTCGCTGCTGAACGCGTTCACCGGCCTGTCCGCGGCCGCGGCCGGCATCGCGCTCGACAACGTCGCGCTGATCGTGGGCGGCATGCTCGTCGGCGCCTCGGGCTCGATCCTCACCAACCAGATGGCCCAGGCGATGAACCGCTCGATCGCGAACATCTTCGCCGGTGGATTCGGCGGCGTGAGCGCCGCGCCGGCGGGCGCCGACGGCGAGCAGAAGCCGGTCCGCTCCACCGACGCCTCCGACGTGGCGATCCAGCTCGCCTACGCCTCCAAGGTCGTCGTGGCGCCCGGCTACGGGATGGCCGTCGCTCAGGCCCAGCACACCGTCCGCGAGCTCGCCGACGAGCTCGAGAAGCGCGGCGTCCGCGTCGACTACGCGATCCACCCGGTCGCCGGCCGCATGCCCGGCCACATGAACGTGCTGCTCGCCGAGGCCGACGTCCCCTACGACCATCTCAAGGAGATGGACGAGATCAACCCCGAGTTCCCGCAGACCGACGTGGCGCTCGTGATCGGCGCCAACGACGTCACCAACCCGGCCGCCCGCGAGAACGAGGGCTCGCCGATCTACGGGATGCCGATCCTCGACGTCGACAAGGCCGGCCAGGTGATCGTGCTGAAGCGGTCGATGAACACCGGCTTCGCCGGCATCGACAACCCGCTCTTCTACAACGACAACACGGCGCTGCTGTTCGGCGACGCGAAGGAGTCGGTCGCCGCGGTGCTCGCGGAGGTCAAGGAGCTGTAGTGGAGGTCGTCGCCTCGGGTTACCGGCGCGTCGTGCCCGCGCGCGTCTAGGGCGCCGCGGGCTCGGCGCCGAGCTCGACGTGGGCGCGGCTGTCGGCGCTGCGGATCAGCACCAGCGTCGCCACCAGCCCGAGCAGTGCGATTGCCGCGCCCGCCAGGAAGGCGTTCTGGAAGCCCTCGGTCAGCGCCTGCGCGGGCGGGCCCGTCGCGTCGTTGGTCGTCGAGGTGGCGACCGTCGCCAGCACGGCCAGCCCGAGCGCGCCGCCGACCTGTTGCGAGGTGTTGATCAGCCCGCTGGCGAGCCCCGCCTCCTCGGCGTCAACGCCCGAGACGGCCGCGATCGTGCTCGTCACGAACGCCAGCCCGAGGCCGATCGCGGCCAGCAGCGACGGGCCGAGGATGTCGCCCAGGTAGCTGCCGTCGACCGACACCTGGCCGAACCAGACCAGCCCGGCGGCGATGAACGCCATGCCGGCGGCGAGCACCGGCTTGAAGCCGACCCTGGTCACGAGCTGCGACGCCACCCCGGCGGTGAGGATGATCGTCAGCGCCAGCGGCAGGTACGAGAGGCCGGCCTTGATCGGGCTGTAGCCGAGCACCTGCTGCATGTAGAGCGAGATGAAGAAGAACATCGAGAACAGCGAGGCGCCGATCAGGACGCCGACCACGTTGGCGCCGGTGAGCGTGCGCAGGCGGAAGATCCGGAATGGCACCAGCGGCGCGTCGGAGCGCAGCTCGATCGCGACGAAGGCGATCAGCAGCACCGCCGCGAGCGCGAGCAGGCCGATCGTCTGGGTCGAGCCCCAGCCCGCGTCGGTCGCGTCGACCAGCGCGTAGACCATCACCGACAGCCCGGCCGTGACGCTGATCGCGCCGGCGAGGTCGAACGAGCGCGTGGCCGACTCGGCACGGCTCTC
>JBQGCL010000268.1:0-6186 GCA_052038485.1 Thermoleophilaceae bacterium | reverse complement strand
CGGTGAGCGGCACCTCCTCGACCTCCATCCCGTACCCCACCGCGTGTGTGCGCAGCGCGGCGCGCGAGTGCGGGTGCAGCCCGCGGCTTGTGACCAGCTTGGTCCGGCGCGTCTCGAGCTTGGCCAGGTAGCCCGCAGCCGCCACGGCGCTCGGGCCCTCGTAGACGGACGCGTTCGAGACGGGCAGACCGGTCAGCTCGGAGATCGCGGTCTGGAACTCGAACATCACCTGGAGCCCGCCCTGCGAGATCTCGGGCTGGTAGGGCGTGTAGGGGGTCAGGAACTCGGAGCGCGACAGCAGGTTGTCGATCAGCGCCGGGACGTAGTGGTCGTACATCCCGGCGCCGAGGAAGCTGACCTCGGCGTCGGCGTGACGGTTGCGCGCGGCGAGGCCGGACAGGTGGTCGTAGACCTCCTGCTCCGAGCGGCCCGGCGGCAGGTCGATCTCGCGGTCCAGCCGGACCGACTCCGGCACATCCGCGAACAGCTCGTCTACGGAGCCGACGCCGATGGCGCCGAGCATCACCTCCAGGTCCTGCTCCGTGATCGAGGTGTAGCGGCTCAAAGAAGGTCCATGTAGGCGCTCACGTCCAGCAGCGCGTCGACCTCGGAGGTGTCCGACAGCCGCACCTTGACCAGCCAGCCGTCGCCGTACGGGTCGGCGTTGATGTTCTCGGGGCTGTCGGCGAGCTTCTCGTTGACCTCGACGATCTCCCCCGACAGCGGCGCGAACACGTCCGAGACCGCCTTGACCGACTCGACCTCGGCGTAGGCCTGGTCCCTGGTCACCTGGGTGCCGACCTCGGGCGGGTCGAAGAAGACGACCTCGCCCAGCGCGTCCTGTGCGTACCACGTGATGCCAAACGTGGCCTGGTCGCCCTCGATCCGCGCCCAGTCGTGCTCGGCGTGGTACTTGAGGTCGTCCGGATAGCTGGCCTCAGCCACTGTTCGCCTTTCTGTAGAGGGGTTTGTCGCGCACCTCGGCCGGGCGCGCCTTGCCGCGCACGTCGACCTCGATCGGGGTGCCCGGCTCGGTGTCGGCCGCCGGCACGTAGGCCATTCCGATGCCGATCTCGAGGCAGGGCGAGAGCGTGCCGCTGGTCACCACGCCGGCGCCGTGGGGCGCCGCCACGGCGTTGCCCTGGCGCGGGATGCCGGGGCCGCTGAAGGCGAGTGGGACGAGCCGCTGCTCGGGCTCCACCCCGGCCAGCGCCTCGGCGCCGACGAAGCCGGTCTCCAGCTTGCAGCACCACGCGAGCCCGGCCTCGATCGGGTTGCGGTCCTCGGACAAGTCGTTCCCGTAGAGGTGGAAGCACACCTCGAGCCGCAGGGTGTCGCGCGCGCCCAGCCCGGCGGGCCGCACGCCGCGCTCGAGCAGCGCGTCCCAGACCGCGCCGGCGCCGTCCGGCGCCAGCAGCAGCTCGCAGCCGTCCTCGCCGGTGTAGCCGGTGCCGCAGACCAGGGCCGGCACTCCGGCCAGCTCCAGCCGCGCGGTGCGCATGCGCGCCGGCAGCTCGCCCGATGCAATCGCGGCCAGCGCCGCGCGCGCCTGCGGGCCCTGCACAGCGAGCATCGCCCAGTCCGCGTGTGCGTCGCGGACCTCCACGTCGAACCCGCCTGCCTGCTCGCGGAACCAGGCCAGGTCCTTGTCGTGGTTGGCCGCGTTCGTGACCGTCAGGAAGCGGCTTTCCTCCAGCCGGTAGCTGAACAGGTCGTCCAGCACGCCGCCGTCCTCGCGGCAGAGCACCGAGTACTGGGCGCCGCCCTCGGCCAGCTTGGTGACGTCGTTGGACAGCACCCGCTGCAGGAACTCCTCGGCCCCGGGCCCACTCGTCTCGATCTGACCCATGTGCGAGACGTCGAAGATCCCGGCGGCTGTGCGCACCTGGACGTGCTCGGCGCGGATGCCCTCGTACTGCACCGGCATGTCCCACCCGGCGAACGGAACGAGCTTCGCGCCGGCGCTTACGTGGCGGTCGAACAGCGCTGTGCGGCGCAGGGTGTCGGTGGGGTGACCCAAAGGCCCCCGAGAGGCTACCTGTCAGTCCCGGAGGATCGCCGCAGCCACGGCCAGGGCGACCTCCGCGCGCGTCTGCAGCGACTTCGCACCGACCCACTCGTGCGGCGCATGGGCGCCCCCGCCGCGCGGCCCGAGGCCGTCGACAGTGAGCGGAATGGCCTGCGCGAGGTGGCTGGCGTCGCTGGCGCCGCCGCGCTCGGACGCGACCAGCGGGCGTCCCAGCCGCGTCGCGGCGTCCTCCAGCAGCGGCGCGGTGACCGCGCGCGTGTCCATCCCGGGCCACGCGCGCACCAGCGCCGACTCGATCGCCACGCCGTCGAGCTCCTCCGGGACCGCCGCCAGCACCGGCCCGAACGCGGCCAGGTCGTCGGCGCGCAGGTCGCAGACGAGCCGCCCGCGCGGGGGGACGACGTTGAAGGCCTCGCCCGAGCGCAGGATCGTCGGCACGGCAGTGAGGCGACTCGGGCCGTCCGGGTCGCTGCCGGCCGCGACCCGCTCGGCGATCGCCGCCAGCGCCAGCAGCGCGCTGCGGCCCTTGTGCGGCGCCGAGCCCGAGTGCGCGGGCACCCCGGTCGCGTTGACCTCGAGCGTGCCGGCGGCCTTGCGCTTGACGATCACCGCGTCGTTGCCCTCGGCGTCGAGCTCGCCGGCCTCGAAGCAGAGGCAGGCGTCCCAGCCGCGGAAGCGCTCGGTGTGGACGAACGGCACCGTGCGCCACTCCTCGTCGTTGACGAGCAGTACGGCGGCCTCCGCGTACAGGTCGGGGCGCCCGGCCAGCTCGCGCATCAGCCCCAGCGCGAGCGCGACGCCGCCCTTCATGTCGACCGTGCCCGAGCCGAGCAGGCGATCGCCGTCGCGGGCCAGCGGGCGGTGATCGGCGTGGGAGACGACCGTGTCGAGGTGGCCGACCAGCAGCAGCCTGCGGTCGCCGCTGCCCTTCAGGCGGCCGAGCAGGTCGGGAGCGTGGCCGGGCGTCGAGCAGGCGATCCGCTCGGGCTCGGCCTCGGGTGGGAGGAACGCGACGCACAGCGCCACCGCCTCCTCGGCCCCCGCCACGTCGCCCGACGGAGTCGAGACGCCCACGAGCGCCTCCAGCTCTCGCTCGGCGACCAGCGCGAGTCGCTCGGCGGCCTCGATCACAGCGGCTTCGCGAAGTGGAAGCTCGTGATGCGCATGCCCGTGTTGAGGTAGAGCCGGTGCGCGTCGAGCCGGTTGGCCTCGACGCCCGAGTCGAGGTGAAGGGCGTCGCAGCCGAGCCGCCTCGCCTCCTCCGCACACCACTCGAGCAGCTCGCGGCCGTAGCCGCGGCGGCGTCCGTCCGGATGCGTCGACAGGTCGTCGACGTAGACGACGTGCCCCCAGGCCAGGTTGTTCAGCTCGCGAAAGCCCGCCACCGCCAGGCAGCGCTCGCCGTCGAAAGCGCCCACGATGCGATACCCCTCCGGCCGCTGCACCTCGTCGACCCGGCGCACGAACGCGGCCTCGTCCTCGTGGTGCGTGCGCAGCGCGCGCATGGCCTCGAAGGCCAGCGCGGTCTCACCGGCGCCGATCTCGCGGAGCGTCGTGCCGTGCGCAAGCACGTGGCTCGGCCGCGTGCGCCGCGGTCCCTAATCCTTCAGGAACGACGGCACGTCGATCTCGTCGTCCGAGATCTCCAGCGAGGCGCGCTGCCGCTCGTCCATCGTGACGTCGCGGCGACGCGGCTCACGCCGGCGTCCCGTCGAGTCCTCGGTGAACAGCGGCATGCGACTGGGCCGCTCGAAACCGGTCGCGATCACCGTCACTCGCACAGCGTCGGCGAGCGCGTCGTCCACGACCGCCCCGAAGATGATGTTCGAGTTCTGGTCGGCCGCGCCCTGGATGATCTCGGCGGCCTCGTTGACCTCGAACAGGCCGAGGTCGGTGCCGCCGGTGATGTTCAGCAGGATGCCCGTGGCGCCCTCGACCGACTGCTCCAGCAGCGGGCTCGAGACGGCGTTCTTGGCGGCCTCCGCGGCCCGGTTCTCGCCCGATGCCTCGCCGATGCCCATCAGCGCCGATCCGGCGTCCTGCATGATCGTGCGGACGTCGGCGAAGTCGAGGTTGATCAGGCCCGGAGTCGTGATCAGGTCGGTGATGCCCTGCACGCCCTGGCCGAGCACGGCGTCGGCCTCACGGAACGCGTCGAGGATGCTGGTGCGGCGCTCCACGACGGCGAGCAGCTTCTCGTTCGGGATCACGATCATCGTGTCCACCTGCTCGCGCAGCCGGTCGATGCCGTCGACCGCCTGTCGCATCCGCTGCGAGCCCTCGAAGTCGAACGGCTTGGTGACCACGCCGACGGTCAGCGCGCCGACCTCCTGCTTGGACACCTCGGCGATCACCGGCGCGGCGCCGGTGCCGGTGCCGCCGCCCTCGCCTGCGGTCACGAAGACCATGTCAGCGCCCTTGAGCGCCTCCTTGATCTCGTCGCGGCTCTCGTTGGCGGCGCCGTAGCCCACCTCGGGGTCGGCGCCGGCGCCCAGCCCACGGGTGAGCTGATCGCCGATCTGAAGCTTGATGTCGGCGTCGCACATCTGCAACGCCTGGGCGTCCGTGTTGACGGCGATGAACTCCACGCCCTTGAGGCCTGCGTCCACCATGCGGTTGACGGCGTTGGTGCCGCCGCCGCCAATTCCGACGACCTTGATGACCGCCAGGTAGCTGCCCGTGTCCATGAGGGTTGTTCCCTTCTGCCTGCTGAAGCTCAAGCGGTTGTCGAGGGTTCTCGGCTACCGCAGACATCGGACTGTAGGTGGGATTCCGCGAATGTGTCAACCGATCTCGCAACAAATCGTGCAGCTCAAGTCTCGACTGAGAGTCGAGGGTTGCGGTAAAGCTCAAGTTGTACTTGAGGCTTTACGGAGCGATCGCCGCGCCGCCCTCGGAGCCCGTCGGGAGCGGCTCCGTGGGGGTGGTCGGCGCCTGCGTGGGGGTCTGCGCCTGAGGGGTGCCGGTCGCCGACGAGGGGTCCGTTGGAACGGTGTTGGGAACGGCCGTCTCGGCGACGTCCGGGGTGACAGCGCCGGTCTCGGTGCCGGAGACGGTGCCGGCCTCGGGCGTACCGGTGGATGCGGTGCCGAGCTCGCTTCCGAGCGGCGCGACCGGCTCCAAGGTGGGCGCGGCGAGCCCGCCGACGGCGGGCCGGTCCGGGATGCGCAGGTCTACGTAGGTGGCTCCGCGCGCCTCGAGGTCGGCCAGCACACGGGAGGCCGCCGCCCACTTGGCGCGCAGCCGCGTCGCAGAGCCGAGCAGCAGCTCGGGACCGTCGCGCAGCTCGGCGACGTAGCCGTCCTCCGAGCGGTGGTCGATGTTCTCGATGCGCTTGCGCAGCAGCGCCGGGGCGGCGCCCGCCACCGCGGCGGCGGCGCGCGCGGAGTCGTCGAGCAGCAGCTCGGTGCCGAGCGCGCCGTCGACGTCGATCGTCGGCAGGCGACCCTCGACGCGCACGCCCTTGAGGATCGTGCCGTCGCCGGCGACCGGAACCTCGCCGGCGTCGCTGACCGCGATCGCCGCGGGCTCGTACTCGACCACGTGCACGCGCAGCGTGTGGGGGAAGTCGGGCGAGATCTCGAGCCTGCGGACGACCGGATAACCGGCGACCACCTGATCGAGCGCGCCCCGGTCGACGTGCAGGGTCGTCATGTCGCGGCCGGCGCTCGTGAGCGCGGTGCGAATGCGGGCCGCGTCCGCGCTGGTCAGCCCGGTGACCTCGACGCGGTCGACCGCGACCAGCGAGGAGTCGCGCAGCCAGAACTGGTAACCGGCCGCCAGCGCGACGCACAGGACGGCGAGCGCGAGCAGGCGCCGCTTGAGCCGCGGCGACAGCCGGCGCGGCGAGACTCGGCGGGCCGCGCGGGCGGCCGCGCGCCGCGGCGACAGGCGGCCCGCGACGGTCGCGGCGCTCACGCCTCGCCCCACAGCGCCGAGGCGTCGACCTCGCCGAGGAACTGGACCTCTGGCTCCAGCTCGATCCCGAAGCGCTCGCGCACGCGGCGCTTGCCCTCGGCCATCAGCGCGATCACGTCGGCAGTGGTGGCGTCGCCGGTGTTCTCCACGAAGTTCGCGTGCTTCTCCGAGAAGCGGGCGCCGCCGACCGCCAGGCCGCGGCAGCCGGCCTGGTCGAGCAGCACGCCCGCGCTGCGACC
>JBQGCL010000267.1:0-5244 GCA_052038485.1 Thermoleophilaceae bacterium | reverse complement strand
CCGAACTCGGCCGTGCGGTGCATCTCGTCGGTGCGGATCTGGATCTCGAGCGGGCGGCCCTCGGGCCCGATCACGGTCGTGTGCAGGGCCTGGTACATGTTGAACTTGGGCATCGCGACCCAGTCCTTGAAGCGGCCCGGCAGCGGCTTCCAGAGCGAGTGGATCACGCCGATGGCGCCGTAGCAGTCCTTGACCGAGCCGACCAGCACCCGCATCGCCGTGAGGTCGTAGATCTCGTTGAACTCGCGGCCCTTCTTGGTCATCTTCGAGTAGATCGAGTAGAAGTGCTTGGCGCGGCCGGCGATCTCGGCCTCGATGCCGACGGCCTCGAGCTCCTTCTGCAGGTACTGGCCCGCGCGCGAGACATAGCCCTCCCGCTCGCTGCGCTGCTGCGAGACGAGCTGCTTGATCTCGTTGTACTTGCGCGGGTGGAGCGTCGCGAAGGCGAGGTCCTCCAGCTCCCACTTGATCGCGTGGATGCCGAGCCGGTGCGCCAGCGGGGCGAAGATCTCGAGCGTCTCCTTCGCCTTCTCCTGCTGCTTGTGCTTCGGCATCGAGCCGATCGTGCGCATGTTGTGCAGCCGGTCGGCGAGCTTGATCAGGATGACCCGGATGTCCTGGGCCATCGCGACCATCATCTTGCGGTAGTTCTCGGCCTGGCGGTCGTCGCGGCTCTGGAAGGTGACGCCGGAGAGCTTGGTCACGCCGTCGACCAGCGCGCCGACCTGCTCCCCGAACTCGTCCTCGACCTCGGCGAGCGAGGCGGTGGTGTCCTCGACCGTGTCGTGCAGCAGCGCCGCGCACAGCGTGGCGGTGTCGAGCCGCATGCCGGCGCAGATCTTGGCCACGCCGACGGGGTGCACGATGAATTCCTCGCCGCTGGCGCGCCGCTGGTCCGCGTGGCGCTCGCAGGCGAACACGAAGGCGCGCTCGACCATGTCGCGGTCGACGGTCTCGGCTGCATCGCCGGCGTGCTCCTCGACGACCGCGAACAGGTCGCCGAGCAGGACGCGCTGGTCCTCGGACAGCTTGCTCGCCGGCCCGGCGGGCGTCGTCAGCGTGTGCTCGTCGACGGGGTGGTGCTCGAAGTCGGCGCCGCTCGGCTCGGCCTGCGGGGCCGCGGGAGCGCCGTTCGCGTTGGCCTTGCGCCGGACGGCGCGGCGCTTGGTGGCGGTCGCCTGCTTGGCGGCGGTCGAGCCAGAGCGCTTCGCCGGCGGCTTGTGCGCCGTGTCTGGGCCCGACTTCCCGTTGCCGCGCGGCAGCTTCGGCATGCCTCCGAGTTTAGAGCGGGTGGCGGGCGCTCGACCCAATCAGGCGACGCGGGCGGGGGCCTGCGCCGGGAGCTCGGCCGCGAGGGCCTGCTCGATCGCCGCCAGCCGCTCGGCTGCCGCCCGGTAGGCGGCGGAGTGCTCGAGGTCGGTGCGCTGCGCTTGCAGGACGCGGCAGGCGGGCGGGTCGAACGTGAGCTCCACCAGCCCGAGCTCGGTCAGGACCGTGAGCAGGCGGGCGCAGACCAGCGGCGTGCGGGGGTAGCGGCCGTCGCCTACGAGGGCCTGCCGGAGGGCCGCGGGGGCGGCCTGCGGCGGCAGCTCACGCAGGGCGCGGTAGACGCTCGCGAGCGCGGGCCGCAGGTCGAGCTGGGAGCGGTAGACCTGGAGGGCGAACTCGGCCTCGGCCGGGCCCCAGGCCATCTGGGCCGGGATGCCCTGCCGCAGCAGGGGGTCACCGACGCCCCCGGGGGGCGGGTCGAGCGCGACCAGGTGGTCGTGGGCAGCCGCGAGCCGCGGGTCGCCGTCGATCGCGCTCCAGGAGGCGACCGGCATGCCCTCCGGCGCCAGCCCGGCGACGATCTGCTCGAGGCCCTGGCGGCGCCGCTCGACGTCCGCGACCGCGACGAGCACGCGCTCGCCGCTCGTGAAGAGGTCGCCGGCGACCCCGGCGAAGCCCTCGCGGCGGCGATCGACCGGGGCCGCGCCGGCGGCGCCAAGCGAGGTGGCGGGCGCGAGCGGCTCCGCCGCGGGCGCATCCGCTTCGCGCGCGAGCGCTTCGCGCACGCTCTCCCAGAACTCACCTTCCTCCCCCAGCACTCGCAGCTCGCCGGGGCGGGTCGGGCACAGGGCGCGCAGGATCGTGCGCGGTTCGACGACGCCTTTCCAGCGGTTTCGCTCCAGCCGCAGGGCGATGTCGTGGTTCACGTCGGCCGCCGGGGCCAGCTCTTTCGGCGGGGAGCCGAATGCCACCCCGCGCGAGCGCGCCCCGCCCGCGGTGACCAGCGTGAAGCGTGAGTGCTCCTTGTCCTCGCCCATCCCCGTCACGTTCTGGAAGCGCGCCGCCGGCACCAGCAGCGTCGGCTGCGGGTTGCCCATCCCGAACGGGCGCAGCTGCTCCAGCTCCTCCGCCAGCCCGAGTCCGAGCACGCCGCCCGGGACCACCGCGTCGACCCGCTCCACGGGGATCAGGTCATCCGGGGCGAGCGCCGCGCCCGCGTGCGCGGCCAGCGCCGCGCGGAACGGGTCGACCGAGTCGGCCGCCAGCTCGACGCCGGCCGCCATGCGGTGACCGCCGAAACGAGTCAGGTGCGTGGCGCAGGCGGACAGGCCCGCGTGCAGGTCGTAGGCCGAGATGCTGCGGCCCGAGCCGCGACCGCCGCCCTCCTCGTCGAGCGCGATCACGACGCAGGGGCGTCGCCAGCGCTCGACCAGGCGCGACGCCACGATCCCGACCACACCCGGGTGCCACCCCTCCCCCGCCACCACGATCGCGCCCTGGCTGGCCTGCGGCAGGCACGCGGCGTCGGCCGCGAACAGGATGCGCGTCTCGGCCTGCTGGCGGTCGCCGTTGAGCAGGTCGAGCTCGCGCGCGACCTCGGCGGCGCGGCCTCCGTCCTGGGTCAGCATCAGCTCGAGGGCGGCGTCCGCCCGGCGCATGCGGCCGGCCGCGTTGACGCGCGGGCCGAGCCGGAAGCCGAGCGCGTGCTCGGTCAGCTCGGCCGGCTCGACGGCCGCCACCTCCATCAGGGCCCGCAGCCCTGGCTTGCGCGTGCGCGCGAGCGCGACCAGCCCCTCCCGCACGATGCGGCGGTTCTCGCCGCCCAGCGGCACGAGGTCGCAGACGGTCGCGAGGGCGGCCAGGTCGAGGTGCTCCTCGGCGGCGCCAGGGTCGAGCGCCTCGCAGAGCTTCAGCACCACACCGGCGGCGCACAGCTCGGGGCAGCCGTAGTCGCCCAGCGCCGGGTGCACGATCAGGCACTCGGGCAGCGTCTCGCCGGGCACGTGGTGGTCGCTGACGACAACGTCGAGCCCGGCCGCCCGGGCGGCGGCGACCGGCTCGACGGCGGTGATGCCGCAGTCGACCGTGACGAGCAGCCCTACGCCGCGGCCCGCGAGCCGCTCGACCGCGGCCGTCGACAGGCCGTAGCCCTCGTCGAAGCGGCTGGGCAGCTCCCAGACGGGATCGGCTCCGAGCGCGCGCAGCGTGCGCAGGAGGATCGCCGTCGAGCAGACGCCGTCGACGTCGTAGTCGCCGAAGACCGCGATGCGCGACCCGCGCCGCAGGTGCCCGGCGATCAGCTCACAGGCCTCGCGGATCCCGGGCAGCGTGAGCGGGTCGTGACGCTCGTCGGCGGCAAGGAAACGGCGGGCCTGGTCGAGGTCCTCGAACCCCCGCCGGGCGAGGATCGCGCCGACCGGCCTCGACACGCCCAACCCAGCCGCCAGCCGCGCGGCGACAGCCACGTCATACGGAGCGCACGACCACCTGGTCGGCCTGGAGAGCATCCGACCCATCCTGCGAGGACGGGCGGACGGAATGCAGCGGGAGCTTCAGGCGGCTGCGCGCTCGTGGCTGAAGCGCAGCGCGTCCAAGGCCGCATCCTCGGCCCCGAGCGCGTCAGCGCGAGCCGGCGCGCGTCTGCCCGTGGTCGATCCCGTGCTCGCTGTCGACGCGGGCGCCGTACCAGTAGGACAGTCCGAGCCCAACGGCCGCGCCCGGGATCGCGATCAGGGCCTGGAGCAGATCGGTGTCGTCCTGGCCGGGGACGGCTCCGCCGTTGACGGCGAAGCCGAACAGCGCGGCCGCGAGGCTCGCGGCAAGGAACGCCCCGACGATGCCGCCCCAGAAGCGGTCCGGCACGAACACCGTGAAGTGCCAGACGGCGATCCCCATCATCACCCAGACGAGCAGGCTCATCCGCTAACGCCTCCCATGCTTTCTGCGGGACCGCTGCCGCTTCGGCTTCGGCTTGCCGCCGCCGGCTGTCGATGTCGTGCGCGACTCGCGCGGGCCGCCATCGCCCGAGTCGGGCGGGGCGCCGTCCGGCGGAGCCCCATCGCCGCGAGGAGCACGATCGCCCCGCGCAGCGGCCTGCCGCTTGGCACGCAGGCGCTCGGCGCGCGTGGTGGGGCGCGCCTCGCGCGGCGCGGGAGCGTCAGGCGGAGCGGCCGCGGGCTCGGCGGGCGGCGGAGCGGAAGCGTCAGGCGGAGCGGCCGCGGGCTCGGCGGGCGGCGAAGTGGCCTCGGCGGCGGGCGGCGGAGCGGGCTCGCCGACGGGCGGCGGCGGAGCACCCGCGTCCGGCAGCGGGGCCGGGGCCGTCGCGTCCGGGAAGCGCTCGGCGGGGGCCGTCGCGTCCGGCGGCGCGGCGACAGCATCGTCGGGCGGTGGCGGGGCGGCCGCCTCCGCGGGCGGTCGCGGGGCCGCCGGCTCGGCGGCTGCCGAACGCGGCGGTGCCGTGGTCGGTGGGGCGCTTCCCGCGCGCGCGGCACGCCGGGTGCGGCGCGTGGTCCGCTTGCGGCCCGTGCCCGCCTGGCCGGCGGCGGCCTCGGCCGGCTCGGCCGCCAGCACGCCCGTCGCGAAGGCCGGCACGATCCCGCCGAACTGCTCCATCACCACGCGGCGGCGGCGCATGTAGACCTGCTCGCGCTCCTTCCACTCCACCAGTACCGGCGTCGCGATGAAGATCGACGAGTAGGCGCCCGACGCCACGCCGACGAGCAGCGCGAACGCGAAGTCCTTGAGCGTCTCTCCGCCGAACAGCAGCAGCGCTCCGACCGGCATCAGCACCGTGGCGCTGGTCGCCAGCGACCGGGTCAGCACCTCGGACATCGAGCGGTTCGCGATCTGCGAGAAGGTCGCGCGCGGCATGCGCGGCACGTTCTCGCGTATTCGGTCGAACACGATGATCGTGTCGTAGAGCGAGTAACCCATGATCGTCAGCAGCGCCGCGACCGTGGAGGTCGTGACCTCCCG
>JBQGCL010000266.1:0-27775 GCA_052038485.1 Thermoleophilaceae bacterium | reverse complement strand
CCCGCCGCCAGTCAGCGAAGGCGACGACGATCTCGCGTCGCCTCTCAGGGGCGATCGAGGCGGCGTCGAGTCTGCCGAGCGTCTCGATCGTTCTGCGCATCTGGGCGAGGTAGTTCACGCAGTAGGGGCACTCCTCGAGGTGCGCCTCGAAGCGAGACCGGTCGATCTCCTCCATCGAGCCATCGAGGTAGTCGGAGACGACCTCGACGAGCTCCCTGCAGCTCATCTCGTCGGGTGGCGGCGCGCTCACGTGAACATCGTCCGCCGGGTGGGCCAGGCGTTACAGAGAGCGTGTAACGGGTCGAGCCGCCCACGGACTGAGAGCGCATGAGCGAGACCACGACGATCACGCCCGGCCCGGCCTCGGGACGTGCGGGCTCCACCGACGACTTCACCCCCATCGCCGACTACGGGCTGCTTGCCGACTGCAACTCCGCCGCGCTCGTGAACCGCGACGGCTCGGTCGACTGGCTCTGCCTGCCGCGCTACGACAGCGCGGCGATCCTGACCGGCATCCTCGATCCCGACGGCGGGCGCTGGTCGATCCGGCCGACCGCCGCCTACACGACAGAGCGGCGCTACCTGCCGGGCACGCTCGTAATCGAGACGACCTTCACCACCGACACGGGCAGCGTTCGGCTGCTCGACGCGATGGCTTTCGCCGAAGGGCAGCGCGGCCACGACCTCGGCTTCGACGCGCCCCACGAGCTGCTGCGCGCCGTCGAGGGCAGCGAGGGCGAGGTCGAGCTCGCCCTCGAGCTGACACCGCGCCCGGAATACGGCCTGATCAAGCCGCTGATCCGGTTGGAGGACGGCGGGGCCAGGACGTTCGGGTCCGGCCGCATCGGCATCTCCTCAGGCGTCGGGCTCGAGGCCGACGAGGAGGCCGTCATCCGGACGTCGTTCACGGTCTCGGAGAGCGAGCAGGCCGGATTCGCGCTGCGCTGGGCGGCCGCGGAGCAGAAGGCACCGCCCTCGCCCACGCCGGCCGATCAGGTGCGCGAGCGGATCGAGGACACCGCCGAGGCCTGGCGCTCCTGGGAAGCCGAGCACGACATCTACGACGGCCCGAACAAGGAGCTGGTGCGGCTCAGCTCCCGAGTCCTGAAGGGGCTTACCTACCGACCCACCGGCGCGATCGTTGCGGCGCCCACGACCTCACTCCCCGAGACGGTCGGCGGCGAGCGCAACTGGGACTACCGCTACTCCTGGATCCGCGACTCCAGCCTGACGATCGAGGCGCTCTACATCGGCGCGTGCTCCGACGAGGCCGAGGAGTTCGTCTCGTTCATGACCAGCTCGGCCGGCGGCCGCGCCGGCGAGGGCTCGCTCCAGATCATGTACGGCATCGGCGGCGAGCACGACCTGTCCGAGCGGGAGCTCGGCCACCTGCGCGGTTGGCGCGATTCGGCGCCGGTGCGCGTCGGCAACGGCGCCTGGGACCAGGTCCAGCTGGACGTCTACGGCGAGCTGCTCAACTCGCTGTGGCTCTATCAGGAGAAGCTCGGCGACCTGCATTTCGAGATCCAGCAGTTCGTTGCCGATCTCGCCGACACCGCGGCCCGGCGCTGGAAGGAGACGGACTCGGGGATGTGGGAGATGCGCGGGGAGCCGCGTCACCATCTCTCATCGAAGGTGCTGTGTTGGGTCGCGCTCGACCGCGCGGTCAAGCTCGCCGACCAGCTGGGCGACTACGCCGAGGTGGCCGAGTGGGAGGCAGCTCGCGATGAGATTCGCGAGGCCGTGCTGGAGCGCGGGTGGAGCGAGCGCAGGCAGGCGTTCGCCCAGTCGTTCGACTCGGACGAGCTCGATGCCGCGCAGCTGCTCATGCCGAGCCTGGGCTTCCTCCCCGCCACCGACGAGCGCATGAAGTCGACGATCGACGCGATCGCCGACGAGCTGACCGAGGGCGGCCTGGTGTTGCGCTACAAGAACGAGGAGGGGCTCAACGCCGACGGGCTGAGCGGCGAGGAGGGCACCTTCACGATCTGCTCGTTCTGGCTGGTGGCCTGCCTGGCTCAGGCCGGCGAGGTCGAGCGGGCGCAAGAGCTGTTCGACCAGCTCACCGGGTACGCGAACGATCTCGGGCTGCTCGCCGAGGAGATCGACACCGCCAACAACGAGCAGCTCGGCAACTTCCCCCAGGCGTTCAGCCACATCGGCCTGATCAAAGCCGCCCACGAGCTCGACAAGGCGAAGGGAGCGGCGTGACCGACTACGACGTGGTCGTCATCGGCAGCGGGCCGGGCGGCGGCCACTGCGCCGGCCAGCTCGCCGACGCCGGCCTGAGGGTCGCGATCGTGGAGCGCGACCTGCTCGGGGGCGAATGCGACTACTGGGCCTGCATGCCCTCGAAGACGCTCCTCCGCCCCGGCGAGGCGCTCCAGGGTGCGCGCGAGGCTCCGGGCGCGGCCGAGGCGGTGAACGGGACGGTGCGCCCGGACGCGGCGTTCGCCTGGCGCGACTTCATGGTGTCGAACTACGACGACAGCGGGAAGGTCGGGTGGTACGAGGGCAAGGGCATCGAGGTGATCCGCGGCAGCGGGCGGATCGAGGCGCCCGGGCGTGTGTCGGTCGACGGAGCGGAGTACACGACCGGGGACATCGTGATCTCAACCGGCTCGTCCCCGTTCATCCCGCCGATCGAGGGCCTGGGCGAGCTCGACGGCGTCTGGACGAACCGCGAGGCCACCGCCTTGACGGAGGTGCCGCGGCGAATGCTGGTGCTCGGCGGCGGGCCGGTGGGGGTCGAGATGGCCCAGGTCGTCGCGCGCATGGGCGGCGAGGTCGCGCTCGTCGAGGGGAGCGACCGCGTGCTCCCCCGTGAGCCCGAGCCACTCGGCAGAGCGCTTGCCGAGGCGCTGGCGGCCGACGGGATCGAGCTGTGCTTCGGACAGCACGCATCGGCGGTCCGCCGCGACGGCGGCGAGTTCGTGCTCGAGTTCCCCGAACGCGACGAGCTGCGCGGCGACCGGCTACTGGTGGCCACCGGCCGGCGACCGCGTGTCGAGGACATCGGCCTCGAGAACGTCGGCATCGAGCCGGGGCCGCGCGGGATCGAGGTGGACGCGAGGATGAGGGCCGGCGAGGGCGTCTGGGCGATCGGCGACGTCACAGGCATCTGGCCGCTGACCTACGTGGCCAAGTACCAGGGCCGGGTGGCCGCAGCGAACATCGCGGGCGGCGATCGCGAGGCGAACTACGACGCCGTGCCCCGAGTGGTGTTCACCGACCCCCAGGCGGCGTCGGTCGGAGAGGCGGATGGCCCCCACTCGGTCACCGTTCCGCTCGCCGAGGTCCCTCGGACCTACACCTACCTGCGCGAGTACGCCGACAAGCCGTACTTCATGACCCTCGTCTCCGACGGCGAACGGGTGACGGGCGCGTACGCGCTCGGGCCGGACGCCGGCGAGTGGCTCCAGCAGGCCACGCTGGCGATCCGCGCGCGGGTGCCGCTCGACGTGGTCGACGACGTCATCCAGCCCTTCCCGACGTTCTCAGAGGTGTTCCTGCACGCGCTGCTCGAGCTGCGCGCGAACGTGCCCGCGGCGGCGTAGCAATGGCCAACCTCGGCGCGTCCACGGCCTGGGGGCTGGTGGTCGCCGCCAGCCTCGTGGCGGGCGCGGTGGTCGCCGCGGTCGTCGAGCTGCCCTCCCGGATCGCGGCGACGATCACGGCATTCGGCGGCGGCACGCTGCTCGCAGCGGTCGCGCTGCAGCTGGTCCCGGCGGCCGACAGCGGCGCCGGCCCCGGGATCACGGCGCTCGGCCTCGCCGCCGGCACGCTCGCATACGTCGGCGCGGACGCGTGGCTCACACGTGATCCCGCCACGAAGGAGATGCGCCGCATGGGTCACGCCATGGTGGCGGGCCGCGCGCCGCCGATGGCCGACGAGGCGACGGAGGGCGAGGTGGTCGCGGCGGGCATCTTCGTGGACGGCGTCCCCGAGTCGGTCGCGCTCGGCCTCACCATCGCCGGCTCGGGCATCGGGGTGGCTCTGCTGGTCGGCGTCCTGCTCGGCAACCTCGTCGAGTCCTACGGCTCCGCCCACTTGATCGTCCACGGCGGCCGCCCGCGCCGGTTCGCGATCACGCTGCTGACCGCGATCGGCCTTGCGCTCACGTTCGCCACGGTCCTGGGCGGAACGGCTCTCGCGGATGCGAGCGCCGAGCTCATCGGCGCCGCGCAAGCGGTGTCGGCCGGCGCGATCCTCGCGGTCGTCTCGATCGCGATCATCCCGCACACCTTCTCCGAGGTCAGCAAGCGAGTGGCCATCGCGACGATGCTCGGCTTCATCGGCGGATACCTGCTCAGCACGTAACGCAGCTGCCGCTCGCCGGACTCTGACCGTGTGAACCGCATCGTCGAGACCGACGCGCACGAGGGACCGGTCTACCTCGCGGACGAGCACGCCCTCTACTTCACGACGCAGCGACCGCAGGTCGACGTGAAGCGGCTCGATCTGGAGACGCGAGAGGTCTCGCTGGTACGGACGGACGCCAACGTCGCGAACGGAATGGCCGCCTTCGGCGACGGGCGCCTGCTCGTCTGCGAGCAGCACCCGGCTGCGGTCACCCTCCTGGATCCGGCGAGCGGCGACGTCGAGGTCCTGGTCGACTCGTGGCAGGGGCTGCGCCTCAACTCTCCCAACGACGTCGTCCGCAAGAGCGACGGCACGGTCTGGTTCACCGACCCGAGCTACGGCTTCCTCCAGGGCTTCCGCCCGGAGCCCGAGGTCGGGGACTTCGTCTACCGCCACGACCCGGTCACGGGAGAGTCGGCGATCGTCGCGGACTCGTTCGACAAGCCGAACGGCCTCGCCTTCTCCCCCGGCGAGTCGACGCTCTACGTGGCCGACAACGGCCGCCCCCACCACATCCTCGCCTTCGACGTGATCGCCGGCCGCGAGCTCGGCCCCGCCCGCCCGTTCGCGGTCGGTACGCCGGGCCACCCCGACGGGCTGAAGGTCGACCTCGACGGCAACGTCTACGCCTCGAGCGCCGGCGGAATCCAGATCTTCGACCCGAGCGGCGACCTGATCGACGAGATCGATCTCCCGGGCGCCGTGAACTTCACTTTCGGCGGCCCAGACCGCGACGTCCTCTACGTAACCACCGACGTCGCCGTCTGGGCCGTCCAACTCGACGCGAGAGGAGCCCCCTGATGGCCTACGTCCGCACCCGCAGGATCGTCGACGACGCCGGCGCCGAGGCGGTGATCGCCGCCGCGAAGGACAAGGCCGCCGAGCTCGGCAGCCGTGTTGTGATCGCCGTGGTCGATCCGCACGGCGAGCTGATCCAGCTCCAGCGCACGCCGGGCGCCCAGATCGCGAGCTCGCGAGTGGCTCTCGACAAGGCCCGCACCGCCGCGATCTTCGTCCGTCCCAGCCGCGAGATGGAGGAGCAGGTGACCGACGGACGGCTGGGAGCGCTCGCGCTGCACGGCGCGTCCTGCCTGATCGGCGGCATCCCGCTGAAGGTCGGCGACGAGGTTGTCGGCGCCATCGGCACCAGCGGCGAGACCCCGGACGAGGACGAGGCGATCTCGATCGCCGGGGCAGCGGCCGAGCTCTCGACGCGCGAGGTCCCGGCGCTGACCTACGAGGGAGCCAAGCACGTCGCCGAGGCCGTCGGTCGCGCGGCTGCCGAGCGCGGGGTGGCGCCCGTCGTGTCGGCCGTGGACGCCGGCGGGGCGCTGATCTACCTGCACCGCCCGGACAACGCCCAGGTCGCGAGCGTCGAGGTCACGACCGACAAGGCACGAACGGCCGCGATCTACCGGCGCGAGTCGAAGGACTTCGAGGATCAGGCGTCGGGCGGTCGCCCGTCGGCGCTGCACCTCGCCCGCGCGGTGCCGCTCCAGGGCGGCGTGCCGATCGAGCACGACGGCGAGGTGATCGGCGCGGTCGGCGTCAGCGGGGCGTCCTCGGCCGACGAGGACCGCGAGCTCGCGCTGATCGGAGCGCGCGCGCTCGAGCCGTCCTCGAACGGCGCGGCCCACTTCGATCGCGACACGGTCGCGGCCAAGTTCCGCAACGGCGGGCTGCTGCTCGACACTTACGGCTACAAGCTCGATGCCGGGCGCCGGACCGCCCCGGGCGAGGTCGAGCTCCACGAGAGCGTCGTCGACGTCATGCACGTCGTCGAGGGCCGCGCCACGGTCGTCACCGGAGGCGAGCTGGTCGACCCGCGCGAGGTTGCCCCCGGCGAGCTGCGTGCGGCCGCGGTCGCCGGCGGCACAGCCCACGAGCTCGCCGAGGGGGACGTGCTCGCGATCCCGAACGGCGTCCCCCACCAGTTCACCGAGGTCTCCGATCCGTTCCTCTACTTCGTCGTGAAGGTGGAGGCATGAGCGTGCGCCTGCCCGGCCCACCCGAGCTGATCCCGGGGCGGCCCGACGCCGTCGTCGATCTCCAGACCGCCGAGGGCTCCGCGCTCGTCGACGCTCAGTGGCGCTACTCGGACGCGCGCGTCGAGGAGATCGACTTCGTCGAGCTCGGCTCGGCGGAGGACCCGCTGGGCCCCGGAACCGTGCCGAACCGCACCTATGACGTGGTGCCCCATGCCGAGGCAGCGGGCTACGACGACTCGAGCTGGCGCGTGCTCCAGCCGGAGGAGACGACGGCGCGGCTGGCAAGCGGACGGGTCTGCTTCAACTGGTACCGGCTCGCGCTCACCCTTCCCGACCGGATCGGCGACACCGACGTCGCGGGCGCCACCGTGATGTTCGAGGTCGTGGTCGACGACTACGCCGAGGTATGGGTCGACGGCGAGCTGCCGCACGCGCTCGGTGACGGCGGTGGGCCGGTCGTCAGCGGCTTCAACGCCCCGAACCGGGTGGTGCTCACGCGCGACGCGCGGCCGGGCCAGACGTTCACGATCGCCGTCTTCGGGATCAACGGCCCGATCTCGGCGTCGCCGCCGAACTACATCTGGATGCGCACGGCAGCGCTCGAGCTGTACGCCGCCGGCCGCGCGCCGCTTGCCGTCGAGGCGCCACTCGAGCTCGAGGGCAACCACTTCGGCGGCGCCCGGCTCGAGCAGGTGGCCGGAGGCTTCGAGTTCACCGAGGGGCCGCTCTGGTCACCGGAGGGGGCGCTGCTGTTCAGCTCGCCCAACACGAACGTGATCTATCGCTGGGACGCGGCCACGGGCGCCGTCACGGTCTTCAACGCCAAGAGCGGCTACACCGGCGCCGACATCGGCCGCTTCACCCAGCCCGGGTCGAACGGCCTGGCGTTCGACCCCGAGGGCCGGCTCGCGATGTGCCAGCACGGCAACCGGTGCGTGCTGCGCATCAACCCTCATGGCGACACCACGGTGCTCGCCGACTCGTACGACGGCCGGCGGCTGAACAGCCCCAACGACCTCGTCTTCCGCTCCGACGGAACGCTGTTCTTCACCGACCCGCCGTTCGGGCTGCCGGACACCTTCGGCGACCCCACCAAGGAGCTCGACTTCTCGGGCGTCTTCCGCGTCGACGACGGCGTGGTGTCGCTCGTGACCGACGAGCTGGACGGTCCCAACGGACTCGCGTTCTCCCCTGACGAGCGCTACCTGTACGTCGGCAACTGGGACCCCCGGCGCAAGGTCGTCATGCGCTACGACGTCGAGGCCGGCGGCCCCGGCGAGGTCCTGTTCGACATGACCGACGCGTCCGGCGAAGACGCGATCGACGGCATCAAGGTCGACCCGGACGGCAACCTCTACGTCTGCGGACCGGGCGGGATCTGGGTCCTCTCCCCCGCCGGCGAGCGGCTGTCGCTGCTGAAGCTGCCCGAGGCCCCGCACAACCTCGCATGGGGCGACGCGGACGGCCGGACGCTCTACATCACGGCGCTGACCGGCGTGTACCGCCTGCGCCTGACCAAGGAGGACGCATGAGCAGGAACCTGGAGATCGGCTCGACCATCCCCGACTTCGAGCTGGCCGACGAGAACGGCGAGACCCACAAGCTCTCCGAGCTACAGCGCGACAACTACCTGGTGCTGCACCTCAGCCGTGGCGAGCACTGCCCGCGCGAGCGGATGATGCACCGCGAGCTGCTGCGCTTCTACGAGTGGTGCTCGGTGGCGTTCACCGAGCTCGTCAGCATCCTCCCCAACGGCCTGCACGACGTGCTCAAGCTGAAGATCTCGACCGGCGCCCACTGGACCTTCCTCGCCGACGAGGACTTGGCCGTACAGCGCCACTTCGACATCAACGAGTACACGGACACCCACCACGCCCACGCCGGCGTGCCCCACACGTTGATCCTCTCGCCCGGGCTGCGGATCGAGAAGGTCTACGTCGGCTACTGGTTCTGGGGCCGGCCCTCTCCCGAGCAGCTCTGGCTCGACCTGCAGGAGCTGACGATGCGCCAGAAGGAGGACTACGACCCGACGCTGCCCGAGGTGCGGGCGAAGTGGGAGGCGGCGCAGGGCGCGGCCGTCGCAGGCTAGACCGGCCTGGCCCCGCACCCGCGGGATACTCGACGGACGATGCCAGAGCTCGACGCCAACGCCGTAGGGACGCTGCTCGCGGTCAACGTGGGCATGCCGAAGGAGGTGCGCTGGCAGGGGAAGACCGTCTTCACCGGCGTCTTCAAGGACCCCGTCGCCGGTCCCCGCCGCGTGCGCAAGCTCAACATCGACGGCGACGGTCAAGGCGATCTCGCCGGGCACGGCGGCGAGCAGCGCGCGGTGTTCGCCTACCAGGTCGATTCGTACCGCTATTGGGAACGCGAGCTTGGCCGCGACGACTTCGTCTACGGGCAGTTCGGCGAGAACTTCACCGTCCAGGGACTCGGCGACGACGAGGTCTGCATCGGCGACCGCTTCGGGATCGGCAGCGCCACCTTCGAGGTCACGCAGCCGCGCGTCACCTGCTACCGCGTCGGGATTCGGATGAACGATCCGCGCATTCCGGCGCTGCTCGTCTCACACCGCCGCCCCGGCTTCTACTTCCGTGTCCTCGAGGAGGGCGAGGTCGAGGCGGGAGACGCGATCGTCAAGCTCGCGTCCGGGCCGGAGCAGATGACGGTCGCGGAGGTCGACGGGCTCCTCTACCTCCCAGGGCACCCGCGCCAGCAGCTCCGTCGCGCGCTCCGCATTCCCGCGCTGAGCCCCGGCTGGCAAGCATCGTTTCGCGCTCTGCTCGAGGGTGCGCCCGGTGGTGGCAACGCCGGTCTCGCAACGACAAGTCCTCCCCCGGCCTGGTCCGGCTTCCGGCGGCTCACCGTCACCGCGATCGAGCCGGAAAGCGACTCCGTGATCTCGATCCGCTTCGAGGACCCCGACGGCGCACGGCTCCCTGCCGCACGGGCCGGCCAGTACCTCACGCTCCGCATCCGGCCGGGAAACGAGAGTCCCCTGCTGCGCAACTACTCCCTGTCGGGACCGCCCGATGCCGGCTACTACCGGATCACGGTCAAGCGCGAACGCGACGGCGCCGCCAGCGGGTACCTGCACACACGGCTCTCGATCGGCGACCAACTCGACGTCGCGGCGCCGCGGGGCACCTTCCTCCTCGATCGAACGGATGCGCCCGCGCTGCTGGTCAGCGCCGGGATCGGCGCCACTCCCGTGCTCGCCATGCTGCAGACGCTGGCCCACGAGCGTTCCGATCGGGAGATCTGGTGGCTGCACGGCGCACGAAGCCGCCGCGATCATTCGTTCGCGGCGGAGGTCCAGGGCCTGCTCTCGTCGCTGCCCAACGTGCGCATTCGGGTGTTCTACAGCCGTCCCGGTCCGGACGAGGTCGAAGGCCGGGACTTCGACGCGGTGGGGCGTCTGACCGGGGCGCAGCTCGCCGGGCTCAACCCGCCGCGTGAGGCCGAGGCATACGTCTGCGGTCCCCCGGAGTTCATGGACGAGATCAGCGCCGCCCTGGCGGCGCTGGGCATCGACGCCTCACGCATCCACACCGAGCCGTTTGGGCCCGCACCAGGCTTGACACCCGGCATCGCGACAGCGCCCACACGGGCGCCCCACCCACCCGCCGGCGACCCCGGAGACGGCCCATTGATCGAGTTCGCTCGCAGCGCCCTCGCCGTCCCATGGAGCAGCGGCTACGCCAGCCTGCTCGAGCTCGCCGAAGCGTGCGACGTGCCCGTCCGTTGGTCGTGCCGCACTGGCGTTTGCCACAACTGCGAGACCACGCTCATCGCAGGCGATGTCGAGTACGAGCCCGACCCGGTCGAGGCGCCGGCCGGCGGAAGCGCACTCATCTGCTGCTCGCGGCCACGCGAAGACGTGGTCCTCGATCTGTGAGCCGCAACGCGCGCTCAGCCGAGGATCCCGCGCTGCGCCGCCAGTGACACGGCCGCGGCCCGGGAGGAGACGCCGAGCTTGGCGTAGATGTTGGCCACGTGCCGGTGCACCGTGTGCTCGCTGACCACGAGCCGCTCTGCGACCTCCCGGTTCGAGAGCCCCTCGGCCACGAGCCGGAGCACCTCGAACTCGCGCGCGGTGAGCCCGGCGAGCCGCGCGGCCGCGCGCCGTCCGCCCAGCTCGGTGACCAGCTTGCCCGCGGTGCGCGTCGCGCGCGTGGCTCCGAGCCGGTCGAATACCGCGGCAGCCGCCAGGGCTTGGTCGAGCGCCGCCTCGGCGCGATCCTGCGTCGCGAGCGTCCGCGCGAGGACGAGCCGAGCACACGCGGCGTCGAACGGAGCGGCGGCGCTGTCGTAGAGCTCGACCGCGTCTTGCAGCCTCCGCCCCGCGGCCTCGCGATCGCCGTCGGCGAGCGCGATGACACCGGCCGCCGCGCGCTCGCCCGCGCGCACGGTGGAGGTTCCGACGGCGTCGGCGATCCGCTCGAGCTCGGCGTGGTCCTCCCGCGCCCGTGCGTGGTCGCCCAGCCGGATCCGGGCGGGGACCAGCAGCTCGAGCGCTGCGGCCGCCTCGATCGTGCCCTCGGGGCCGATGGCGGTGAGGTAGCGCTCGGCTGCGCCGACAGCCCCGGACGGGTCGTTGTCCTCGAGCGCCAGCTCGGCCTGCACGAGCGGGACGAGCACGTGGCCTCCGGCCTCGGCGAGGAGCTCGCGCGCCTCCGCGAGCCTCCCCTGCCGGTGACGAAGCTGGGCGAAGCGTGCCCGCGCGTAGCCGGCGAGCGGTGGCCGCAAGGTCGACAGCTCTCCCGAGGCCCATTCGAGCTCCGCCTCGGCCGCGTCCCACTCGCCGCGGACGGTGAGCACGGTCCCATGGTGGGCGCGGCAGAGCGCCAGCAGCGGCCGCTGCCCCGTGCGCTCGCAGTACGCGGCGAGCTGCTCGCACCATTGACCGGCACGATCGAAGTCGCGCGCTCGCTCGCAGGCGATGATCATGTTGCAGCAACAGGATCCGATCGCGATCGGGTCATAGAGCTCGCCCGCCGTCGCCGCGGCCGTCCCCTCGTCCAGGAGCCGGTTCCCATCCGCGACCCGCCCCAGGCTCACGAGGGCCAGCCCCTGGAGGGTCCGCGCGGTCATCTCGATGTCGAGGGCCCCGTGCGCCTTTGCGTGCCCGACGGCCTCGGTGCTGAGGCGGAGCACCTCGGAGGGGTCCGTATCGAGGTGGAACGAGGCCTCGATCAGCGGCAGCCACGCGTGCTCCGCCGCCGGCTCCACGTCCTCGATCAGTCGCCGCGCCCGCTGGAGCCAACCGTTCGCGACGGCGGTCACCCCTCGCATCGCGCCGAAGTCCCAGGCGAGCAGGCCGGCCACCCTGGCGGCCTCGATCGTCTCGCCCCGCTCTCGCCGCAGCACGTAGGCCCGCTCACGCGCTCTGATCGCGGCGTCGACGTCGTCCAGCCACCAGCTCGCGGCCGCGAACCCCTCCAGTGCCTCGGCGGACTCCTCGCGCTCGAGCGCCTGCTCGTAGAGCTCGAGCGCGTCCGCCCAGTTCGGGGGTTCGGGGCCAAAGATGGCCCGATCGGGCGATGACCGCGCAGCCATCCCGATCTAGTTTCTCGCCCCGGAGGCCCGAACGGCAACAAAGGAGGACGGCGTGGCCACAATCCAGCGAAAGACGCTCGATCAGCCAGACGAGACGCGACCGGTCGACAAGGGCGTGGTCGAGGTCGTCGAGGTCGGCGGCACCACGATGATGCGAACCACGTTCCAGCCCGGCTGGAGATGGTCTGAATGCGTCAAGCCGATCGTCGGCGGGGAGAGCTGCCAGGTGAACCACGTCGGGTACTGCGTCTCGGGTCGGCTCCACGTCGAGATGGACGATGGCTCGGAGGTCGAGATCGGCGCCGGCGATGCGAGCCACATCCCGCCCGGCCACGACGCCTGGGTCGTCGGGGACGAGCCGTACGTCGGCCTCGACTTCGTCGGCGGCGAGGGGTACGCGAAGCCGCGCTAGGCGATCAGGCCGGAAGCGGATGCTTGGCGAAGAACGAGCCGAGGGCCTCAGCGGTCGTCTGCGGATTCTGGAGGGGCATCAGGTGAGTCGTGTCCGGCAGCTCGACGAGCTCGGCGTTCGGCAGCCAAGAGGCAAGCAGCTCTATCCGCTCGGGGAAGGTCGGGGCGGTGTCGGCTCCGAGGAGAGCAAGCGTGGGATGAGTGATCCGGCTCGCGTCTTCGCGCGTGAACGACCATGCCTGAAGCGCCGGCATCTCTTGGCCGAAGAACGCGTCCGCGTCCGCAATCGCTTGCTCGAACGCTCCCGGTAGCAGCGCCTCGAAACGGCCGCGCCAATCCGATCCGAAGACACCGCTGCCGAACATGTCGACCGCACCGGCCTTGTCGCCCGCGCGATAGCGCCGCATGGCGGGCACGACGAACTCGCGCACGAATTCGGCCTGCTCCTCCGTCGGCGGGACGGGCCTCGCCGGCTCCATCAGAGCCAGCGTCTGCACAGCGCTCGGAACGTCGAGAGCCAGCTGCAACGCCACCTGGACACTCGAGGAATGCCCGACGATGTGCGCCCGCTCGATCCCAAGCCGACGCATGAGGAGCGCACAGTGCGCGGCGTGGTCGGACATGCTGAGAGCGCCCTCAACGCGGTCACTGGCGCCGAAGCCCGCGCGGTGGTAGCGAAGAAGGCGGTGGCGATCGGCAAATCCGGGGGCGTCGATGAGCGGCTCCGCCCACCAGGCGCACAAGCCCCAATGGATCAGGACGACCGGCTCGCCGGATCCTCGGAGCTCGTACTCCAGCTTCAGGCCGTCGACAGGCACCCTCACGATTCGCTCCAGGCTTGCTTTAGTGAATTGGGTGGTACTGTAGTCGCCGTGCCGGGTCGAGTCAAGCGCTCGCGGCGTAAGTACCACTCGCCGCTTCGCGCCGACCAAGCGGAACTGACCCGAAATCGGATCCTGGAGTCAGCCTTTCGGCTCTTCGCCGAGCGCGGATACGCCGGGACGACGATCGCGGCGGTCGCAGAAGACGCCGGCGTCGCTCCCGAGACGATCTACCTCTCGCTCGGCGGCAAGCGCGGCTTGCTCGAGGGCGCGATCGAGATGGCCATCACCGGGGCCGAGGATGGCGCGACCAAGCAAGAGGCCTGGTGGGAAATGGTCGCCGCGCAGCCCGCCGCGCAGGAGCGGCTGGAGAAGATGGTCGAGTACAGCAGCAGGATCCTCGCCCGCACGCGCCCGCTTCATGCCGTAATTCGCGGCGCGGCGGACAAGGAAGCGTTCGCTGCCGCGCTCGGCCGGCGCCTGCTTCACGATCGGTTGACCGCCCAAACCGATCGTATCCGCGAGTACCTCGCCGACGACCTACGAGCGGGCCTGTCGGTGGACGAGGCCGGGCAACGCTTCTGCGTGCTCGCCAGCCCGGAGCTCTACCACCTGCTGACGGTCGACCTCGGCTGGACGGCCGATCGCCACAGGATCTGGCTCAGCGACCTGCTGCGGACAGAGCTCCTGGGACCACCCCGGGCCGAGGCGCCCCCTTAGGCGATCAAACCGAGCCGGCGTGCACGCTCGACGGCCTCCTCGCGCGTGGACACCCTCAGCTTGCGGAAGATGTTGCGCGTGTGCGTCTTGACCGTGTTGAGCGACACGTAGAGCTCGGTGCCGATCTCGCGCTGGGACAGCTCCGACGCGAGCCGGCGCAGCACCGCGAGCTCGCGATCGCTCAGGTCGGGCGCCTCGGTTGGTGCGGCGACCCGCGACCCCCCCGTGCGCGGCTCCGCCCGGCGCAGGCGCTCGAGCACCTCGACGCCCGGGTCCGGACAGGCCCCGAGCAGCTCATCGGCCTCGCGCAGGAGCGCTCGCGCGCCGTCGTCGTCGCCGTCGTCGGCGCGCAGCGTCGCGACGGTCAGCAGCGTGTTCGCGCGGTCCCCCGGAACGCCGCCACGCCGGACCAGCTCGACCGCTCGCTCACCGGCGGCGAGCGCGGCGTCGCGATCCCCGCGGTCCGCGTGCAGCAGGGCCAGCGCCGTATGTGCATTGCCCATCATCCAGTGCTCGCCGAGCGCATGCTGGGTCATCTCGAGCGCGCGGCGGGCGTGTGCCTCCGCCTCGCCCCAGCGCCCCGCCTCGGCGTGCACCAGCGCCAGCGAGCCGGTGGTCGAGATCACCGACAGGATCTGGTTGCGCTCACCGCTCTCGCGCTGGTAGCCGCCGAAGTCCTCGAGCGCGCCCTCCAGGTCGCCGCTCCAGCGCCGCGCGTGAGCCCGCGCCCCGAACGGCACCGGATACCAGAGCGAGCGCCGGTCGCCGTCCTCGATCGCGGGCGTCGCGAGCCGGATCGCCGCACCGGCGTCGCCGGTGAGGATGGCGTGCGACGAGCGCGCGGCCGCGACGTCGACGCTCACGACCGGGTCGGGGTTCGCCTCCAGGGCCCGCTGCGCCGCGGCCAGCCAGGGATCCAGGTCGTCCAGGCGACCCGTGCTGTGCCCGACGAAGATGCGCGCGACGCACAACCGCGCGTCGGAGAGCACGAGCTCGTCTGGCAGCGCCCTCAGCCAAGCCTCGATCGAGCCGTGGTCGCCGCGCTCGAGCAGCCAGGCGGTCCAGTGCTCCGCGACCAGCTCGGCGGCCTGCTCGTGGTCGCCGGCCGCGATCGTGTGCCGGATGGCCCCGTCGGCGTCGCCGTGCGCGAGAAGCCAGGCAGCGGCGCGCCGGTGCAGCTCCGGCACCAGCGCCGGCTCGCTGCGCTCCACCTCGCGCCGCAGCAGGTCGCCGAACAGGTGGTGATAGCGATACCACTCGCGGCGCTCGTCGAGGGCGATCAGGAACAGGTTCGACCGCTCGATCTCCGGCAGCACCCGCGCGGCGGCCTGGCCTCCCGTGACCGCGTCGCAGAGCGGGACGCTCAGCCGCTCGAGTATCGACGTGTGCAGCAGGAAATCGCGCGTCTCGTCGCTCAGCCCGGCGAGCACCTCGCTGCCGAGGTAGTCGACGATGTGGCGGTCGTCGCCGGCGAAGTCACTGATGAAGGCGCCGACGTCGTCCTGGTGACGGAGCGACAGCGCGGCCAGATAGAGGCCGGCCGCCCATCCCTCCGTACGCCGGCGAAGCGAATCGACCTGCTCGGGTGGAAGTCCGAGCCGGAGCAGGCCGTTCAGGAGCCCGTCGGTCTCCGCGGCCGAGAAGCGCAGCTCGTCGGCCTCGATCTCGAGCAGCTCGCCGCGAACCCGCATCCGTGCCAGCGGCAGCGGTGGCTCCACGCGCGTGGCGATCGCGACCTCGCAGGCCGCGGGCAGATGCTCGAGCAGGTATGCGAGCTGGGCGTGGACCGCGGGCGACTCGATCGCGTGGTAGTCGTCGAGCACGAGCACGAACGGCTGGGGCAGCGCCTCGATCTCGTTGATGAGAACGGGCAGCGCCTCTCGCTCCATGTCCACCCCGGGCGCCGTGAGCAGCTCGAGCGCCGCGAGGCCGAACCGCGGCTCGAGGGTGCGCAGCGCCGCTACGAAGTACGTCCAGAAGCGCCCGCCCTCGCCGTCGCGAGGGTCGAGCGAGAGCCAGGCGAACGGCCGCGGCTCGAGGTCGAAGGCGGCCCAGGCGGCCAGCAGCGTCGACTTGCCACACCCGGCCGGCGCGCTGATCAGGGTCAGCCGGCGCGCGGGTCCGGCCGCAAGACGGTCGACCAGCGCGGGGCGCGGCACGAGCTCTCGTCCGGCGGGAGGCTGCAGCTTCGAGCGGACGAGCAGCGGGCCAGGCTGGACTTCATCCGTGGCGGAGGCCACGGGGTGAATCTACGCGATGAGCTCGTAGGCCAGCCCGGTTGCCGCGGCGTAGACGGCGTGATGGAAGGCGTCGATCGCGATCTCCTCCTTGCCCCAGAACACCGCCGGAGGCGCGACCTCCAGCGCCGGCAGCGTGACCTGGGCGGCGCCGTAGATCGCGGCGCCGTGGGCGGCCGTGGCGACCCCTCCGGGCATCCCGGTCGCGCCGAGCAGGCCGCGCAGCACGCCCCAGCTCGTGCCGTAGCCCCAGTGCGACAGGTCGTTGAAGCGGGCGGCGGCGACCGAGTCATGGAACTCCTTGATGCCGAGCACCTTGGCGGTGGCGCGCGCGGGCGCCGACGACGGCGCGCGACCGCGCAGCTTCGCCTCCAGGGTGCTCGACACCGTCATCGCCGCGGTTCCGGCGAAGCCCGCGACCAACCCCTTCCCGATCGCGTCGGCGAGCGTGCCGATCGTGCGCCGCGCGCTCATGCCATCACCGCCTCACGGCGAGCCGGCGCCGAGGCATCGAGCCGCTCCAGCAGGTGGTCGCCGACCCGCAGCGAGTTCGCCATCGCGGTCAGCGCCGGGTTCACCGCCGACGAGGAGGGGAAGAAGCTCGTGTCGACCACGTACAGGTTGTCGACGTCGTGGGCCCGGCAGTCGCGGTCGAGGACGGACGTGGCAGGGTCCTCGCCGAAGCGGAGCGTGCCGCACTGGTGCGCGATGCCGGCCAGCGGGATTCGCTGGTCGAGCACCGAGAAGCGCGGGATCGCCCGCTCGGCACAGCCGAGTTCGCCCAGCAGCCCCTTCAGCTTCGCCAACAGGCGGCGATGCGGCTCCTCGTTGCGAAACGTCTTCGACAGGTGGATCGTCCCCTCGCGGTCGACCGTGATGCGGTTGTCCGGGACGGGCAGGTCCTCGGTCGTCAGCCAGAAGTCGATTGCGTGCTTGGCCATGTAGTCGAGCGCCAGTCCGGGCGCGTACCACGGAGCGCCCGCGCGCAGGATGTTGCGATCGGACTTGCCGAGCATCTGGATATGCCCGAGCGGCAGCTCCGAGTCGGGCGCGCCCCAGTAGTAGTCGTTGACGCCGAGCGTCTTCTGGAACTTGGTGTCGTTGGGCGTCTGCGAGATCGCGATCACGCCCGAGTTGATGTGTGCCATGTAGTTCCGCCCGATCTGATCGGACGAGTTGGCGAGCCCGTTCGGGTGGCGCTCGTTCGCTGAGCGCAGCAGCAGCGCCGGCGACTCCGCGGCACCGCAGGAGACCACGACGATGTCGGCCGTGTAGGTCTCGGTCGCGCCGCGCCGGTCCACGACGACGCCGGTGACCTCGCGGCCCGAGGCGTCGGTCTCGAGGCGAGTCACCTGCGAGTGGGTCTTGAGCGTCACGTTGTCGTGCCTGAGCGCCGGCCGCACGCAGAGCACGTGGGCGTCGGCCTTGCCGTCTGCCAGGCACGGGAAACCGTCGAAGCGATCGCACCGCACGCAGCGGCCGGCCTCGGGATCCGTCTCATTCAGGTCCACACCGACGGGCAGGTGGAACGGGTGGTGTCCGGTCCGCGCGAAGTCGTCGTGGAGTTGCTGGATCCGCGGCTCGTGCGAGACCGCCGGGTACGGGAACGGCCCGGAGCGCTGCGGCTCGGTCGGGTCCTCGCCGGCCTCGCCGTGGACGAGGTAGAGCCGCTCGGCCTCGGCGTAGTAGGGCTCGAGCTCGGAGTAGTCGATCGGCCAGGCCGGCGAGACGCCGCCGTAGTGGCGGACCTCGCCGAAGTCGCCCTCGCGCATGCGGAACAGGATCGCGCCGTAGAACTTGGTGTTGCCGCCGACGAAGTACTGCGCGTGAGGGCGGAAACGCTCGCCGTGCCGGTCGACCCACTCATCGCTGGTGACGTAGCGCTCCTTGCCGAAGACCTCCTTGGAGTCCCAGTTCTCCTGCTCGCGCGGCAGGTAGCCGCCACGCTCGAGTAGGAGGACGCGCTTCCCGCTCGGCGCGAGCCTGTGGGCGAGCGTGCCGCCGCCGGCCCCGGTTCCGATGATGATCACGTCGTAGTGCTCAGCGGGCATCGCAGGCCTCCTCAGACGAGTGCGATCGGGGATGTCCAGGCGCCTGTGGCGCCACGCAGCTTCGGGTGGGTCAGGATCAGCGCGAACCGGCGCACGCCGTCGGCGGCCAGCGAGCCGAGATCGAGGTTCTCCACGACGAAGACGCCGTGGTCGACGTTCAGAATCTGAGGCACCTCGAACGGGCGGCTCGGATTCTCGGCAGGGACGGGGCCGTAGCTCCAGGTGTCGCAGCCGGTCAGCGCGACGCCGCGCGAAGCCAGCCAGGCGGCGACCTCACAGCCGGGTCCGGGCTCGCCGCTGACATACGTGTCCGGGTCGCCCCAGTGGGCTCCCCAGCCGGTGTGGAACAGGACCGCGTCACCGGGCTCCGGGTCGATGCCCGCCAGCGCGTCGAGTCCGATCACATCACCGGCCCCGAGCCCGGCCACGTCCACCAGCCACCCGCACGTGACGATCTGGGGAACCGTCTCGACGCCCAGCATGGCGACGCCGGTCGTGCCGGCCAGCTCGGAGACGTGGACACCGCTGTAGCCACGCTCGCCCACCTGGAGATGCGACAGCGCGTCGATGTGCGTGCCCAGCTGCATGGTCGCCGACACCTGCTCGGTGATCCAGTTGACGTCGTTCTCGCCCACCGGCATATGGGCGTTCTGATGGTGCGCGGTGGTGACCAGGGTCTGCTTGAAGAAGCGCCCCGGGAACACCGGGATCTCCTCGTCGAGCACGTGGCCGAGGTCATAGATGCGGCCCGAGCGGACGAGCGCAAGCGCCTCGAGGCGCTTCGCCTCGTCGACGTGCCTGAGCATCCCGACCTCGTCGGTCACTCCGACGACCATGGCGTCGCGAAGCTCGGGAACAGTGTCAGGCCACCGTCGACGAAGATCGTCTGGCCGGTGATGTAGGCGGCGTCGTCGCTGGCGAGGAAGGCCGTCACGCCCGCCATCTCGTCCGCGTCGCCGGCACGCTGCATCGGGATGTGCTCCTCGACGGCCTTGCGCTTCTCGGGGTCGTCGATCCACGCGCGGTTGATCGGCGTAACCGTCGCGCCCGGCCCGATGCCGTTCACGCGGATGCCGCGACCGGCGAACTCCAGGGCGAGGGTCCGGGTCAGGTTCTGCATCCCGCCCTTGGACGTCGAGTAGCCCAGGTAGTCCGGCTTGGGGATGATCTGGTGGACGCTCGAGACGTTGATGATCGACCCCGGCTTCTCCTCGGCGAGGAAGTGTCTGATCGCCTCGCGCGCGCACAGGAACGAGCCGCGCAGATTGACCGCGAGCACCTTGTCGAAGTCCTCGCTCGAGAGCTCGTCGCTCGGGCGCGAGATCTGAATGCCGGCGTTGTTGACGAGGACGTCGATGCCGCCGAGCCCGTCGATTGCAGCGCCAACCATCTGGACGACGTCGTCCTCGCTGGACACGTCGCCCTGGACGAGCACGTCCTGCACGCCCTCGTGCTGGACCTTCGCGACGCAGGCCTGGACCTGGCTCTCGGTGTCGGCGGCCTCCTCGGGCTGGCGCAGGTAGTTGATCGCCACGTTCGCCCCGTACTCGGCGAACCGAATTGCGATGGCCTGCCCGATCCCCGAGCTGCCGCCCGTCACGAGCACGTTCTTGCCCTTCAGGCCGCGCAGGCCCTTGGTCCTCTCGGGAGTCGCGGTTGTCTGCGCCATCGCTCTTTCCTCCTGCTTCGGTTGCCTGCCGCGTAGTGCGATCTAGACCGCAGGCGTTACAGCGCCGGCGACGACCTCGGCGCCCGCCTCGGTCAGCACGAAGGTCTCCTCTGTCTTCGCCCCGGTCACGGACGGGTTCCACGCAAACGCCTGCCCGACCTCGATCGCGACGTCGGTGTGGGGAGTGGCGATCACCTCGCGAGAGGCGTAGCCGGTGATGCCGCCCTGGTGGTGGAGCCTCCACTCGTCGGGGAAGCCCGCCTCGGCGTAGAAGCGGCGACAGTCGGCGAACGCGTCGACGAGGCTGCGCCCGGGCACCGTGGCCTCCGTGCGCATGCGCTCCAGCACCTCGTTCGCGACGGCCTGGCGCCGTGCCAGCTCCGACTCGGGCTCCTCGAACTCGACGATCCGGGTGAGGTTGGCGTAGAGGCCGCCACGCTGCGCGGACGCGACGAGCATCGCGCGCCGCTCCAGCGATGCATCGGTGGGCAGCGGGTGGCGAAACCGGTAGATGCGCTCGTGGGTGGCGGCGAGCAGCACGGTCGGCACCAGCCCCCGCCGCCGGCACGCCGACCCGATCTCCGCCGCGGCGTCATGCTCGGTGATCCCCGGCTGGATGGCGCCGGCGGCATCCGCGAGCGCCGCCGTCAGGTCGGCGCCGATCGCGCGCAGCCGCTCGATCGCGTCGCCGTCCAGCACGCGTCGCAGCGCGGAGATCTCGTCGCTGAGGTCGACCGCGCCCGGCAGCGGGACGTCGGCGCCGAGCGGGGCGTCGCCCACGAGCTCGCTGAGCGCCCGAGCGGGGCCGTCCTCCCACGGGTACTCGACGACCGTGAAGCCGGGCGTCTCCTCGAGGCGCAGCCTCGGCCCCTCGATGGTGCTGGTGAGCACCCACTCGCGACCGGCGCAGACGACCACGTCGGCTGCGCCCAGCGGAGCGGCGTACTCGACGCGGCTGTTGCCGCCGCCGGTGTACCAGGCGAAGTTCTCGGGTCTGCGCAGCAGCACGGCCTCCACGCCACGGCGCTCCATCAGCTCGCGCAGCCGGCTCATGCGCTCACCGGAACCGTCTCCTCGACCGCGCTCAGGTAGCTCTCGAGGGCGGCCCGGACCTTCGTGCGTGCCCGGTGGAGCAGGACGCGCTGGTTCCCGTCGCTCAGCTGCAGCGCGTCGCAGACCTCCTCAGGCGACCAGCCTTGGACGTCGCGCAGCGTGACGACCGTTCGCTGCGCGTCGGGGAGCTGGTCGATGGCGCGCAGGATCACCTCGCGCGTCTCGCCGGACAGCAGCCCTTCCTCGGGCGTCTTCCACGCGGTGGGCCCCAGGGCCCAGTGATCGGGATAGCGGGCGTGGTCGGGCGGGAAGAAGCGATCCGGATCAACCGAGGGCTCGTCGTCGTCGTCCGCGGGGCCCAGCGCCGAGAACGGCACCATGCGCCGCTCGCGCGGCCCGCGCGTGTTGGCGATGTTGGTGAGGATCCGGAAGATCCACGTCTTCAGCGACGAGCGGCCCTCGAACCGGTCGATCGCGTTGATCACGCCCAACCAGGTCTCCTGGACGACCTCCTCCGCCACCGATCTCGTCCCGACGTGCGCCATGGCAACGCGGAACAACGCGGAGCTGTACTCGTCCAGCAGCCGGGCGAAGGCAAGCTCGTCGCCCGCCTTGAGCGACTCGATCAGGCGCTGCTCGTCAGTCATTGTGCTCCACCTCGAGGGGCTCGATGCCGAGGTCGCTGAGGCGCGCCAGGACGCCGTCCAGGTGCGCCCGGCCCTTGCCCCGCAGCACCGTCACGCCGGGCCGGCGCTCGAGGGCGACATCGCGGAAAGTCGACCCAAGCCGCTCGCTGAGCCGCCCGGGAACCACGATCCGGTACCGGTGCGAGGCCATGGGCGCAAGCTCGCAGCGAGCCGGGTGAGCAGTCATCACCCCGGCCCGGATTTCACCCGGGTGAGCTAGATCAGATCACGCCCAGCTCGCGCGCCCGGCTCACGGCCTCGTCACGACTGTCGACGCGGAGCTTGCGATAGATGCTCTTGACGTGTGACTTCACCGTGTTGAGCGAGACGAACAGCGTGCCGGCGATCTCGCGTTGCGACAGCTCGCCGCACAGCAGGTGCAGCACGGACAGCTCGCGGTCGGTGAGGTCGTCGGCGTGGCCGTTGCCGGCGCCGGCGCGGCGGACCCGGCGTTCAGCCCGCTCGAGCATCTGCTCGAGGACGCCTGGGCGCGGGCAGCGCTCCACCACCGCACGTGCGTCGCGCAGGATCTCGGCGGCCTCCTCGCGCCCACCCTGGCGCTGCCGGAGCTCCGCCTGGGACAGGAGCGAATAAGCCGTCTCGACCGAGGCGACGCCGTCGCGTGCCAAGTCCACGCTGCGGTCGACGGCCTGGCGCGCCTCCGCAAGTCGTCCGTAGCGCTCGAGCAAATGGGCCTGAGCGACCCGTGACATGGCCGTGGCCCAGTGCTCCGAGAGATTCGTCTCGTCGGCGCGGTCGAGCGCCGTCTGCGCGAGCCCACCGGCCGACTCGATGTCCCCGTCCTCGAGGCGGATGGCCGCGAGTGCGCTGGTCGCGTGGA
This sequence comes from Thermoleophilaceae bacterium, assembly GCA_052038485.1. Taxonomy (GTDB): domain Bacteria; phylum Actinomycetota; class Thermoleophilia; order Solirubrobacterales; family Thermoleophilaceae; genus JACVRW01. The sequence goes on along the minus strand of JBQGCL010000266.1, from coordinate 5,376 downwards.
TCACCGACAGGTGGTTGCCGGCCGACTCCGCGATGTCCACCGATCGCTCGAGCTCCTCGGCTGCCTCGTCCGGGTGGCCGCTCCAGAACAGCGCGATCCCCAGCACGGGGCAACCCATCGGCCGCCACGGCGTCTGGCCGCGCTCCACGGAACGGCGGCCGGCGGCAACCGCCGCATCCACGTCACCGTCCATGTAGCGATGGATCTCCTGCAGCGCGGCGATGCCGGACTCGACGTCGAGCGAGGTGTCGCCGATGCGCTCGGCGAACTCGACCCAGCGCGCCACGTCGTCGAGCCGCCCGGTGTTCACGGCGATCCAGGCCTTGGTGAGGCAGAGACCCGCGTCTCCGCGCACGTTGTCGTCGCCGAGCTCGTCGAGCCAGCCGGCGACCGTCTCGATCCGGCCCCGCTGCAGGTAGCCGTACCAGTGAGCCGAGATCAGCTCGCTCGCGCGCCCGACGTCGCCGGCGGCGATGGCGTGCTGGATTGCTTCCGACATCGAGTCGTGTTCGCCGAACCACTCCGACGCGCGGCGGTGGAGTCCGGACGTCCGCTCCGGATCCGTGCGCGCCAGCTCGTGTCGCAGCAGGCCGCTGAAGAGGTGGTGGTAGCGGTACCACTCGCGTTTGGTGTCGAGCGGCACCACGAACAGGCCGGCGCGTTCGAGCCGGTCGAGCATCTCCTCCGATCCGCTCGTCTCGAGCAGGGAGTCGCACAGCGGGCCGGTCATGCGCTCGAGCACTGAGGTGCGCAGCAGGAAGTCGCGCACGTCGGCCGGTTGTCCGTCCAGCGCCTCGAAGCCGAGGTAGTCGACGATCGGCCGGTCGTCGCCCGCAAACGAGGCAATGAAGTCGTGTGCGTCGTCGCGGCGCGAGAGCGACAGCGCGGCGAGCTGCAGGCCGGCCGCCCAGCCCTCCGTGCGGGACTGAAGCTGGGCGATGTCGCCTTCGTCGAGGTCGAGGCTGAGTACCTCGTTGAGGAGCCTCCCCGCCTCGGCGTCGGTGAAGCGCAGCTCGTCCACCCCCACGTCGAGCAGCTCACGCCGCGCCCGCAGCCGGTCGACCGCGAGCGGCGGCTGCGAGCGCGTCGCGATCGCCAGTTGCACCGTGCCCGGGAGGTGGTCGAGCAGCAAGTCGACGGCACCGTGGATGCGCTCGTTGGAGATCACGTGGTAGTCGTCGAGCACCAGGACGATTCGCCCGCTGAGCGCCGCCAGGTCGTTGATGAGCGAGGGCAGCACGACGTCGGTCAGGCTCGCCGGCCCCGTCAACGCGCCGAGGGCGTCCTTCCCCACACCGGGGGCCGCCGTCTGCAGCGCCGTGATCACTCCGTCGAGGAACCGGACGGTGTCGTTGTCGCTCGCGTCGAGGGACAGCCAGCCGAACGGGCGGGGCTCTCCCCCGGCGGCGTGCCACTCGCTCAGCAGAGTGGTCTTGCCGGCGCCGGCCGGAGCGCAGACGAGCACGAGCTTCGCCGTGTCCCCTGAGATCAGCAGCTCGAACAGGCGCTCGCGGGTGACCCCGGGGCGCCGCGGCGGTACATGGAGCTTCGTGGCCGCGAGTACCGGCCGAGTCCGGCCAGGCTCGCGAGTCTCTGGCGATGCCGAAATAGCGAGTCCTTTCGGAGGCGGGCGAGCGCCTCCGAGGGCGGACTCTACCGGCCGTGCTTCTACATCGCCATCTGCGGCGCGGCCTCGGGACGGGGGGCCTCGGGAGGCTCCGTCCCCTCCTCGTGCATGGCGCGCTTGAGCAGGCTCAGGCCCGTGATCGGGAAGATCAGCACCGACAGCAACCCCGCGGCGACCAGAGCGGACGCCTCCGCGGCGCCCATCAGGTCGAGCTCCTGGCCGATCGCGGTCGCCGCGACGATGAACGGCAGCGAGGTGGACTGGAGCACGCCGGCGATGGTTGCCCGGCGCCGGCCGACGAAGCCGCGGTAGGTGATCGCGGGCGTGCCTCGAACCGCGAGCAACGCGACGAGGAAGATCGGGACCATCGCCAGGTTGGACGGCTTGTCGAGCAGGGCCGACAGGTCGAAGCGAACCCCCGACGTCACGAAGAAGACCGGGATGAACAGCCCGAAGCCGATCGCCTCGAGCTTGACGCGGAAGTTGGCGTGCGTCATACGACGGTCCTGGTCGAGCAGTGCCAGCAGGGCACCCGCCGCAAACGACCCGAGTATGACCTCGAGGCCGAGGGCCTCGGCCAGCGCCACGAACGCGACCATGAGCAGCATCGCCGCGCGCACGCGGATCTGGGCGCTGGAGTCCTGCAGGCGGAGCAGGTCGTCGCCGATCCGGCGCGAGCGCTCAGCCCCTCTCACCCCGACGAAGGTGACGGCCAGCAGTCCGACGAACGCCGCCAGCAGCACGGCGGTGGAACCCGGCCCGCCCTCCCCGGAGAAGAAGAACGACAACAGGATCACCGCCCCGAAGTCCGCAATCGAGGCCGCCGCGAGGATCAGCTGGCCGAACTTCGACTCCAGCTCGCCGACGTCCTTGAGCACCGGGATGATCACGCCCAGCGAGGTGGCGCAGAGGATGATCGCCACCAGCAGAGGCGTCTCGACCAGGTCCACGGTCTTCAGGATCACGGCGACCGCGAAGGCGATCGCGAACGAGAGCGCCCAGCCCATCAGCGCGAGCTGGAGCAGGCGGCCGCGCAGGCGCCCGAAGTCGATCTCGAGGCCCGCGAGGAACAGCAGCATCGCGAGCCCCATCAGCGCGAGGACCGAGATCGTGTCGTCGATCTCCACCCAGCCGAGCACCGACGGGCCGATGACGATGCCCGCGACGATCTCGAAGACCACGGAGGGCAGGCGCACCCGCGGGAACAACCCGAGCAGGAAGGGCGCCCCAAATGCGACTGCGACGACGATCAGGAGGCCGCTGAAGCCAGGTTCCGTCATGGGACGTCTGTCACGGCGGGGCGCGAAGCGTTACGCGTCGCGCAGCTCGCGGAACGCGCGCAGCAGCGCCTCGCGCGTGGCGGGATCCGGCGGTGGCTCGGGAGCCTCGTGCAGGGATCCGATCAGCCGGCGCATGTCTTCGAGGTAGCCGCTGCACCCGTCGCACTCCGCGAGGTGTGCCTCGAAGCGGATGCGCTCCTCCTCTGGAAGGGCGCCCTCGAGGTAATCCGTCACCAGCTCCACGAACTCCTGGCAGACGAGCGGGTCGTGCGCATGCCTGCGTCGCCAGATCCGCCAGCGCCTCATTCGCTCACCTCCACGAAGGGTAGAAGCGCCGTACGCACCTGTGCACGGGCGCGGTGCAGGAGGACCCGCTGGTTGCCGTCGGTCAGGTCGAGCAGCTCGCAGACCTCCGACGCGGGCAGGCCGACCAGGTCGCGCAGCGTGATCACCGCCCGCTGATCGGGCGACAGGCGCTCGACGGCCTCGAGAAGATGCCGGCGCAGCTCGCGGCTGAGCAGGCCTGTGTCCGGGTCTGCCTCGAGGCGGGCCGGGGCGCTGGACCAGCGCCCATCGGAGCCGAACGCGGCGGGTTCGACGGACGGCCCGGCGTCGCCCTCGAGCGAGGAGAACGGCAGGCTGCGGGCGTCCTGCGTCGCGCGGGTGCGTGCTGTGTTGACCAGGATCTTGAAGATCCAGGTCCGCAGCGACGAGCGGCCCTCGAACGCCTCCAGCCCTCGGACGACGCCCAGCCACGTCTCCTGGACGACGTCGTCGGCTGCCGCATCGGTCCGAACGAAGCCGCGGGCGACTCGGCGGAGCGCGGAGTCGTGCCGTGTCACCAGAGCCTCGAAGGCGTGCTCATCGCCGGAGCGCAGGCGTTCGAGAAGGGCGCGCTCGTCCTCCACGTCGAGGAGCGAGCCTAACCGCCCTCACCGATAGTCCGGATTCGCGAAGTCGAATCGGCAGCGGGCGTCCCATTCCGACCGCTGGTTCCGCGAGCGCTTCAGCGTGCAGTTGATGAACAGCGCGCGCAGGTCTGAGAAATCCGATTCGTCGGTCATCGCCGAGCAAGTCCCGCCGGGGCCGCCTCCGTTACAACCGGCCTGTAACAAATCCGGAAGTTCGCGGACGGGGGGACATGTCATCCACAGCTGCGACGGACGGAAGCGCGGAGCGCTGGGGACCACTCTGGGGCGCGCGAGCGGACGACTGGGCACTGAACGAGGAGCTGCAGGTGCCCACCTACGAGGCCGCGCTGGAGAGGGTGGAGCTCCAGGCCGGCCAGCGCGTGCTCGACATCGGATGCGGGGCGGGGACCTTCCTGCGCTTGGTCGTCGAGCACGGAGCCCGAGCATTCGGCCTGGACGCGTCCGAGGCGTTGATCGAGCTCGCCCGCCGGCGCGTCCCGGCCGCCGAGGTGCGCACCGGCGAGATGGAGGCCCTGCCCTATGCCGACGACGGCTTCGACCTGGTCACGGGCTTCAACTCGTTCTTCTTCGCAAACGACTTCGTGGCGGCTCTGCGTGAGGCGGGCCGCGTCGCGAAGCCGGGAGCGCCGATCGTCGTTCAGGTCTGGGGCGCACACGAGCGCAACGACCTCGAGGCGATGAAGGAGATAGTCCGGCCGTTCATGCCGCCGCGCCCGGCAGGCGCGCCGGTAGAGCCCGACTACTCAGCGCCGGGCGTGCTCGAGCGGCTGGCGACAGAGGCCGGCCTCTCGCCGCACGAGAGCTTCGACGCCGGCTACGCCTTCGAGTACCCCGACGACGAGACGCTCGGGAGGCTGCTGGTGGCGCCGGCGGGCATCGCCGCCCTGGTCGGAGCCGAGCGCGAGGCGGAGGTGAAGGACGCCATCGTCGCCGGGCTCGCGTCGCATCGTCGCCCGGACGGCAGCTACCGGCTCGAGAACGAATTCCACTTCCTGATCGCCCGGGCCTGACTCGACCCCTCAGGCCGCGCGTGCTCTCCCGAGGATGTGGGGGATCTGGGGTTCGAGGCGCTGCGCTGCGAAACCGAAGCGCTCGATCTCCTCGATGTCGAAGCCGGCCTGAATGATTGCCTCGGTCGTGTCACGCGCCGGGTGGCAGCCACCGGCGATCGCCGGCCACAGTCCCGTGCGGTCGATGATCTGCAGCAGCAGCCGTTTGGGCTGACTGCGAGCGATCACGTGCTCGTAGAAGCGCAGCTCCCCTCCCGGTCGCAGTACACGGCGGATCTCAGCCAGGGCGCGTCGCTGGTCCGGCACTGAGCAGAGCACGAGGCTCGCCACGGCGGCGTCGACGCTCGCGTCGTCGAGCGGCAGCTCATCTGCAACCCCGGCGCGCACCCTGATCGGGACGCGCACCTTCGCGGCCACGGTTTCGGCCTCGCGCCGCAGCGTCGGCTCAGGCTCGATCGCGATGACCTCGCTGACCTCCACCGGGTAGTGCGGGAAGTTCAGTCCCTGCCCGGCACCGATCTCGACCA
>JBQGCL010000265.1:0-8378 GCA_052038485.1 Thermoleophilaceae bacterium | reverse complement strand
GGCCGCCTTCTACCACGACGCACGCGAGCGCTACGGCGCCGAGCGCGCCCGCGAGCTCTACGCGCAGACCCTCGAGGCCCAGCGCGAGATCTACACGCTCGCGGACGAGCACGGCGCGGCGGACGCGGTTCGCCGCACTGGGCTGCTGCGCGTATCCGCGACCGAGGAGGAGGCCGAGGACGTGCGCGCCCAGGTGGAAGCGCTGCAAGATGACGGCTTCCCGGGCGAGCTCGTCGAGCGCGAAGCGCTGCCGCCCGCGCTGCGGCACAGCTTCCACAACGCGTGCCTGACCGACCACGACGGCGCCCTCCAGCCGGCCCATTGGATCAAGGCGCTGGCCCGGGCCGCCGAGCAGGCGGGGGCGCGGATCTGCGAGGGGACGCAGGTACGGGCGCCGCTCGCGAGCCCGGTCATCGCCGACGGTGGCACCGTGCGCGCGCAGCACGTCGTCGTGGCGGCCGACGGTGCGCTTCCCGCGCTCGTGCCCGGCGTGCCCGTGCGGGCGCGGCGCCTGCACATGGTCGCCACGGAGCCGCTTTGCGAGCGGCTCGTCGACTGCCCCGTCTATGCGCGCTTCGGGTTGGAGTACTTCCAGCAGACCGCCGACGGTCGCCTGCTCGCCGGCGGCTTCTCCGACCTCGACGGCGAGCTCTCCTACACCGACCGGGACGAGGGCAACCCGTCGGTCTGGGGGCGCATCGAGCGCTACCTCGCCGAGGAGCTCGACGTCCGCGCGCCGGTTACCCACCGCTGGGTCGGCACGGTCGGCTACAGCGACGACGGCCTGCCGGTCGTCGGCGCGCACGACGGCATCTACGTCGCCGGGGGCTACTCCGGCCACGGCAACGTGCTCGGCTACCTCGCGGGCCGGCAGATCGCCGACCTGATCGCCGGCTAGCGCCGGGTGTTCTCCTCGATCAGCTGACGCAGCTCCTGAATCTGCTGCTTGACGTCGTCGGTGTCGACGGGCGAGACGCCGCCGCCGCTCGAGTCCTGCGACGCGATCACCGCGACCGCGACCGCGGCGATCGCCGCCAGGACGAGCAGCAGCGCAAAGAACGTCGCCATGCGCCGGCGCCGGGCGGCGCGGCGCGCTTCGCGGTCGTCGCGGCGGCGCGGCGGGGGAGAGGTCGGGGCCGCGTACTCGGGCGGTGCGTAGGAGGTGCGCGGCATCGCCCGGGTAGCCGAGGTGGCGTCGAGGGCCCGCGTGGCGTCGACGTCGCCGAAGCCGGCGTCGCTGAGCGTCAGGCGCCGCGTGGCGTCGGTCGAGTGCCCGTGCGCCCCGGCCTCGATCGCCTCCGCCATCTCGAGCGCGGAGCGGTAGCGCGAGCCCGGGTCGCGCTCGAGCGCCAGCCGGATCGCCTCGTCCAGCTCGCGCGGCACCTCCGGGTTGAACTCGGCGATCGGCTCCACCAGCTGCTCCTGCTGCTTGAGCGCCAGCTCGGTCAGCGACGAGTACTCGTGCGGCAGCCGCCCGGCCAGGAACTGGTAGGCGCACACCCCCAGCGAGTAGATGTCCGACGTGGGTCCGGCCTCCTCGCCGCGCGCCTGCTCGGGCGACAGGTAGGCGGCGGTGCCGAGCACGGAGCCCACCTGGGTGATGCGCGTCTGCTCGGCCGCCTTTGCGATGCCGAAGTCGGCCAGCTTGGTGATCCCGGTCTCCTCGGCCAGCAGCAGGTTGCCCGGCTTGACGTCGCGGTGCACGACGCCGGCGCGGTGGGCGTAGTCGAGCCCGTGACAGCCGTCGCGCACGATCGACACGGTCTGCTCGACGTCCAGCGACCGGTACTCCCGGAGCAGGTCCGCGGCGGACGGCCCCTCTACGTACTCCATGACGATGTAGTGCCGCCCGCTCTCGGAATCCTGGCCCGAGTCGAAGACCTGGACGATGTTCGGGTGCTGGAGGCGGGCGGCCGACAGCGCCTCGCGCCGGAAGCGCGCCACGAAGTCCTCGTCGTCGGCCAGGTGCTCGGCGAGCAGCTTGATCGCCACCGGCCGCTCGAGCACCGAGTCGGTGGCCAGGAACACGGTCGACATGCCGCCCGCGCCCAGCCGGCGCCCCAGCTCGTACCGGCTCGCGATCTGGGTCGGCGCGTTCACAGACCCGGCCCCGCTCCGCCGCCGCCGTCCTGGGGCGTCGTCGGGACGGTCTCGGTGGGCGTGGTCTCGGTCGGCACGGTCTCGGTCGGAGTCGTCTCAGTCGACGTGGTCTCCGTGGTGCTCGTCTCCGTCGCGGTCGTGACGGTCTCGGTCTCCGTGGGGGTGGTCGTCGCCTGCTCGTCCTTGCAGTCCTCGGCGGTCAGCTCGAACAGGCGGTCGAAGCTCTCGGTGACCGCGCTGCGCACGTCGGAGTCCACGCTCGGCGGGAGCGAGGCGAGGATCGAGTCCACCGCCGGCTGCGAGTCGTTGGTGATGTCGTCGCAGGCGCCCCCGCCGACGTCGAAGCGCCGCTCGACCTCGTCCAGGCGGCCGAGCAGCTCCGTGGCCTGGGCGGCGGGGATCGACGGCTTGGTCTCCTCGTCGGCGCCACAGCCCGCGCCGAGCGCGGCTGCGATGAGGAGCAGCGGGATTGTGACTATGCGGAGTTTCACTGTCCGTTGTAGAGACGCTGGGCGAGCACCCTAGGGAGGCCCGCCGCTTCGATCGCGCTCGCGGCCTCCTCGATCGGGTATTCCACGCGCCGCCACTCGGCGCTCCACGCCTCTGTGTCTAGCAGGAGCCACGCGGCGCGCGGGTCGCCGTCGCGCGGTTGGCCCACCGCGCCGGGGTTGAGCAGCCACTCGCCGTCGCTCAGGTCGTGCTCCAAGCCGCCTTCCGCGGGCGCGCCCTCGACCTGCCCCTCGCCGGTCCGCTTGAACCAGAGCGCGACGTGCGAGTGACCGACCGCGCCCACGCGCGCCTCCATCAGGTCCATGCACTCGTCCGCCTGCCAGGTCGACAGCACGTACTCCCAGACCGGGTCGCGCGGGGACGCGTGGTAGAGGCCGATCGCGCCGTCCTCCCGCTCGGGGCGCAGCGACTTGAGGAAGTCGAGCGCCTCGTCGCCGATGTTCTCGCGTGTCCACTGGGCGGCGAGCGCCGCGCTCGAGGAGAAATCGGCGATGTCGATCTCGCCGGTGACGACGAGGTCGTGGTTGCCGGCCAGGCAGAGGTCGCAGCGCTCGCGCGCCAGCTCGACGCAGGCGTCCGGCTGGGCGCCGTAGCCGACCAGGTCACCGAGGCACCAGGTCTCGTCGGCGCCGCTTTCCTCGACGTCGGCGATCACGGCCTCGAAGGCCGGCAGGTTCCCGTGCACGTCCGACAGCAGGGCGATTCGCATCCGGGTGCCTTCTACAGTGTCCGGGGAATGGAAGCCAGGGGTTCCGGTGGCCAGTCTGGGCGCTCGCGGCTGCCGCTGGCGGTTGCAGTTGCGGTCGTCTCCACCGGGGCGGCGACGTTCCTCCTGTGGCCGCGCAACGGCGTCATCGAGCCGGCCGCGGTGGACGCAAGATCGTACTTCACCGCGTTCCAGCTCGACCGCGCGGAGGACTTCCGCAGCGTCCAGCGGCTGATCTCGGTGGGCGGGCTGGTGCTCGGCACCGGCGCGCTGGCGCTGCTGGCGTGGCGGCCGCCGGAGCGAATCTTCGAGCGGCTCGGGCGGCGGCCGATCCTCGGGGCCGCGCTGGCCGGGGCGGGCATCTCCCTGGCGCTGGTCGCGCTCGACCTGCCGCTGGCGGCCTGGAGCCACCAGCGCGCGGTGGACGTCGGGCTGTCGACCCAGGAGTGGCCGGACTGGTTCGGCGACGTGGGCAAGTCCGCCGCCATCGGGGCCGGCTTCGCGGCGGTCGGCGGTGCGCTCGGGCTGGGGCTGGTGCGGCGCTTCCGGCGCCACTGGTGGATCCCGGGCGCCGCCGTGGTGATCGCGTTCGGCGTGATCACGATCTGGCTGTTCCCGGTCGTGATCGACCCGATCTTCAACGACTTCAAGAAGCTGCCACCGGGCCAAACGCGCTCAGACGTGCTCGAGCTGGCAAAGGAGGCGGGGGTCGACGTGGGGCAGGTCTACCGGGTCGACGCGAGCCGCCGCACCACGGCGGCGAACGCGTACGTCAACGGGCTCGGCCACTCGAAGCGGGTCGTGCTGTACGACAACCTGATCACGAAGTTCCCGCGCGACCAGATCCGCTTGGTGGTCGCGCACGAGCTCGGCCACCAGAAGCACGACGACGTGCTGCGTGGGCTCGCCTGGCTGGCCCTGGTCGCGCCGGCGGGCACGTTCCTGACGCAGCGGCTGGCCGAGCGCTTCGGGCGCCGCTACGGCATGGGCGATCCGGCCGTGAAGCCCGGGCCGGTCGTGCTGCCCGCGATCGCGCTGGCCGTGGGGATCGCCACCTTCTGCTTCTCATCCGCCTCGAACGTGCTCTCGCGCGAGGTCGAGGCGAGCGCCGACTCGTTCTCGCTGCGGCTGACCGACGACCCCGCCGCGTTCGTCCAGTTCGAGCAGCGGCTGGCCGTCCACAACATCTCCGACCCCGACCCGCCGGAGCTCTGGCAGGCTCTGTTCGGGACCCACCCGACCACGCTTCAGCGGATCGGGATCGGTGAGGCGTTCGACGCCACTAACTAGGCTGCCCCCGCCCATGCGTCCTCTGATCGAGCGGGTCGTCCGCGAGCTGGCTGCGTTCGAGCGCCCGTCGGCCTCCGAGGGGGAGCGCCGCGCGGCCGAGTGGCTGGCGGGCGAGCTGCGGGCGGCGGGCTGCCGCGACGTACGGGTGGAGGAGGAGCGGGCGCACGGCGGGTACTGGTGGCCGCTGGCCGTGCTCAACCTGGCCGCGCTGTTGGCCACGCGGCTGGGGCGGCGCGCGGCGGCGGTCGTCGGCGGGCTCGCCGCGGCCGCGGTCTACGACGACGTCTCCGGCGGCAAGCTGTGGTTCCGCCGCCGGACGCTGCCGCACCGGCCCACCTACAACGTCGTCGCCGAGGCCGGCGATCCCAACGCGGATCGGACGATCGTCTTCCTGGCGCACCACGACGCCGCCCACTCCGGCCTGGTCTTCCACCCGGCGCTGCCGCGGGTTGCGATGGAGCGGATGCCGGAGCTGCACGCCAAGGCCGACCAGAGCGTGCCGATCCTCTACGGCGTCTTCCTCGGCCCGCTGCTGATGGCGCTCTGGGGGCTGACCGGCCGGCGGGCGCTGCGCGTCGTGGGGCGCTGCTTCACGGTCGGGGCGACCTGCGCGATGGTGGACATCGGCCGCAGCGCCGTCGTGCCGGGCGCCAACGACAACCTCAGCGCGGTCGCGGTCCTGGTCGCGCTGGCCCACTCGCTGCGCGAGAACCCGCCGGGCGTGCGGGTGATCCTGGTCTCGACCGGCTCGGAGGAGTCGTTCATGGAGGGAATGCAGGCCTTCGGGCGCCGCCACTTCCCGAAGCTTCCGGTGGCGACGACGGAGTTCGTCTGCCTGGAGTGCATCGGCTCGCCCGAGCTGTGCGTGGTCGAGGCCGAGGGCATGCTGCGCATGCGCCACTACACCGAGAGCTCACGCGACGCCCTGGCCGCCGCGGGCCGGGCCGCCGGCGTCGAGCTGCGCCGCGGGCTGCGCACGGTCGCGGCGACCGACGGCCTGATCGCGCTGCGGGCGGGCTATCCCACCTGCACGCTGGGCGGGATCGACGAGACCAAGTTCCCCTCGAACTACCACTGGCACTCGGACACGCCGGACAACCTGAGCTGGGAGTCGGTCGAGGGGGCGTTGCGGGTGTGCGAGGCGTACGTGCGCGCGGGGGGCTAGCCGGGCAGGCCCGCTAGCCGGGCGCCGGAGCGACCGGCGTCGAGCCGCCGCCCCCGCCGCCTCCGCCGCCGGTCGAGCCGCCGCCGGTGGTGCCGCCCGTCGAACCGCCGCCGGTCGACCCACCGCCGGTCGTCGCGCCGGTGCTCCCGGTCGAGCCGGCGGTCGAGCTCGTGTCCGGCGTCGACACGGGCGTCTTCTCCAGGTCGGGCACGCCCGCCGTCTCGGCCAGCTTGGGCGCGTCCGGGGGCTTGGGCGCGGGCAGCGTCTCGATCTGCGGTGCGGCGGTGGCATTCTCGGGACCGCCGTCGTCGCCTCCGCCGCCGCGGCCGATCAGCAGGGCGATCGCGAACGCGGCGACGAGCACGGCGCAGGCCGCGAGCACGCGCACGTCAGCGCACCAGCAGGTCGCGCGTGCAGCGCACCGGCTTGCGGCCCTTCAGGCAGGTGTTCGTCTTCTTCCAGTCGTTGGGCTCGATCCAGTAGGTCACCCGGCGGCTGACGAAGCCGGCGCGCGAGAGCGTGATGCTGAGGCCGACGCCGGCCTTGAGCGGCTTGCCGCTGAAGAAGCGGACCTTGCGGCTCTTCCCGGCGCGCTTGGTCGACTTGCGGCAGGCGTGCTTGGTGCAGGCGACCGTGACCTTCGTCCCGCGCGGGATCTCAGAGATCACGAGCTTCTTGACGCGGATCCCGTGGCAGACGCTGCCCGTGCAGTAGGTCCCGGCGTTGAGCTTGGTCTCGGGCTGGATCAGCTCACGGTCGGGACAGCCGTTGTCGTTGCGGTCGCGCTTGCGCCGCGTACTCTCTCGCGGGCACGCGTCGTCGGGATCGATGGTTCCGTCGCGGTCTCGATCGGCGCAGCCGGCCTGGGAAGCCGGTCCCGCGGCGCCCTGGCAGCGGTCGTTGCGATCGATGACGCCGTCGCCGTCGCTGTCCGGGCAGCCGGAGATCAGCCCCGCGCCGCCCTGGCTCGGACAGGAGTCGCCGCTGTCGAGCACCCCATCTCGGTCCGTATCGGGGTCGAAGTAGGCGTTCAGGCTGAAGTTACCCTGGTTACCCGAGAATCCGCCGACTTGGATCGTGTATGCCGCGCCCTCCTGCAGCCGGAAGGGGTAGTCGAGGATCGCGGTGCCGAGGCTCGCCACCGCGCAGCGGAAGGCGCCGAGGTTCGGGATCAACGTGTTGCGGTCATATGGCATCACGCCGACGACCGCTCCGAAGGCCGACGCCTCAGCGACCAGCCGCAGGTTCCCCGGCCGATGCGGGAAGATGTCGTACCAGACGGTGCTGCCGAAGTCGACCTGCGGGAAGCCGGTCCGCAGACAGCCGATATTCTCCGCGATCGGACCTCCTGCACGGCCCTCGAGGATGTCTGCCTGCGGTGCGGTCGCACCGACAATCGTGTCGTTCGGGCGTGACGACACCCCGGGCAGCGTGGTGCCGGGCGAGTTGAGACCGATCGAGTCGAGGTAGTTGTCGTTGCTCACCTGTCCCGCAGCGAGTGCGGGCAGGGCCAAGCCGATCGCGCACCCGACGGTGAGTGCCGCGAGCAGACGGTGGGGGCGGGTATGGGCCAAACGAGTCACAGCCGATGGACGGGCGGCCGATCGCTCGACCGCCCAGGGCTAGTTGAACACGTATCCGGGGCGGCCGCAAGCGTGTACGTTCGTCGCATCGGATGCTTCCGCAGGGAACGACACTTGCCGGCTACCGGATCGACGGCGTGCTCGGCCAGGGCGGCATGGGCACGGTCTACGAGGCTACGCAGCTGTCGCTGGACCGCGTCGTCGCGCTCAAGCTGCTCGCCGCGCACCTGAGCAACGACATGGCCTTCCGCGCCCGCTTCCGGCGCGAGGGCCAGGTGCAGGCGCGGCTGGAGCACCCGCACGTGGTGACCGTGTACGAGGCCGGCGAGACCGAGCTGGGGCTGTTCATCGCAATGCGGCTCGTGCGCGGGCGGACCTTGAAGGAGCTGATCAACGCGCGCGAGCTCGACGTGGCCCGCACGCTGAAGATCCTGGCGCCGGTCGCCGAAGCGCTGGACGAGGCGCACGGGATGGGGCTGATCCATCGCGACATCAAGCCCCAGAACGTGCTGGTCGGACGCCGCGACCACTCGTTCCTGGCCGACTTCGGGCTGACCAAGGGACCGACGGAGGCGAGCCTGACCAAGACCGGGCACTTCGTCGGGACCTTCGACTACATCTCGCCGGAGCAGATCAACGGCGAGTCGGCCACCGCGGCGAGCGACGTCTACTCGCTCGCCGGCGTGCTGTACGAGTGCCTCACCGGCAGCGTGCCGTTCCCGAAGCAGGTCGAGGCTGCCGTGCTCTACGCGCACGTGGCCGAACCGCCGCCGAAGCCGAGCGACACCCAGCCCGAGCTGCCGCGCGAGCTGGATGACGTGATCGGCCGGGCGATGGCGAAGAACCCGGCCGAGCGGTACGGGTCGGCGAGCGAGCTGATCGAGGAGACCGAGCGGGCGCTTGCGAGGGGCTCCGACCCGGCCGTGGAGGAGCAGGCGACCGCCCTGTCGGCACGCGAGCGAACCGCACCGAGCCCGACCGCCCCCGCGCCGAGCCCAGCCGGAGTGACCGCGGCGGCCGCTCC
>JBQGCL010000264.1:0-6839 GCA_052038485.1 Thermoleophilaceae bacterium | reverse complement strand
CCCCGCACGTCCGAGTACATCGGCCCCACGTGCACCTGGTACCCGTGCCCGCCCCCGCCCGGCGGCAGCGTCCCGTCGTAGCGCACCGCGATCGGCAGGAAGTGGTACATCAGGTTGGGCCAGCCGACCTCGTCGTTGCTGCGCACGAACCCGCCCGCCTCGAAGTGGTTGGTCGCCCCCGGGCCGGTCTTGCGCAGCAGCCACTGGAGCCCCACCATCGGCCGCCGCCTCATCGCGAAGTACGGCGCCATCGACACCGGCTTGAGGCACGAGTGCTGCACGTACACCTCGAGGTGGTCCTGCAGGTTCTCGCCGACTCCGGGCAGGTCATGGACGACGTCGACATCGAGCGAACCGAGCAACGACGTCGGCCCCACCCCCGAGATCTGCAGCAGCTGCGGCGAGTTGATCGCCCCACCGCAGAGCAGCACCTCTCCCGCCAGTGCGCGCTGCCCGCGCCCGAACTCCACGCCGATCGCCCGGGAGCCGTCGAAGAGGATGCGCCGGGCGAAGGCACGCGTCTTGACATGGAGGTTGCGGCGCTTGCGCATCACCGGGTGCAGGTACGCCCGCGCCGCCGACAGCCGCCTCCCGTCGTGGACGTTGCGGTCGAACGCCGCGAACCCCTCCTGCCGGTAACCGTTCACGTCGTCGGTCAACGGATAGCCGGCCTGCTGCACGCCCTCGAAGAACGCGTCGAACAGCGGGCCCTGCGCCGGCCCGCGCTCCAGCACGAGCGGACCGGAGTGGCCCCGGAACGGATCGTCGGGCGCCGCCGCCAGGCAGTTCTCCATCCGCTTGAAGTACGGCAGGCAGTGGGCGTAGTCCCACGTCTCCATCCCCGCGCCCGACGCCCACCGCTCGTAGTCGAGCGGGTTGCCGCGCTGGAAGATCATCCCGTTGACGCTGCTCGACCCGCCCAGCACCTTCCCGCGCGCGTGATACACGCGCCGCCCGCCCATGAACGGCTCCGGCTCGGACTCGTAGCGCCAGTCGTAGAAGCGGTTGCCGATCGGGAACGCCAGCGCCGCCGGCATGTGGATGAACAGGTCCCACGGGTAGTCCGACCGGCCCGCCTCCAGCACCAGCACGCTCACCGACGGGTCCTCCGACAGCCGGTTCGCCAGCACGCTGCCGGCCGAGCCGCCGCCGACGATCACGAAGTCGTAGCGCTTCACCGCCCGACGAGCTCCTCGAGCGCCCGTTCCAGCCCGGCGTCCCCCACGGGCCGCTCCTCCAGCGGGAGCCCGAGCGCGTCGGCGGCCCGCTGCGCCGCCGCCCGCGTCGCGTCGGTCGGCCGCTGCGCCAGCCAGACCACGCGCGTGTAATGGCCGAAGTAGGCGTCGCGCAGGTCGGGGTGCCGGTCGAGCCCGAGCTCGCGCAGCACCGTGTACTCGAACGTGCGCGCGAGGAAGTCGGTCAGGAAGTAGGTGCCCGGCTGCTCGGTCATCGCGGCGCGGACCTCCTCGTGCGCGAACACGTCGTAGCAGTGGTCGCCCGGGAGACGCTCAACGTCGAACCGCTCGAGCAGCTCGTCGAGCGCACCGTAGGTCCCGCAGTCTGCGTAGGCGACGGCCAGCCGCTCGTACTGCTCCGCGAGCCGCTCGAGCTCGGCCGAGACCGCCGGCGTGATGTGGTCGGGCCGGTTGTGGAGCAGCGCGGGCAGCGGGTGCACGTCGAGGTCCCAGCCGCGCCGGCGCGCGATCTGCGTCACGCCGATCGCGAGCGCCCCGCAGGCGATGACGCCGGTCCGGCTCATCCCGGGAATGCCAGCTTGTCGATGAACCGGTCGTTGAAGTCCGTACGGCCAGACAGCTCCACGTAGCGCACCTCGTCCACGATCGCGCGTGCCTCCGCCCGCTCGCGCAGGCTCAATGCCGCGATCTTCGCGCCTTCGCCCGCCACATTCCCGGCCGACACGATCCGTTGCAGCGTGAGCCGCGGCACCAGCCCGATCCGGATCGCGCTGGCCGGCCGCAGGTAGGCGCCGAAGCTGCCGGCCAGCAGCACCTGCGCCACGTCGTCGGGCGAGGCGCCCAGCTCCTCCAGCAGGATCTGCCAGCCGGTCGCGATCGAGCCCTTGGCGAACTGGAGCTCACGCACGTCGCGCTGGGACAGGTAGATCGCGGCGGCCGGGTCGTCGCCGCGCCAGTGCATGACGAAGACGCGCTCCTCGCCGATCGTGACCAGCCGGTCGGCCAGCCCGGGGCATACCTCGGAGGCGACGTCGTCGGTCACGTACCGCCCCGAGTGGTCGAGCAGCCCGGCGCCGACCAGCTCCGCCACGCAGTCGACCAGCCCCGATCCGCACAGCCCGATCGGCTCGACGTCGCCTATCACCTCCAGCGAGATCGACTCGTCCTCGATCGTGACGCCCTCGATCGCCCCCTCGGCCGCGCGCATCCCGCAGCGAATCTGCGCCGCCTCGAACGCCGGACCCGCCGGGGCCGCCGTCGCGACCACGCCGTCCTGGTTGCCGAGCGCGATCTCCGAGTTGGTCCCCACGTCGATGAACAGCCGCAGCCGCTTGTCGCGCGTGAGCCCCGTCGCGAGCATGCCCGCGACGATGTCGCCGCCCACGTACGCGCCCAGCGACGGGAACACGAATGCCGGCGCGCGAACGTGCACCGGCACGCCGAGGTCGGCGGCGAGCAGCGACGCGGGCAGGTCGTGTGTCGCGACGATGAAGGGCGCCATCGACAGCGGCTCGGGGTCGATCCCCAGCGCCAGCTGCACCATCGTCACGTTGCCGCACAGCGTGATCTCGTAGACCTCGCCCGGGTCGACGCCGGCCTCGGCGCAGACCTCCTGGGTCAGCTGCGCGAGCGTCTCCTGGGCGCGCTGGGTGAGCGCGTCGAGCGCCCCCTCGTCGAGCATCGTCGCCGACACGCGCGAGATCACGTCCGCGCCGAACGGCTGCTGGCGGTTGAGCATCGACTGCACCGCGGCGGGCTGCCCGGTCTCGAGGTCGAGCAGGTTCGCGACGACGGTCGTGGTCCCGAGGTCGAACGCCAGCGCGAATCGGCGCGCGGTGGTGTCGCCTGGCTCGACGTCGATCAGCACGTCGTCGCAGACGACCGCGGTGACGTCGAAGCCGGACGAGCGCAGCGTGCGCCCGAGCTTGCGCAGCACGCCGAGGTTCACGCGCGGCTCGAGGTCCTCGAGCGCGTCGGTCACCCGCTCGACGTCCGAGCGCTGGTCCTCGAGCGAAGGCTCCTCCAGCACGAGGTGCCGCTTCTGCACCGACGGCCGCAGGATCACGTGCCGCCCCACCCCGACGAGCGCCGCCTTCGGGCGCGTCTGGAGCGGCGGCACCTCGATCACGATGTCGCCGACGGCCGGCGCGCGGCAGGCCAGGCGCCAGCCGTCGCGCAGCTCCTCCTGGGTGAACGCACGCGGGTCGACCGAGCTGACCGGCAGCTCGCCCTCGAGCACACGCACCTTGCACTTCTTGCAGGTGCCGTGGCCGCCGCAGGTCGAGTCGATCGCGATGCCGTTCCAGCTGGCCGCGTCGAAGACGGGCGTGCCGCCCGGCACGCGCACCTCGGCGCCCTCAGGCTCGAATCGGACCCGTGCGCGCTCGGTGCCGTCGGAGACGATCGTCACGCCGCCTGGCGCGCGCGGTGGGCCGCGATCCAGTTCGCGCCCCACGGGTCGTGTCCGAGCAGCAGGTCGGACGCACGCACGCTCTCGACGACCACGTCCGCCGTGCTCATGATCGCGCTGGTCAGTCCGGCGGCCATCGCCATCGGCAGAAAGCCGGCGTTCAGGGCGTGGCGGTCGGGCAGGCCGAACGAGACGTTCGACGCCCCAAGGCACATGTTCACGCCGAGCTCGTCGCGGATCAGCGAGATCGTGCGCAGTGTCGTCGTGACGGCCTCGGTGTCGGCACCCACCGTCATCGCCAGCGGGTCGATCACGACGTCCTCGGGCGGGATGCCGTGCTCGCCGGCGACGCGCACGATCTTCGACGCGATCTCGAGCCGCTGCTCGGGCGTCTCGGGGATGCCGGTCTCGTCGTTGGCGAGTCCGATCACCGCGGCGCCGTGCTTGGCGACCAGCGGGAGGATCTCCTCGAGCCGGTCGTCCTCGCCGGTCACCGAGTTCACCAGCGCCTTGCCCTCGTAGACCGCCAGCCCCGCCTCGAGCGCCTCGACGACAGAGGAGTCGATGCAGATCGGCAGGTCGCACTTCTCCTGAACGAGCGTGAGCAGCTTCGCGAGCAGCTCGGCCTCGTCGACGAGCGGGATGCCGGCGTTGACGTCGAGCATGTCCGCCCCTGCGGCGACCTGCGACTCGATGTCGAGGACGACCGTCTCGAGGTTGCCCTCGCGCAGCTCCTCGGAGAACTTCTTGCGGCTGGTCGGGTTGATCCGCTCGCCGATGATGCAGAACGGCTGTCCCGACCCGATCGTGACGGTCTTCGTGGCCGACTTGACGACGGTGTCCATGGCTAGGCGGGCACCGCCGCGCGGCGCTTCTCGAGCAGGTCCTTGGCCTTCTTGACCGCCGACGAGGCATCTGCCGAGTAGCCGTCGGCCCCGACCGCGTCGGCGTACTCCTGCGTGACCGGCGCGCCACCGACCATCACGACCACCTGGTCGCGCAGCCCGGACTTCTCGAGCGCGTTGATGTTGGCCTTGAACATCGGCATCGTCGTCGTCAGGAACGCCGAGAAGCCGACGATGTCGGGCTCGTTGGCCTGAATCTGCTCGACGAACGTCTCGGGCGCCACGTTGACGCCCAGGTCGATCACCTCGAAGCCGGCGCCCTCCAGCATGATGTTGCAGAGGTTCTTGCCGATGTCGTGCACGTCGCCCTTGACCGTGCCCATCAGGAACGTGCCGACCGGCTTGGTGCCGGTCTCGGCCAGCAGCGGCCGCAGGATGTCGAGCGCGCCCTGCATCGCGCGCGCGGCGATCAGCATCTCGGGCACGAAGTAGTCGCCGCGCTCGAAGCGCGCGCCCACCTCCTCGAGCGACGGGATCAGCGCGTCGTAGAGCATGCGCTCGGGCTCGAGCCCGTCGGCCAGCCCCTGGTTGACGCCGTCGGCGACGGCCGGCGCGTTGCCTACCAGGGTCTCCTCGTAGAGCGTGGTGAGAAGCTCGTCGTGACTCACGCGGCGTGCACTCCTTCCGGTCGGTGCCCGAGCTGCCTGCTCAGCGCCCTGGCCTGCTTGATGACGATCGGACGCAGCTCCCCGATCCGCCGCGGCGTCAGCCGCAGCGTGGGACCCGAGACGCTCAGCGCCGCGACCACGCGGCCCGTCTCGTCGTGGACCGGCGCCGCAACGGCGCACAGCCCCAGCTCGAGCTCGTCGGTGGCGGACGCGAAGCCGTCGCGCCGGACGCGCTCGAGATCGCTGTCGAGCTGGATCGGGTCGACGAGCGTGCGCGAGGTCAGCGGCTCGAGCGCGCCCTCCTGCGGCAGCTGCGCGGCGCCGAACGCGAGCAGCACCTTGCCGTTGGCCGAGGCGTGGTAGGGCACCCGCCGCCCGACCCACTGGGTGGTGCCGAGGTAGTGGCGGCTCTCCACCTGGGCGAGGTGCTCGACGCCGTTCGGCCCGGGCACCGCGAGGTTGATCGTCTCCCCGGTGGCCTCGGCGAGCGCCGCCATCGGGCGCTCGGCCAGCTCGGCCAGGTTGCGCCCGGCGGCGCCGCGGCCGGCGAAGCGCAGCAGCACGGGGCCGGCGCGGAAGCGCCCGCGCTCGCCCTGCTGCTCGACCAAACCGTGACGCTCGAGCGCGCCGAGCAGGCGCGACGCGGTGCTCTTCGGCAGGCCCGCGTCGGCGGCGAGATCGGTCAGCCCGCGCGGGGCGTCGGACTCGAGCACGAGCGCGAGCAGCTGCGCGCCGCGGTCGATCACCTGGGTCCCGGCGGCCGCTGCCTCCGGGCGCTCGTCCCCCTGGAACTCTTGTTCCACGAGAGATATATTACTTCGGCTGCCATGTACGTCAACGATCTGCCGCGCTACGAGATCCTCAGCGAAGAGGCGATGGAGACCCTCGACGGCGGCTGGCGGCGGATCGTCACCGAGCTCGGAGTCGAGTTCGCGCTCCCGGAGGCCGTCGAGTACTTCGCCAAGGCCGGCCAGAAGGTCGAGGACAGCAAGGTCTTCCTCGACCCCGACTTCGTGCTCGAGCAGGTCGCCAAGGCGCCGCGCGAGTTCGACCTGGTCGCCCGCAACCCCGACAAGACGATCCACGTAGGCGGCAACCACATGGCGTTCGCGTCGGTCTACGGCCCGCCCTTCGTGCGCGAGGGCGACGTACGCCGCGACGCCAAGATGGCCGACTTCGAGAACTTCGTGAAGCTGTCCCAGGCGTTCGACGAGCTCGACTCGCCGGGCGGCACGATCGTCGAGCCGGAGGACCGGCCGCTCGACTCGCGCCACCTCGACATGGTCTACGCGCTCCAGACGCTCTCGGACAAGCCCTACATGGGCTCGGTGATCTCGGCCGAGAACGCGCGCGACACGATCGCGATGGGCGAGATCCTGTTCGGCGGCCGCGAGACGATCGACAAGAACCCTGTCTCGATCTCGCTGATCAACTGCAACTCGCCGCTGCGCTGGGACGACCGCATGCTCAGCGCGATGCTCGAGTACAACCGCCGCGGCCAGGCGGTCGTGGTCACGCCGTTCCTGCTGATGGGCGCGATGTCGCCCGTCTCGATCCCGGCGACGCTCGTGCAGCAGATGGCCGAGGCGCTCTCCGGGATCGCGCTGACCCAGCTCGTCCAGCCGGGCTGCCCGGTCGTGTTCGGCTCGTTCCTGTCGAACACCGACATGCAGTCGGGCTCGCCGAGCTTCGGCACGCCCGAGTCCGCGATCGGCTTGCT
>JBQGCL010000263.1:0-9835 GCA_052038485.1 Thermoleophilaceae bacterium | reverse complement strand
ACCGTGTTCTTCGCCGCCGGCGCGGTCGGGGCGGGCCCCGGCGGCCGGCTGGGCGAGCGGGTCGGCGGGCTGCGGGCGATGCGCGGCTGCGTGGTCGGCACCGCGGGGCTGCTGCTCGCCTGCGGGCTGCTGGCCTGGTCGCTGCCGGTCCTGCTCGTGCTGCTCGGGCTCGCCGGAGTGGTCAACTCGGTCTGCCAGCCCGCGATCAACCTGTTCATGGCGGACCAGGTGCCGCTCGACCGCCAGGGGCTCGCGTTCGGGATCAAGCAGTCGGCGATTCCGACCGCGGTGCTGGTCAGCGGCCTCGCCCTGCCGGTGCTGGCGCTCCCGCTGGGCTGGCGCGCGACGTTCGCGATCTGCGCGGGTGTGGTGCTCGGGCTCGCGGCCGCGATGCGCCGAGCCGGCTCGCAGCTCGCGGCACCGCCCCAGCGCGACCGGCCGCCGCGGCCGAGCCGCAAGCTGATCCTCACGGCGGTGGGCGCGGCGCTCGCCTCCGCGGGACCGTGCGCGCTGAGCGCGTACCTGGTCGCCTCCGCCGTGGACGCCGGGATCGCCGAGGGCGCGGCCGGCTTGCTCGCCGCGGCGGGCAGCGGCCTCAGCCTCGTGGCGCGGATCATCGTCGGTCACCGGGCCGACCGCCGGCGCGACTACGGCTTCTCGACGATGGTTGCCCTGATGGTCGTCGGCGCGGGCGGGTTCGCGCTGCTCGCAATCGGCGAGCCGGCTCCGTTCGTGCTCGGCGCGTTCGTCGCGTTCGCGTTCGGGTGGGGATGGCCGGGGCTGTTCAACCTGGCGGTGGTGGACCTCCACCGCGAGGCGCCGGGCGCCGCCACCGGCATCTCCCAGACCGGCATCTACGTCGGCGCGGCGTTCGGGCCGTTGGCGTACGGGCTGCTGTCGTCAGAGATCGGCTACGCGGCCGCGTGGGCGGCGGCGGGCGGGCTGTCCCTGGTCGCGGCTGCCGCCGTCACCTATGCCGCTCGGGCGCCGAGGTAGCGTTTACGGCGGCCGGATCCCAGGTACCCCATTTATGTAGCGCCGGGGCCGGTTTTCGGCACAGAAGTGGGTTTCCCCCGGACCCAGCCCCGGCAATTGGACCGTGCGCACCCGGCCGAGCCCGGGTGCCGCGGTTCAGCTTTCAGCGCCCGGCGAAGTCGGGGTCGCGCTTCTCGAAGAACGCGCGCGCGCCCTCGGCGAAGTCCTCGGTGGCCGCCAGCGTCTCCTGCGCCGCCACCTCCTGCTCCAGCGTGAGCGCGAGCGCCGGCTTGGCGGCCGCGTCGAGCACGCGCTTGGCCAGCCCGACGGCGCGCGGCGCGCAGGCGAGCAGCTCGTTGGCGAGCGCCTCGGTCGTCGCGTCGAGCTCGGCCGCCGGGGCGATCCGGTTCGCGAACCCGATCCGGTGCGCCTCGCGGCCGTCGATCACCTTGCCGGTCATGATCAGCTCCTTGGCGTTGCCGAGCCCGACCACGGCCGGCAGCCGCGAGCAGCCGCCGACGTCAGGCAGCAGGCCGATGCGGACCTCCATGATGCCGGCCACCGCGTCCTCGGCCATCGTGCGGAAGTCGCACGCGAGCGCGAGCTCGAAGGCGCCGCCGAGCGCGGCGCCGTGGATCTGGCAGATGGTCGGCTTCGGCATCTCCTCGAGCAGGTTCCACCAGGCCAGCAGGGGACGGCGGAACGTGCGCAGCCTGCTCGAGTCCTCGGACAGGTCGCGCAGGTCGTTGAGGTCCATTCCGGAGGAGAACATCGCGCCCTCGCCGCGGATCACGAGCACGCGAACGTCGGAGTCGGCGGCGGCCAGCTCGATCGCGCTGCCGAGCTCGGCGATCGTCTCCCCGTTGAGCGCGTTGCGCTTTTCGGGACGGTTCAGAACGAGGTGACGGACCGCACCGCGGTCCTCTGTTAGGACCAGTGACATGTGCGGGAGGCTACTTGCAATCGCCCGCCCACCGGAGAGGACCGGCCCGTGCCGGGTAGAAGGGCTGTGCCCATGCGACGTCTACCTCAACGCCGGCGCGCGCCTCGCGAGGCGGTCGCCGCGATCATCGGGGCCGAGGCCGGGATCGGCATCGGGCTGCTGATGGTCGGCGGCACGCCGATGGCTCCGCTCGCGCTGGGAGCGCTCGGAGCGGGCATCGGCGCGGGCGCGGTCTACGCCCGCAACACGCTGGTGCGCCGCTGGCTGCGCGGCCAGCTGCGCAGCGCTCGCTAGTAGATTCATCCCAGCCATGTCCGACCTGGAAGAGGCGCTCGAGCGGGCGCGCGGCGGGGGTCCGCAGCGCCATCGCGACAAGTCGCAGGAGCAGGGGAAGCTGCCCGTCCGGGAGCGGGTGGCGCGGCTGGTCGACCCCGACACCTTCGTCGAGGACGCCCTGCTCGCCAATTGGGAGCAGGATGGCTTCGGGGCCGACGGCGTGGTCACCGGCATGGCGGCCGTAGGCGGCCGGCCGGTCGCCGTGATGGCCAACGACCCGACCGTGAAGGCCGGCTCCTGGGGCCCCAAGACCGTCGAGAAGATCATCCGCATCCAGGAGCAGGCGCTCGAGCACCTGGTGCCGATGATCTACCTGGTCGACTCGGCCGGGGCCCGCATCACCGACCAGGTCCAGATGTTCCCGGGCCGGCGCGGCGCGGGACGGATCTTCCACACCGAGGTGAGGCTCTCGGGCGTCGTGCCGCAGGTGTGCATCCTGTTCGGCCCGAGCGCCGCCGGGGGCGCCTACATCCCGGCCTTCTGCGACGTCGTGATCATGCGGGACGGCAACGCCTCGATGTACCTCGGCTCGCCCCGCATGGCGGAGATGGTGATCGGCGAAAGCGTGACGCTCGAGGAGATGGGCGGCGCCCGCATGCACACCGGCGTGTCCGGCTGCGGGCACTTCCTCGTCAAGTCCGACGAGGAGGGCATCGACCTCGCCAAGCGCTATCTGAGCTACTTCCCGGTCAACTGGCGCGAGGAGCCGCCGACGGCTCCGCCCGCCGAGCCGGCCGGCGCACGGCCCGGGATCCCGGCCGACGAGAACACGCCGTTCGACATGCTCGAGCTGATCGACGCGCTGGTGGACGCCGAGTCGTTCCTCGAGGTCCACAAGCGCTGGGCCAAGGAGCTGATCGTCGGCTACGCGCGGCTCGACGGCCGCGCGATCGGGATCGTCGCCAACCAGCCCAAGCAGCGCGGCGGGGTGCTGTTCGTGGATTCCTCCGACAAGGCGGCGCGCTTCATCTGGACGTGCAACGCGTTCAACGTTCCGCTGCTGTTCCTGGCAGACGTGCCCGGCTTCATGATCGGCACGCAGGTCGAGCGCCAGGGCATCATCCGCGCCGGCGCCAAGATGATCTCGGCGGTCTCCGAGGCGACCGTGCCGAAGCTGTCCGTGATCGTGCGCAAGGCCTATGGCGCCGGCCTGTACGCGATGGCCGGGCCCGCGTTCGATCCCGACGCCTGCATCGCGCTGCCCGACGCCAAGATCGCCGTCATGGGCCCGCAGGCCGCGATCAACGCCGTCTTCTACAACCAGCTCCAGGCGATCGAGGACCCGGAGGAGCGTGAGCGCCGGACCGAGGAGCTGCGCGCCGAGTACAAGGCCGAGATCGACATCCTCCATCTCGCCTCCGAGCTCGTCATAGACGCGGTCGTCGCGCCGGCCGAGCTGCGCTCCGACCTGATCCGGCGCTTCTCCGCGTACGCCTCGCGCGACCGCTCCTGGCCGGCCAAGCGGAACCCGATCACCCCCGTCTAGATTCAAAGGGGTGAACGAGGCCCCCCGCTACCGCTGGGCAGTGCTCGCGATCGGCGCCCTGTCGACCGCGGCGATGGCGGCGGCGCAGGGCGGGCTACCGGCGCTGGCTCCGTCGCTTCAGCACGCGTTCGGGCTGTCGCTGGTGCAGGTGACGGGCGTCTTCACCGCGTTCGGCGCCGGCACCGTCTTCACCGTGTACGCCTGGGGCGCGCTGGTCGACCGGATCGGCGAGCGCGCCGTGCTCGCGCTCGGGCCGGCGGTGGGCGGTGTGGCGTTGGCGACCGTCGTGCTCGCCGAGAGCTACGGAGCGCTGCTGGCGGGCGTGTTCGTTGCGGGGCTGTTCGCCGCGGCCGCGACCGGCGGCTCGGGTCGCGCCGTGTTCGGCTGGTTCCCGCGCCGCGAGCGCGGGCTCGCGCTCGGCCTGCGCCAGACGAGCGTGCAGCTCGGCACGGCGGCCGGCTCGTTCACGCTGCCGACGATCGCCGCCTGGTTCTCGCTCGACGTGGCGCTGCTCGTGCTGTCGGCCGGGCTGGTGCTGTCGTCGGTGATCGCGGGGATCTGGCTGCGCGACCCGCCGGCGCGCAAGTCGGCCGCGCCGCCGTCACCCCCGGCCGCGCGCGACCCGCGCATCTGGCGGCTCGGCGTGGCGAGCGCCCTGCTGATCGTCGGCCAGATCGGGCTGACCTCGCTGCTCGTGCTGTACCTCTACACGGAGCGGGGCTGGTCGGCCACCGAGGCAGCCATCGCGCTCGGCTTCGTGCAGCTGGGCGGCGCCGCGGCGCGCGTGATCGCCGGGCGTTGGTCGGACCTCCGCGACGAGCGCATCGCGCCGTTTCGGAGCCTGGCGGCGGGCGCCGGCGCGCTGCTGCTGGCGGCGGCCGCGCTGGCGAACGCGCCCGACCCTGTGCTGGTGCCGCTGCTGATGGGCGGCGGCGTGCTGGCGATGAGCTGGAACGGGCTGTCGTTCACCGCGGCGGCCGAGATCTCCGGCGGCGCCCAGGCTGGCCGCGCGATGGGGATGCAGAACACGCTGATGCGGGCCATGGGCGCACTCGTGCCCGTCACGCTCGGCGCGCTCGCGGCGCACGGCTCGTGGCGGGCGACCTTCGTGGTGATGGGGGTGGCGCCGCTGCTCGGCCGCGCGCTGCTGGGCCCGCTGGTCGCCGACGAGGACGACCGCCGTCGTGCCCGTCAGGCGCGGCTCAGTGCGCGGTCCAGCCCAAGTCCATCGGCACCGCCGCTCCGCTGAACGCGCGCCCTCCCGGGCCGCCGAGGAACGCGACGACGTCGGCGACCTCGTCCGGCTCGATCAGCCGCTTGAGCGCGTGGGGCGTGAGGATGACGTCCTCGAGCACGCGCTCCTCGGGAACGCCGTGGGTGCGCGCCTGGTCGGCGACCTGGCTCTCCACCAGCGGGGTGCGGACGAAGCCAGGGCAGACCGCGGTGGCGAGCAGGCCGTGCTCGGCGCCCTCCAGCGCCAGCGTCTTGACGAGGCCGAGCACGCCGTGCTTGGCCGCGACGTAGGCCGACTTGTAGGGCGACGCGACCAGCCCGTGCGCCGAGGCGATCGCGATGAAGCGGCCTTCGTCCGCCGCCGTCAGCGCTTCCCAGGCGTGCTTCGCAAGCAGAAACGGGCTGGTCAGCAGCAGCGCGATCAGCCGGTCCCAGGCGTCCTCGGGGAAGTCCTGCACCGGCGCGACGTGCTGGGCGCCGGCGTTGGCGACCACGCCGTCGAGCCCGCCGAGGCGCTCGAGCGCCGCGTCGACGGCGGCGCGATTGCCCTCGCGCGTCGTGAGGTCGGCCTCGAACGGGTCCCCGGGCCCATCCGGATCGGGCTCGAGGTCCACGGCGAGAACGGCCGCACCGTCGGCCTCCAGCCGCGCGGCGATCGCGCGGCCGATGCCGCTGGCCGCTCCGGTCACGAGTACGCGTTGCATGTCCATAGGATCCTCTCCCGATGCCCGGCCGCGAGGGAACCGTCCTGTGGGAGCCGTCAGAGCAGCTGCTGACCGACTCCAAGCTGGCGCGCTATATGCGCGACCGCGGCTTCTCGTCGTATGAGGAGCTGTGGCGCTGGTCGGTCTCGGATCTGGACGGGTTCTGGCGCTCGCTGTGGGAGCTGTACGAGCTCGGGCCGGAGCCTTCGGTCGTGCTGGGGCGAGACGAGATGCCCGGGGCGGAGTGGTTCCCGGGCACCACGCTCAACTACGCCGAGCGGGTGTTTCGCGGGCGGTCGGGTCTGGCGATCGTCCACGCGAGCGAGGCACAGCCGCTGGCGGAGGTGTCGTGGGACTCGCTCGCCGACCAGGTGGCGCGCTGCGCCGCGGGCCTGCGGCGGCTCGGGGTGGGGCGGGGGGACCGGGTCGTCGCCTACATGCCGAACGTGGCCGAGACGGTGGTGGCCTTCCTCGCGAGCGCGTCGATCGGGGCGATCTGGTCTTCCTGTGCCCCGGAGTTCGGCACGCCGACGGTCGTGGACCGCTTCGCCCAGATCGAGCCGAAGCTGCTGATTGCGACCGAGGGCTATCGCTACGGCGGGCGCGACTTCGACCGGCGCGAGCGGGTGGCCGAGCTCCAGGCAGCGCTTCCGACGCTGGAGCACACGGTGATGGTGCCGTCGGGGTGGGACGCGCTGCTGGCCGAGCCGGCGCCGCTCGAGTTCGAGCCGGTGCCGTTCGACCACCCGCTCTGGGTGCTGTTCTCGTCGGGCACGACGGGGCTGCCGAAGGCGATCGTGCAGGGTCACGGCGGAATCCTGCTCGAGCACCTGAAGAAGCTGAACCTGCACTCGGACCTCGGTCCCGGCGATCGCTTCTTCTGGTACACGACGACAGGCTGGATGATGTGGAACTTCCTGGTCGGCGGTTTGCTCGCCGACGCGGCGATCGTCCTCTACGACGGTCAGGCCGACCCGCACGGGCTGTGGGAGTTCGCGGCTTCGGCGGGGGTGACGTGCTTCGGCACGTCGGCCGGCTTCATCGGCGCGTGCATGAAGGCGGGCGTGTCGCCGACGCAGCTGCCGGCGCTGCGCAGCGTGGGATCGACCGGGTCGCCGCTGCCGGCGGAGGGGTTCGAGTGGGTCTACGACAAGCTCGGCGACGTCTGGCTGTTCTCGACGAGCGGCGGCACCGACCTGTGCACCGCGTTCGTGGGCGCGTGCCCGTTGCTGCCGGTGAGGGCGGGCGAGCTCCAGGCGCGCGCGCTCGGCGCGTCGGTCGAGGCGTGGGATCCCGATGGGCGCCCGCTGGTCGGCGAGGTGGGGGAGCTCGTGATCACGAGGCCGATGCCTTCGATGCCGCTGTTCCTGTGGAACGACTCGGACGGGTCGCGCTACCGCGAGAGCTACTTCGAGATGTACCCGGGCGTGTGGCGCCACGGGGACTGGATCAAGATCACCGAGCGCGGTTCGGCGGTGATCTACGGCCGCTCGGACTCGACGATCAACCGCGGCGGCGTGCGGATGGGGACGAGCGAGATCTACTCGGCGGTCGAGGCCCTGCCGGCGGTGCTCGACTCGCTGGTCGTCGACGTGGACGACCGGATCGTGCTGTTCGTGGTCGTTTCGGGTGAGCTCGACGACTCGCTCGTCGACGAGATCCGCCGACGGGTGCGCGAGCACTGCTCGCCGCGCCACGTGCCCGACGCGATCCACCGCATCGACGAGGTGCCGCGCACGCTCTCGAACAAGAAGCTCGAGGTGCCGGTCAAGCGCATCCTCCAGGGCGCGGACCCGGGGTCGGCAGCCTCGCGCGACTCGCTCGCCAACCCGGCGGCGCTCGACTGGTTCGCGGCACGGGCGGCCGAGCTCACGGCTCGCTGAGCGCGGTCTCCTCCGGCGGGTCGGCGAGGCTGGGGCCGACCTCCTCGTCGAGGCGGTCGATCAGCTCGAGGCAGAAGGCCTCGGCCTGCTCGAGCGCTTCTTGGTGCACACGCCCGGACGCGTAGTCGAGGCGGTCGCGGCAGGTGACCGTGATGGCGGCGTACCCGGTGGCGGCCGAGGCGTCGCCGGTCGAGCGGCTGACGAGCGGGGTGGCGTCGTCGGCGAGCGCCGTGAGCTGGGGGTGGGTCTTGGTGGTGAGCAGCGCGCCCTCCCGGCCGGTGTAGCGCACCTCGCCCGAGCCGACCTTGTCGAGGCTGAGGAAGACGGTGCTGTCGTGCGGCAGGTCGTGGCGCTCCCGGAAGGCTTTGAACCCCGCGGCGCCGGCAGTCCCGGCGCCGGTGAGCAGGACGTGGACGTCGAAGTGCTCGGGGTGGGCTTCGGAGGCGAGGCGCAGCGCGAGGACGGTGCCCGAGCCGTTGTCGTTCTCGCCGGCCTTGGTGCCGGCGAGCGCGACGTCGGCGAGCAGGGCGACGGCGACGATCAGCACGAACGTCGGCACGAACTGGGCGACGGTGAGGGCGGTGCCGTCGATGCCGATCAGGCGCAGCAGGGCGGCGGCGAGGACGCCTAGCTGGGCCCAGAAGACGAGCTGGAGGCCGCCCAGCCGGAGGGGCGCGCGGCGGCGGGCGACCGCGTCGCTGTGGACGATGCCGGCGCGGCCGGCGTCGTAGTGGGCTACGAGGACGAGCGTGCCCGGCTTGCCGGTGTCGTTCCAGGAGACGACGTTCTGGGAGGCGCGCCGGCCGAGCAGGCGGCGGACGGTGGGGATCAGCAGGCCGGCGTCGAGGAAGAGCAGCACGGCGGCGAGGAGCGCGAGCGCGGCGCCCGCGATCGGAACGTAGACGGCGAGCACGCTGGCGGCGATCGAGGCCGAGGCGAGCAGGAGGTAGGCGAGCGGCCAGTTGGGGTAGGCGGCGAAGGGCTCGATCGACACGGTCCGGCCAAGCGACTCGAGGCGGGCTTTCAGGTGGTGGGCGGCGCGGCGCTCGGCGTCACTGCCGGGGGCGCGACGGCCGACGTCGACGAGCGCGTCGAGCTCGGCGAGTGGATCGAGGCCTTGCTCGGAGTCGCCCATGACCGGCTGGGGAGTATGGCGAGCGGGTTAGAGTCTCCGCGCGATGGCCACGAGGCGCCCCGGCCCCGGCGAGCTGTTGGCCGGTGCAAGCGGTTTGTTGCTGCTGCTCGCGTTGTTCCTGCCGTGGTTCGGGCTGAACGGCCGAGCCCGTGTGCCCGGCACCGGCCAGGTGATCACGGTCGGGCGCGACAACATGAACGCCTGGGAGGCGTTCAGCGGAATCGACGTCCTGCTGGTGCTGGTGGCGGCGCTGGCGATCGCGGTGTTGGTGGTGTCGCTGTTCGTCGCCCCGCCGGCCGAGCTGGTGGCGGCGACCGGCGCCGTCGCGGCCCTCGGCGCGCTGCTGATCGTCTTCCGGCTGATCGACATGCCCGACATCGCAATCGACGACGCCGGCGACACCACCTACGAAACCGGCCGCCGAATCGGAGCCTTCCTGGGCCTACTCGCGACGGCGGGAATCGCATGGGGGGCGAGCCGAGTCGCGGCAGCAGCGCCCGCGCCGGCACCCGCCGCCGCAGAGCCGGCCGCACCCGCACGCGCCAAGCCCGCGCCCGCTCCGCCGGAGCCCGCTCCGCCCGCGCTCGCCAAGCCCGCGCCCGCTCCACCCGCGCCCGCGCGTGCCACGTCGGCGCCCGCTCCGCCAGAACCTGCTCCACCGGCGCCCGCGCGCGCGAAGCCCGCGCCGGCTCCGCCCGAGCCCGCTCCTCCTCCGAAACCCGCTCCGGAGCCCGCTCCACCCGCCCCCGTCAAGCCCGCAGCCGCTCCGCCGGAGCCCGCTCCGCCGGAACCCGCGCCCGCTCCGCCGGTGCCCGTTCCTCCCGAACCCGCGCCCGCTCCGCCAGAGCCCGCTCCGGCGGCCGGTGCGCTCGCCGCTTGGACGCGGCCGGCGATCGACGCCGAGTGCGAGTCGGCTTGGCGGCGCTATGACCGCCGGCTCGGTGCTCGGTATGCGCGCTACTTCGACCAGCATCCCGACCTCGCCGGGGATCAGCGCACCTCGGCCCGCGATCTCGTCGCCGCCCTCCCGCCCGGCTGGGAGGCGCCGGCCGACTCGATTCCCGAACGCCCCTGGCAGCGCGCGCACCTGTCCGCCAAGTCGAGCCAGATGCTCGGCGTCGGCCTGCTCGGCGTGGCGGC
>JBQGCL010000262.1:0-17292 GCA_052038485.1 Thermoleophilaceae bacterium | reverse complement strand
TCCAGTCGAACTCGGGGATCACGTTGTGGAAGTCGGTCAGCTGGCGCAGAGCGTGGGTGCGCACGTCGACCATGAACAGATCGCTCGTGAAGTCCGGGTCGGAGAAGTCGGCGAGGAACTGCGGGCCGCCGACGGAGCCCGCGAGGGGCGCGTCGAACTCCACGGCCTGCGCGGCGGCGACGACCTGGTTGTACCAAGAGCCCGCCGGCGCGTTGCGGTTGCTCATGAAGATCACCGCGCGCATGTCCGGGGTGAAGATCGCCTGCTCCTGGTAGACCGGCGCGTCGTCGGCGATCTTCGTGACGCGCGGGTGGGCGGGCGAGGCGCCGCGGCCGTAGAGGCGCATGAAGTAGAGCTGCTGGTGC
The DNA here is from genome assembly GCA_052038485.1 of Thermoleophilaceae bacterium. Classification (GTDB taxonomy): domain Bacteria; phylum Actinomycetota; class Thermoleophilia; order Solirubrobacterales; family Thermoleophilaceae; genus JACVRW01. Next base: position 16,927 of record JBQGCL010000262.1, on the reverse strand, counting down.
ATCCAGCCGGGCGGCTTCGCCTGGAAGGGCGAGCGGCGCGGGCCGAAGGCCGTGAACAGGAAGCCGCTGCCGTCGGGCCCCCAGTGCTGGGTCTCGTAGACGCCGAAGGCCGGGCCGACGACGCGGACGTTGGCGAGGCGGGGCTTGCCGCGCCGCGGCGCGACGAAGTCCGCGAGCAGGATCTCCCACCTCTGGCCGCCCCGGTCGAGCGGGTATGCACGGGTGCGCGTCCACACGATCTGCCTGCCGTTCGGCGACCAGTAGGGGTGGTAGTTGTCGTACGGGATCCCGCCGGGCGGGTTCGTCCTGTTCGTGAGCCAAACCGGCTTCGACCCGTCGGGGCGCATGACGTAGAGGTCGCTGCCGTAGCCGCCGAGGCAGGGGCCGCCGAGGTGCACGGGCTGGCGGGCCCAGGAGCAGAACATGGTCCAGTCGCCCTGGGGCCGCTCGCGCGGGAAGCCGTTCGAGCCCTTGACGCGACCGCACGTGAGGCAGCGCTTGCGGGTGCCGTCGAGGCGCGAGCGCCAGACCTGCTGGATTCCCCGGCGGTCGTCCTCGTTGGAGAGCACCTCGCCGTTTCGGGTCCATGACGGGGCCTGGCCGAAGTCGTAGCCGTTCGAGCGGACCTCGAAGGGCGCCTGGAAGTACGGACTCGCCGTGGCCGCGGCCACGGCCAGCAGTGTCGTCAGGCCGATCAAACGCCGAGCCGCGCGCGCAGTGCCTCGGCCTCCGCCCCGGTCAGCACGCCTCGCCGCCTCAGGTCCGCGATGTCGCGCTGCCGATCGCCGGGCAGGTTCGGGAAGGCGGAGCGAACCGTCTGCTCGGCCCAGCGGCCGCCTTGCCGGCCGGCGAACCATGCGTTGATCGTGTCGGTGCGGCCGGTGATGGCCGCGGTGCGGAACATCTGACTGAGCAGGGCCATGGCGACATCTTCGCCGTTCTGCCGGGTTGCCGCCTGGGTGTTGACTCGCCCTCGGCACGGGTGTAGGCCATGCGGTGCACCGATGAGGACGATCGTCGCCGCATCGATAGCAGTGGCCGGCGTGATGGCGTCGCCTGCGGCTGGTCAGGCGACCCAGGACTCGGTGACCGGCGCGTTCACCACGGGTAACACTCGCGGTGACTTCGCCTTCACGTTCGATGTCCACAGCGGCCCATCGGGCGAGAATCCGACGGGCAGCGTCGGCGTCGTTTACCTGGGGGCCGGCGAGCTCGGGACATTCGCGGTCTCCTGCCTGGGTGTCAGCGGCGACCGCGCGACCGTCGTCGTCCCGTTTTCGCTGGGCCCACCGGCACCGGCGGGAATCGTCATCCAGATCGAGGACCACGGCGCCGTCGGCGACGGGGTGGGCTGGAGCGTTGTCTCGGCTCTGCCCACCACATGTCCTCCACCCGACGGGGTTCCCGCGAACGAGGAGGGCACCGGCGACGTGACGGTCATCGACGCCTCGCCGTTGCCTTCGAAGGACGCCTGCAAGAACGGCGGCTGGCGCAGCTACGGCGTCTTCAAGAACCAGGGCGACTGCGTCAGCTTCGTGGCGACCGGACGGAAGAACCGGCCGTCGGGGTAGCGATGTCGCAAGAGAACGTGGAGATGGTCCTCAGGATTCATCGGGCGGTCGTGCGCGGTGATGTGGAGGCACTCCTCGCGGAGGTCCACCCATCCGGGGAATACCGGGCGGCGATCCAGCAGGCCATGGAGGGAGAGGACGGCGTCATCCGAGGGCACGAGGGCATGCGCCGCTGGTTGGGTGACCTGCACGACCTCTACGAAGAGTTCGAGTCCGACGTCGTCGATATCCGCGAAGTCGGAGATCAGGTGGTGGTCGCGTTCGTCGTGCGGGGAAAGGGGAGCGGCAGCGGCATCACGCTCGAGCAGCCGCTCGCACAGGTGGTCACCGTGCGGGACGGGAAGGCCATCGAGGTCCGCGACTACTTCAGCCACGAGGAGGCCCTCGAAGCCGTGGGACTGTCGGTGTAGCCGGTACTTCCCGATGCGCCCAGGGAGACTCGAACTCCCACCCCGCATAAGCAGGACAAGGCCCTCAACCTTGCGCGTCTACCAATTCCGCCACAGGCGCGTGGAGCGTGAGTATAGAGCCGCATCTGGGGCCGCCCCGGCACGTCCTTGAAGCCGTCCGACAGGCCGGGTACTCTGCGAACACATGTTCGGATCAGGACACCGAAACCGGCCCAAGGGAGCATCTCGATGGTCGAGCTGAACCTCACCAAGCGTCAGCAGGAGATCTTCGACTTCGTCAAGCGCTACGTCGGCGAGCATGGCTATCCGCCGACCGTGCGCGACATCGGGAAGGCCATCGGGCTCACCTCGTCGTCGACCGTGCACGCGCACCTCGGCAACCTCGAGCGGCTCGGCCTGCTGCGGCGCGACCCGACCAAGCCGCGCGCGATCGAGGTTCTCGTCGACAAGGCCAAGCAGACGGTCAGGGGCGGACTGCCCGTGGTCGGTGCCGTGGCCGCCGGCGCGCCGGTGCTGGCCGAGGAGAACATCGAGGAGTACGTGCCCGTGCCGGGCATCGCCGGCGGCGACGACGGCGAGTTCATCCTGCGCATCAAGGGCGACTCGATGAAGGACGCCGGCATCCTCGACGAGGACTACGTGATCGTGCGCCGCCAGGAGACCGCCCGCGACGGCGAGATCGTGGTGGCGCTGGTGGGAGACGAGTCCGAGGCGACCGTCAAGCGCTTCTTCCGCGAGGCCGACCACGTACGCCTCCAGCCGGAGAACGACGCCCTGGAACCGATCCGCACGACCGACGTACAGGTGCTCGGCCGGGTGGTGGGCGTGTGCCGGAGGGTCTCATGAGCGCCGCGGTGATGGACGCCCCGGCGACGAGCCTGTTCACGCCCAGCGTCGCGGAGCGCCGCCGCACCCTCGAGGACCTGCTGGAGAGCCGCTGGCGCAGCGCGCACGCCTCCGGCGAAACGGAGTGCCCCGTCTGCGCGGCAACAATGCACGCCGAGGGCGCCCAGGCCAGCTGCGGCAACTGCGGCACAACGTTGTCGTAGGCGCAGGCCGCCGCCGGCTCCGCCCGCCACGAGGTTGACGTTAACCGCGCTATAGGGGGCAAAAGACAACTTCGTGGAAGCCGGGCCCTTTGTTGCCGGCGTTGGTCGGCACTCCAGTGCGGCTCTAGAATTGAACGCTGCCGGCCAAGCAGCCGCGGGAGGGTCGGAGAGACAACCGGCCCCTCGAGGAAAGTCCGGACACCGCAGGGCGGGGTGGTCGGGAAGCCGACCCGGGGAAACCCGCGGGAAAGTGCCACAGAAACAAACCGCCTAAGCGCCGGGCCTCACGTGAGCCCGGTGCCGGCAAGGGTGAAAAGGTGCGGTAAGAGCGCACCGGCGTCGCGGCGACGCGGCGGCCAGGCAAACCCCACCCGGTGCAAGGCCAAGCAGGAGCGCTGACGCTGCCCGCCGAGCTCCAGGTAGGCCGCAGGGCCGCACGGCCCCGGCGGCGGTCCACAGACTGTCCGCCGAGATGGATGGCTGCTCGAGACGAAATCCGGCTTATCGGCCGGCTAAGGGAAGGGCCCCGCAAGGGGCCTTTCCTATTGGAGCCCGCGCGCCGCGCGTGGCCGCCGCGGTCGATACCTAGCCGAAAGTTCGGGTTTGCGGAGGGCTTGCCCCGGCGATTAGCCCTGTAGTCAGGGGTTTCTTAGTTGCCGTCAGCCGCTCGTACCTCATCCGCCTCACGCAGCAAGCCGGCCCGCCGTGGCTCGAAGGCGGCCGAGGACGGCTACTGCCCGCATTGCCACCTGCTGGTCGAGCGGCGCGTGGGGGTGGACTGGCCGAAGGAGCCGCTCCGCTGCCCGCACTGCCGGCTGCTCGTGGGCGTGGGTCGCGGCCGGCCGACGCCGTCGGCCGAGCCCGGCGCCCGTGGCAGCGCCGCCGGTGTGTTCGCCCACGAGGCCAAGCGGTCCGGAGGCGACGGTGACGCCACCAAGGGCGAGGTGCGCAAGGCGATCCGTCAGGTCGCCGAGAACGAGGGCCAGCGCCCCGAGCGCCTGTTGATGGTCGACTACCAGCAGCACGCCGCCGACGACGACGAGCTGCCCACGCTCAGTGACGTCTTCGCCGCCTACGGCAGCTGGAAGCGGGCCCGCCGCGCGGCAGCCGACGCCGCGTAGCTCCGCGGCAATCCTCCGCGTCCTCGGCAGGTAGAGTGCCGCCCTCGATGGAAGTCCTCTTGGTCCTCGTGCCCTTCATCGTCCTCGGGCTGACGGTGATCTTCATCGCCTTCTCGGGCGGCCCCGGCGCGGCTCGCGAGGCCTACCTGACCCGCGGCGGTCGCCTGTTCACGTTCGCGATCGTGATCCTCTACGTCGGGCTGGGCATCGCCGTCCCGGCCGCAGTGATCGCCGGGCGGGGCGAGTCCGAGGGCGGCGTCGGTCCGCTCCGCACCGAGCAGGCCACGCACGCCCAGGAGGAGGGCAAGACCCTGTTCATCGCCAACTGCAAGAGCTGCCACACGCTCGCGGCGGTCCAGGCGCACGGCGTCACCGGCCCCAACCTCGACGAGCTCGGCGGCGTCGACAAGCAACGCGTGCTCAACGCGATCAAGAACGGCGGCACCGGCCAGCAGCGCATGCCGAAGGGTCTGCTCACCGGCGAGGACGCCGAGTACGTGGCCGGCTACGTCGCTCAGGTCGCCGGTCAGTAGCCCGCGCGGGCCGTTACGGAAACCCGCGCTCCTTGCGGCGCTTTTTCCGTCCGGGGCGTGCGCTGTGCTGCTAGCATGGCCGCGTCTATCCAAGCCGAAGTCCCACCCGGCAAGTGGGGCGTGGGGGAACCAAAAGTTGGCCACCGGCCAGGGGCGAATCGAGCACCGCTCGTAGCGCAACTCTTTCAGCGCGAGCCCGTCAGCTAACCCCGCAGGCCACAAGAGAGAGAGCCGATGCATTCAGCCGGTGCCCGCGCTCTGCGGGAGGAAGACAATCAAATGAGCAGGGAAGCGGTTCTCCTCCAGTGGGAGCGGAAGATCGAGGTTGCCGAGCGCCTCGAGGACGACTCGACCGACGTCTCCGAGCCCGTCCAGCTGCACCCCGAGCGCCAGGCGCCGCACCGCGGCCGCTTCGAGCGCCGCGGCCCGGATGTCGGCGAGCACGACGGCGTGGAGCGCCGGGCCGAGTCCGAGCCCCGCACGCCGGCCGTGCGCCCCGAGCGCCGCACCATCACGATCACCGGCCACCCGACGCCCGCCCGACGGCGCCGCCCGGTGATGGATGCACAGCTCGCCCAGCCCGACCGCATCGCCCTCTGGGCGTTCCTGCTCGGGCTCCTGCTGGTGGCTGTCGCCGCCGGCACCGCGCACGGGTAGTCACCCTCCACTGCTACGCCGCCGAGGCGCTCTCGCGAGCGCCGTTTTGGCCTGCTCGGCATGCCTTTGTCGCGTATACTTACCGGCCGTAAGGCATGAGCAGAAAGTGAAGCGGGATGAAGACCAAGGAGAGCAGGTTCCAGGTCCACGATGAGCTGACGGCCCCCGAGCGCAGCGTTCCGATCCTCAAGGGCGCGCTCTCCGGCGGTGGGCAGCTTCCGAACTTCATCGGCGTACTGGCCGGCTCCCCGGCCGTACTGCGCGCCTACGCCCGCTTCCGCTCCGAGCTGCGCAACGGCTCGCTGCCCTACGCCACCCAGCAGCGCATCGCGCTCGCCGTGGCCGAGCACCAGAACAGCGAGTACGGCCTGAGCACGCTCCAGCGCACGGCCCGCGACGCCGGCCTCGGCCTCGACGAGATCGCCCTCGCGCGCGAGTTCGACTCGCGCGACGAGCGCGAGGCCGTCCTGCTGCGCTTCGTCAAGGCGCTCCTGGAGAGCGACGGCGCGCCCCCGCACCACAAGCACGAGGAGGCCCGCGAGGCCGGCTGGGACGACGAGCAGATCCTCGAGACCGTCGCCCACGTCGCGCTCGCGACGTTCTCCAACCTGGTCACGCGCGCGGGCGACGTCCCGCTGGACGGCTCGAGCGAAGAGTCTCGGCTGTCGATCGCCGCCTAGGGGTCTACGATGTTCGTCATGGCCTCTCGCCAGGCCATAGTGGAGGAGGGGGAGTCGGTCGGTGCGCGGCGCGAGACCTGCTGCTCTGCCTACCACCAGGCGGTTGAGCTGATCGGGAAGCGCTGGACTGGCGCGATCGTGTTCGTGCTGATGGACGGGCCGCTGCGCTTCTCTGAGGTCAAGGTGCTCGTGCCCGACCTCTCCGACCGCCTCCTCTCCGAACGCATGAAGGAACTCGAGGCGGAGGGCATCGTCGAGCGCCACGTGATCGACGAGATGCCGGTACGCGTCGAGTACTCCCTGACCGCGAAGGGGCGCGCGCTCGAACCCGCCGTGCGCTCCCTCAAGGTCTGGGCTCGCTCCTGGTTGTAGCCTTCGGCGCCGCGTCGACGCGCCAACGACCACACAAGGAGTTCCATGGCTGACCAGCCGAAGACCGCCGACGACGTCAAGGCGTTCGTCGATGATCGCGACATCCGCTTCGTCCGCCTCTGGTTCACGGACATCCTCGGCCAGCTGAAGAGCTTCTCCATCAACGCGGAGGAGCTCGACGACGCGTTCGAGGGCGGCATGGGGTTCGACGGCTCGTCGATCACCGGCTTCAACGCGATCGAGGAGTCGGACATGATCGCGATGCCCGATCCGTCGACGTTCGCGGTCCTGCCCTGGCGCCCGGAGGACCGCGGCGTGGCGCGCATGTTCTGCGACGTCGTCACGCCGAGCCGCGAGCCCTACGAGGGCGACCCGCGCCAGGTGCTGAGGCGAACGCTCGAGCGGGCGCAGGCGATGGGCTTCTCGAACTTCTACGTCGGCCCGGAGCTGGAGTACTTCTACTTCCGCACCGCCAAGGTCGAGAACGGCGCCCAGCCGGAGATCCTCGACGAGGGCGGCTACTTCGACCTGACCACGCTCGACGCGGGCTCCGACGTTCGCCGCGAGACCGTGCTCGCACTCGAGGAGCTCGGCATCCACGTGGAGTACACGCACCACGAGGTCGGCCCGTCGCAGCACGAGATCGACATGCGCTACGCCGACGCCCTGAAGATGGCGGACGACTGCATGACGTACCGCATCACGGTCAAGGAGTACGCCATGAAGTACGGGTGGCACGCGACCTTCATGCCGAAGCCGCTGTTCGGCGAGAACGGGTCGGGCATGCACACCCACCAGTCGCTGTTCACCGACGAGCGCAACGCGTTCTACGACGCAAACGACCAGTACTTCCTGTCCGACGTCGGCAAGGCCTTCATCGCCGGCCAGCTCAAGCACGCGCGCGAGATCACGTCCGTGTTCGCGCAGTGGGTCAACTCATACAAGCGGCTCGTGCCGGGCTACGAGGCGCCGGTCTACTGCGCCTGGTCGCGCCGCAACCGGTCGGCGCTGGTGCGGGTGCCGCTCTACCACCCGGGCAAGGAGCAGGCGACGCGCATGGAGCTGCGCTGTCCCGATCCGGCCTGCAACCCGTACCTGACCTTCGCGATCCTGCTGGCCGCCGGGCTGGAGGGCATCGAGAAGGGCTACGAGCTGCCCGAGCCGATGGAGAAGAACCTGTACCACATCACCCCCGAGGAGCGGAGGCGGCTGGGCATCGAGCAGCTGCCCGAGACGCTCGGCGAGGCGATCGAGCTGACGGCCGAGTCCGAGCTCGTGCTGCGCACCTTCGGCGAGCACATCTTCAACCGCTACGTGGAGATCAAGCGCCAGGAGTGGGAGGACTACCGGGTGCAGGTCACCCAGTGGGAGCTCGACCGCTACCTGGCGGTGCTCTGAGCAGGTGCGCCCAGCGCCGCCTCCACGAGACGGCGCGCCAGGCGCAGTGAGGTCGGGTCGAGGCGGGTGGGACGGTCGCAGGCGGTGTGGCGGCAGGGCTCGCCGCCCGCGCCCACTCCCACCTTCATGGCGGGCAGCCCGAGCAGCTGGAACTCGCGGTGGTCGGAGTTGCCGGTGCCCTCGTCGCGCACCCAGCTGAGCGGCACCCGCGAGCGGCGCGCGGCGCCCAGCAGCGCGCCCTCGACCCTCGGCCGCACCGTCGTGGCGGACGAGCGCAGCCAGAAGGGCCGGTCGCGGCCGACCTCGTCGAGCGACAGCGCCCACTCGAGCCGCTTGCGCGCACCGTGCGCGCGGGCGCGCCGGGCCAGCGCGAGCGCGCCGAGGTGGTCGGGCGACCCGGTGTAGATGCGCTCCTCGGCGCCGGTGGCGACCAACCAGACGTCACAGCCGGGGCCGATCGAGCGCAGCCGCCGGGCGAGCACCGTGATCACGGCGACGCCGGAGGCGTTGTCGTTGGCGCCCGGCGCCGGCGGTGCGCTGTCCGTGTGCGCCATCGCGATCCGCAAGCAGGTGGCGGGCGTGTCGAGCACGCCGATCACGTTGCGCGAGCGCCCGCGGCCCGGCACGGCGAACTCCTGCACGCCCACCCGCAGGCCGGCGGCGCGGAACGTCCGCTCGACGAGCCGGTGCGCCCGCCCCTCGGTGGCGCTCGCCGCGGGCCTTGGTCCCCAGGAGGAGATCCGCACCGCGAACTCGTACGCGGTGTGAGGCGGGGCCGCGGCCGCGACGGCCCGCGTCCGCGACGTGGTCCCGTGCGAGGCGAGTGCCGTCGCGGCGAGCGCTAGGCCGAGCGCCGCGACCAGCACGATCGCTACCCGAGCAGCCGTGCCAGCTCCTCCGGCTCGGTGACCGGCGCCTGGCAGGCGAACCGCTCGCACACGTACGCGGCCGGCTTGCCGTCGACCTGCGGCCGGTCGGCCAGCAGCGGTACGCCGTCGGGCGCCCCGCCGGCGAGGACGAGGTGGGGGCGGAAGCGGTCGCGGACGACCCGCTCCAGCTCGCGCGACTCGCCCGCGAGCGCCACCTCCTTCACCGGCGCCAGGTGGAAGTCGAGCGCCTGGAGCAGGTGCCCGAAGCCGTGCGGGTGCTCGGTCGCGATCTTGTGGAGCAGCCGCAGCACGCCCACGGCCTGGTCCTCGTAGCCGTGCTCGCCGGTCAGCGCCGCCAGCCGCAGCAGCCCATAGGCCGCGCCGGCGTTGCCGGACGGGATGGGGTGGTCCTCGAGATCCTTGCGCCGGGCCAGCAGCTGCTCGTGGTCCGACGACGTCTCGAAGAAGCCGCCGTGCTCGGAGTCGCCGAACCGCTCGATCGTCGTGTCGGCGAGCGCGCGCGCCTCGGCGAACCAGCGCGGGTCGAAGCTCGACTCGTACAGGGTCAGCAGCGCCTCCAGCAGGAACGCGTGGTCCTCGAGGTACGCGTTGAGCCGGCCGCGGCCGTCGTTGAACGTGCGCAGCAGCCGGCCCTGTTCGTCGCGCAGCGAGCCGAGCACGAACTCCGCCGCGCGGACGGCCGCGTCGAGGTAGTCGGGCCGCTCGAGCACTGCCCCGGCCTCGGCGAGGGCGGAGATCATCAGCGCGTTCCACGAGGTCAGCCGCTTGTCGTCGAGCCCCGGCCAGACGCGCTGCGAGCGCACCTCGTACAGCAGCCGCCGCCACTCGTCGAGCCGCTCCGGATCGCCCGGTCCGCGCACCGGGATGTTGGCGCCCTCGAAGTTGCCCCGGTCGGTCGCCCCGAACCAGGCGATCGCCTCCTCGGCGTCCGGCTCGCCGGCCAGCGCCTCGCGCAGCTCGTCGACGGTCCAGACGTAGAACTTGCCCTCGACGCCCTCGGAGTCAGCGTCGAGCGCCGAGTAGAAGCCGCCCTCGGGCGCGCGCATCTCGCGGAGGACCCAGTCGAGCGTCTCCTCGGTGACGCGGCGGAACAGCGGGTCGCCGGTGGTCTGCCAGCCGTGCAGGTACGCGCGCGCGAGCAGCCCGTTGTCGTAGAGCATCTTCTCGAAGTGGGGGACCAGCCAGAAGCGGTCCACCGAGTAGCGCGCGAAGCCGCCGCCGATCTGGTCGTACATCCCGCCCGACGCCATCGCGCGTAGCGTGTGCTCGACCATCTCGAGCTCGCCGCGGCGCATCAGGAACTCGAGCACGGAAGCCGGCGGGAACTTCGGCTGGCCGCCGAAGCCGCCGTAGGCGGCGTCGAACTGGCGCCGCAGGCCCTCGACCGCGGTGTCCAGCGCGGCCGCCTGAAGCGGCTCGTGCGACGCGCGCAGCGCGGCTCCGCCCTGGAGCCGCTGCGCGATGCCCGCGCCGCCGGCGCGGATCTCGTCGCGCTTGTCGGCCCAGGCCTCGGCGACCGCCACCAGCACGTCGCGCCAGCTCGGCATGCCCATGCGCGACTCCGGCGGGAAGTAGGTACCCACGTAGATCGGCACCTGCTCCGGCGTGACGAAAGCGTTCAGCGGCCAGCCGCCCGAGCCCGTCATCGCCTGGCAGGCCTCCATGTAGATCGAGTCGATGTCGGGCCGCTCCTCGCGGTCGACCTTCACGCACACGAACAGCTCGTTCATGAGCGTCGCGGTCTGCTCGTCCTCGAAGGACTCGCGCTCCATCACGTGGCACCAGTGGCAGGCGGAGTAGCCGATCGAGACGAGCAGCGGCCTGTCCTCCGCGCGCGCCCGCGTCAGCGCCGCGTCGCCCCAGGGGTGCCAGTCGACCGGATTGTCCTTGTGCTGGAGCAGGTATGGCGACGTCTCGGCGGCGAGCTGGTTGGCCATCGCCCACTGAGGCTACCCGGCCGCCTGCCGCCCAAGCCTCCCAACAGGTTTACACAACATCCGTGTCGTCTTACACGAAATTCGTGTAATCTCTACGCGCATCATGCGCCAGGCCAGCGGCGACCTCTTCCCGTCGGACTCTCCTATCCCGGCCAGTCAGCTGATCGGGCGCAAGGACGACGTGCGCGAGCTCGCCACGCGGCTCGAGGCGGGCACGCACCTGATCGTGGCCGGGCCGCGGCGCACGGGCAAGACGAGCGTCTGCGAGGCCGCGCTGACGCGCGCTCGCCGGCGCGGCGCCTACGTCGCGAAGCTCGACCTGTTCCGCGTCTCGGACGCCGCCGAGCTGGCCGAGGCGCGGGCGTCCGCCGTGAGCGCCAACCGCGCCGCCGCCCACCGGCTGCTGCGCCGCGCGCGCGGCGCCGGCCGCGCCGCGCTGTCCGCCGCCCAGGCGCGCGCCGTCCTGAAGATGGTCGGCGAGCTGGGGGAGGGGGTGGAGGTCGCGCTCACGCCCGGGCTCGCCGCCCAGGACCCCGACCGCGCGCTGGACCTGGCGCTCGAGCTGCCCGAGCGCGTGGCGCGCGCCGACGAGCGTCGTCTGATGCTGTTCTTCGACGAGTTCCAGGAGGTCGCCTCGGCGCGTCGCCCCTACGGCGACCCGGACGCCGTGACCAACCGCATGCGCGCGGTGTTCCAGCGCAGCACGTCGGTGAGCTACCTGTTCGCGGGCAGCATCGAGCACGTCATGCGCGACCTGTTCGCGCCGTCCCGGCGCGCGTTCAGCGGGTTCGGCAGCTTCTATGCGCTGCGGCCGATCGTCGCCGAGGAGTGGAGCGCGGGCCTGCGCGAGCGCTTCGCGGCCGACGGCTGTGAGATCGCCGACGCCGCGCTCGCGAGCATCGTCGAGCTCGGCGGCGGGCACCCGCGCGCGACGATGCGGATCGCGCAGCAGGTGCACCTGGTCTCGCTCGAGCTGGACACGCGCGAGATCGACCACGACCTCGTGCAGCTCGGCTTCGAGCGCGCGCTCGAGGGCGACCGGCCGACGATGGAGCAGATCGTGGAGCGCATCCGGCTGCTGCACAAGAACGGGCTGCTGGTGGCGCGCACGGTCGCCGCCGGGGAGCCGCTCCCGCGCCGGCTGCACCCGGGCGTCCGCGACCGCGTCCTCAAGCTGCTGCGCGACGCCGGCATCGTCGAGCACGAGTCGCGCGGACGCTGGCGGGTGATCGACCCGCTGCTGCGGCGCTACCTCGTCTCGCTAGACCCCTTCGCGCAGTAGCGCGCGGCGGATCTTGCCGCTCGGCGTCTTGGGGAGCGCCTCGGCGAAGTCGACCAGGCGCGGGTACTTGTACGGCGCCGTCTGATCCTTCACGTGGTCCTGGAGCTCGCGAACGAGCGTGTCGCTCGGGTCGAAGCCGGGCTGGAGCACGACCACCGCGCGCACGACCTGGCCGCGCACGTCGTCGGGCGCGGCGACGGCGGCCGCCTCGGCGACCGCCGGGTGGGCCACCAGCGCAGACTCCACCTCGAACGGCCCGATCCGGTAGCCGGCCGAGATGATCACGTCGTCGGTGCGACCCTCGAACCAGAGGTAGCCGTCCTCGTCCTCGCTGGCTCGGTCGCCGGTGTGCCAGGGCGCGTCGCGGTCGCCGTCGATGTAGAAGGTCGGCAGCGTGGCGGGGTCGATGAGCAGCTCGCCCTCCTCAATCCAGGCCCGCAGGCCGGGCAGCGGCCGGCCCATCGAGCCGGGCTTGACGGGCGGGCCGATCGGCATCCCGGTCAGCGCGCCGGTCTCGGTCTGACCGTAGCCGTCGTGGACGGAGACGCCCACGGCCTCCTGCCAGGTCAGCACGATCTCGGGGTTCAGCGCCTCGCCCGCCGCGACCGCGTGGCGCAGGTCCGGGAGCGGGCGCAGCTCGCCGCGCTTGGCGATTGCGCGGTACTCGGTCGGGGACATGCAGAGCACGTCGACCCGCTCGCGCTCGAGCAGGTCGAGCCGCTCGGCGGCGTCGAAGCGGGCGTCGTGGAGCAGCGCCGCTGCGCCCCTCAGCCAGGCGGCGACGAAGGCGTTGCGCGCCGACAGGGACCAGCCGCTGGCCGCCGTGCACCAGCACAGGTCGCCGGGCTGGGCGCCGTACCAGTGCTCGGCCTGGATGCGCTGGCCCTCGAGGTAGCGCGCGCCGTGACGGATCGGCTTTGGCTCGCCTGAGGTCCCGGAGGTGAACACGATCAGGGCCGGGTCCTCCGGATCGAGCTCGGCGGCGGGCGGCGCGTCGGCGTCGAACAGGCGGTCGTCCGGGACCACGATCACGGGGCCGCCATAGCCGGCCTGCTCGACGAGCTCGGCGTCGCGGGCGTCCACGACGACCGCGCGCGGTTCGACCTTGTCCATGCGGGCGCGCAGGTCGGCGGGGCGCAGCTGCTCGGTGCAGGGCTGAGTCACGGCGCCGATCCACCAGCAGCCGACCATCGCGTAGACCCATTCCGGCCGGTTGCCGATCAGCGTCATCACCACGTCGCCGCGCCCGACGCCCTGGCGCGTGAGCGTGCCGGCCAGGCGGCTCGCGCGGTCGGCCACCTCGCCGAAGGGGATCTCGAGCCGGTCGCCCTCTCGCGTCAGGGCGACGAGGGCCAAGCGCCCCGGCTCGGCCGCGGCGACCACGTCACGTGCGAAGTTCACGACGCGGCAGTTTCCCAGCGTTCGCCCTGGCTGACCCGCTGGAGGCCGAGCCAGGCCACGTCCATCGTCATCTCGACGATTCGCTCGCGCGGCAGCTCCTGGTGGTCGGACCACCAGGTGGCGAGCGACTGAACCGCGCCCACGAGCAGCTGGGCGATCACCTGGACGCCGTGCTCACGCGTTGTGGCGTCGTCCTCGGTGCGGCGCGCTCCCGGGTCCTCGGCGATCACGCTGGCGACGAAGTTGGTCACCTCGCCGGTGATCCGGTCGAGCACCGCCACGGCCTCGGGGTCGGTGGCCTCGCGAAACAGCATCAGCCACGCCCCGCGGTGCTCCTCGACGAAGCGGTAGAAGGCATCGAAGCCGATCTCGAGCCGCGCGGCAGCGGACCGGCCGGCGTCGGAGATGGCCTCGGCGAGAGCCGAGAAGAGCCGGCCGGCGTGCTGCTCGAGCAGCTCGGCGTAGAGGTCCTGCTTGGAGGCGAAGTGCTCGTAGATGAGCGCCTTGGAGACGCCACCCTCGCGCGCGATGTCGTCGATCGACGAGGCGTGATAGCCGCGGTCGGCGAACACGGCAAGCGCCGCGTCGAGGATCGCGGCGCGGCGTTCCTCGCCGGTGAGCCGCTTGCGTGGTTCGGTGCTCAAGTCTGGGGGTCCTGCACGGAAAGCCTGGGCGACGTCGTTGTGTGAGCGTCCTCACACTTCTCTAACTGACTGTTCAGTTAGTTTGCTGCCCGGGTAGGAACTCGTCAACCGCCAACGAGATCGTCCACTGGGAAGCGTCGATTGCGCAGGGAGGGTGACAGATGAGCACGATGACCTTCGTAGGTCAGGCAACCGGTTCCGAGCCGGCTGGGGGCGCGGCCATCGGGGAGGCGCTCGGCGCCACCGCCGCGGCCGGAGTCGCCACCGCCCTGATCGCGGTCCTGATCGCGGGGCATCGCAGCGGTCGCATCGACTGGCTGGCTCGCGCCGCCGGCGCGTCGCGTCGGCTGACGGGCCTGCCGGGCTGGGCGGCGCTGCCGCTGCTCCTGCTCAACGCCGCCCTGCTGACGGCCGTGCTCGGCATGTACTGGGACATCTCCCTGCACATCGACAACGGCCGCGACCCGGGACCGCTCGCCAACCCCGCGCACTACCTGATCCTGCTCGGCCTCTACGGCGTGCTGCTCGCCGGCGTGCTGTCGGCCGCGCTCGCCGGAGAGCGCCCCACCCGCACAGCGATCTCGCTCGGCTCGGGCTGGTGGGCGCCGGTTGGCGGCGCCGTGATCGCCTTCTGCGGCGCCTTCGCCCTGTCGGGCTTTCCGCTCGACGACATCTGGCACCGCCTGTTCGGCCAGGACGTCACGCTCTGGGGCCCGACCCACCTGATGCTGATCGGCGGCGCCTCGATGGCGACGCTGGGAGCGATGGCGCTCCAGTCGGAGGCGGTCGGCGAACTCGGCCGCGACCCCGAGGCCCAGACGTGGCGCCCGCTGATGCTGCTTCGCCGGGGCCTGCTGGCGGGCAGCTTCCTGGTGGCCCTCTCGACCTTCCAGGCCGAGTTCGACTTCGGCGTGCCCCAGTTCCGCGAGGTGCTGCACCCCGTGCTGATCATGCTCGCGGGCGGCGTCGGCCTGGTCAGCGCGCGTGTCTACCTCGGCCGTGGCGGCGCGCTGCTCGCCGTGCTCGGCTTCGTGCTGATCCGAGGGCTGATCTCCGTGATGGTCGGCGGTGTCTGGGGCCAGACGCTGCCGCACTTCCCGCTCTATCTCGTCGAGGCGCTGCTCGTCGAGGCCGCCTTCCTGCGGTCCGCCGGGCGATCGACGGTCGCCACCGGCGCGCTGGCGGGCGTGCTGATCGGGACGGTCGGCCTGGCCGCCGAGTGGGGCTGGAGCCAGCTCTGGATGCCGTTGCCCTGGTCGAGCTCGCTGCTGCCGGAAGCGGCCATCGCCGGCTTCGTCACCGCCGTCGCGGCGGGGACCGTCGGCGGCTTCGTCGGCGGCGCCCTCGTGACCCCGATGCGACTCGAGCGCCCGTCCGCGGGCCGCTGGGCGCACCGGGCCGCGCTGGCCGGCGTGCTCACGCTCGTGGCCGTGATCGCCTGGGGGCTGCCGATCTCCTCCGGCGGCCCGACGAGCGCGGACGTGCGCCTCACCGACGTGCCGTCGAGCGGCGGGCGCGAGGTCCAGGCGACGATCCGGGTGAGCCCCGCCGACAGCCTCGACGACGCGAACTTCGCCAACGTGACCGCGTGGCAGGGCGGCGGCAGCGTGATCAGCGACCTGCGCGAGGTTGCGCCCGGCGTCTACCGCACGACCGAGCCGTTCCCGGTGCACGACGGCTGGAAGGCGATGGTCCGCGTGCACACCGGCAGCTCGCTGGTGGCCGTCCCGATCTACCTGCCCCGCGACGAGGCGATCCCGGCGCCCGAGATAGCCGCCGATCCGGCCTTTTCGCGGCCGTTCGTGCGCGACGTGAAGGTCCTCCAGCGCGAGCAGAAGAGCGGCGTACCGGGCGGGCTGAAGCTGATCGCGTACCTGACCGTGGCCGCGATCGCCGCGTCGGCGCTGCTGCTGATCGGCTGGGCGCTGTTGCGGCTGGAGGAGTTCGGGCCGCCGCGCCGAAATGATGTCGATACGCACGAAGTCAATGACTTCGCAACGTTTCCGAAACATCTGGTAGCCTCGCCGCACGCCGAATCCGCTGTCAGGCGGAGCGGGGGAACCAAGGTGGTCTAACCAGCCACTGGGGCGAACCTTCACAAGTGGAGGCGCGCAAGCTCTTTCAGCGCGAGCCCGTCAGCTAACCCCGCAGGCGTTCGAAAGAGAATGCCGCTCTCAGTTAGCTCAAGTAGACCGTTCCGCTGCGTCGCCTTCGCGTTCGCATGCCTGCTCGTGCTCGCCCTCGGCGGCACGGCCACGGCTGAGACGACGCCCGGCACCGGTGGCGGCGGCGCGACCTTCCAGCCGCCCCCGCCACCGCCCGAGAAGGCGACGCTGGTCGACGGCCGCCTGATCGCACCGGCCTCCGCGCCCACGCGCGTCCGGCGCGTGATCGATGCGGCCAACCGCCTGGTCGAGAAGCCGTACATCTACGGCGGCGGGCACAAGCCCTTCTCGAGCCGGCTCGACCGCGGCTACGACTGCTCCGGCTCGGTCTCCTACGCGCTCTATGGCGGCCGCTTCCTGCGCTCGCCGCTGCCGTCCGGCGCCCTGATGAAGTGGGGCCAGTCGGGCCCCGGGCGCTGGATCACCGTGTACGCGCACGGCGGCCATGCCTACGTCGTCGTGGCCGGCTTCCGCTTCGACACCTCGATGCGCGACGCCGACGCCCCCGGCCCGCGCACGGGCCCGCGCTGGAGCCGCACCCTGCGCAAGTCGAGCGCGTTCGTTGCGCGTCACCCGCGCGGTTACTGAGTATCTTTCCGGCCAACATGGCCGTAGCCGCGAGTCTCACCGACAAGACCGACGACCAGAAGGCGATCACCGAGATGGTGCGCCAGTTCGTCGACAACGAGGTCATCCCGATCGCCGAGGAGCACGACCACGAGGACAAGTTCCCCGAGCACGTGGTCGAGCAGATGCGCGAGCTCGGGCTGTTCGGGGTGACCATCCCGGAGGAGTACGGCGGGATGGGCCTCGACCT
>JBQGCL010000261.1:0-13021 GCA_052038485.1 Thermoleophilaceae bacterium | reverse complement strand
GGCCGGCTGGCTGGAAGCCGACGGCTGGGAGGTCCGGGTCGAACGCATTCCGCCCCACTTCCTCCACATCGACGTGCTGGCCTGCATGCTCGGCGAGAAGCTGGCGGCGGTCTGCGTCGAACAGGCCTCGAACGGGTTCGTCAAGTGGCTCGAGGGGAAGGGCGTGGAGATCGTCCCGGTGACCCTGGCGGCCGCGCTCAAGCTGGGGGTCAACGGAGTCTGCCTCGGCGGCGACAAGGTCCTTTCCACCGCCGAGTCCAAGGACCTCAACGAGCGCCTGCGCGCGCTCGGCCTCACGGTCTACGACCCCAAGCTGTCCTCGTTCACGCTCGGCGGCGGCGGAGCCCACTGCCTGATGCAGGCGATCCGCCGCGAGCGGGTCGCGCGCTAGGGCGGCGGCGCCCGTCGCGAACGAGCGCGAGTGCGCGCGAGGCGAGCGCGCTCGCTATCCGCCACCACGCGCAGCGTGTGCAGCGAGCGGTCGCTCGCCCCCCGCAGCGAGCCGCCGTGCTCGATCGTCTGGCGGATGTACTCCAGCGTCTCGGCGGTCAGTCGCTCGCCGGGCAACACGTTCGGGATCCCGGGCGGGTAGGCGGCCAGCGACTCGGCGGCCACTCGGCCGACCGCGGACTCGACGGGCACGACCTGCTGGGCCGACAGGAACGCCTCGCGCGGCGTCATCGCCAGCTCGCCCCACGGCGGCGGCGGCGCGAAGGCCTCCGTGGCCGGGTCGCGCTCCTCGGCGCTCAAGGTCTCCACGGCGTGATGCAGCGCAGCCACCAGCCGCTCGCCCGTCGCGACGCTGTCCTCCCCCATCCCGAAGACCGCGACGACCACGTTCTCACCGGCCAGCTCGACGTTCACGTCGTCCTGCTCGCGCATCAGCCGCGCGAGCTCGTAGCCGCTCGTCTGCGTCCCGCGCACGTCGATCGTCAACCGCAGCGGGTCGTACGCGAACACGCCCGACGCCCCCACCATCCGCTCGTCCAGCACGTCCAGCCCGGGCACCTCCCGGACCGCCTCGCGCGCGAGCGCCAGCCCGCGCAGCGACTCCGCCAGCAGCGCCTGCCCGTCCACCACCGCGGCCCGCCGAGCGGTGTCGAGCGACGCCCCCAGCAGCGCGTTCGGGCTGGTCGACTCGACCAGGGTCACGCAGCGGTCGACCACGTCCTCGTCGATCAGGCCGCCGTGGCCCAGGTGCACCATCGCCGACTGCGTGAGGCTGCCGACGATCTTGTGAGTGCTCGAGATGACCAGGTCGGCGCCCAGCGACAGCGCGTGCGCCGGCAGCTCGTCGCTGAATGCCAGATGCGCCCCCCACGACTCGTCGACGACCAGCGGGACCCCGTGCGAGTGCGCCACCTCGGCCAGTCCGGCCACGTCGGCGACGGACCCGAAGTAGGTCGGCGACACGACCGCCGCCCCCACCGCCCCCGGCGTCTCCGCCAGCGTCCGGTCCAGCACCTCGGGCCGCAGGCAGTGCGCGATGTACAGGTCCGGGTCGAGCTCCGGCGCCGCGAACGTCGGCCTCAGCCCCGACAGAACCAGCGCGTCGACCGTGCTCGAGTGCGCGTTGCGCTGGAGCACCACCCGGTCGCCCGAGTGCGCCAGCACCAGCAGCGCCACGTGGTTGCCCTGAGAGGCCCCGTTGACCAGAAACCAGGTCCGCCGCGCGCCCCAAGCTTCGGCCGCCAGCCGCTGCGACTCGGCGAACGGCGTCGGCTCCACGCCGACGTCGATGCCCCACATCAGCGCCGGGATGTCGAGCGAAAGGGCCCGCTCGCCTAACGCGTCGAGCATCCGCGGATCGGCGCCCGCCCCGCCCTTGTGGCCGGGCACGTGCAGGCGCCCCGGCCGGCGCTCGGCGAACTCGCGCAGCGCGTCGAGGTAAGGGGTGTCCGACTGGGAGGCGATGCGCGGCGAGTCTAGGCCAGCGCCGCCGCGACGGCCGCCTCGGCGTCCTCCACCGCCAGAACGCCCTCGATCTCCCAGGTCTCCAGCCCCACCACCCGCTTGCCCGCCTTGAGCGCCAGCGCGATCTCGGACAGCGTGCCGTAGCCGCCGCCGAGCGCGATCACCGCGTCTGCCGCCCGCACGACGAGCCCGTTGCGCGCCTCGCCCAGCCCGGTGGGCACGGCCACGGACACGAACTCGTTGGCGGCCGAGCGGTCCAGCCCCGGCAGCAGCCCGAGCGTCGTCCCGCCCGCCGCCCGCGCGCCGCGGCAGGCCGCCTCCATCGTCCCGCCCAGCCCGCCGCACACGACCATCGCCCCGCGCTCGGCGAGCAGCCGCCCCACCTGCTCCGCGGCCTCGATCGCCTCGTCTCCGGGACCGATGACCGCGACCTGCGTCAGCGCCCCCGTTCCTCGACGGACAGCGAGATGTGCGCGTAGGCGAGCACCGCGCCCACCACCATCAGCAGCGAGCCGCCGAGGGCGAGCCAGATGCCGACGGCGTGGTCGGCGCCGCCGTTGGCGACCGCGGGCGGGTCGTTGACGATCTGCGACGCGACCACGAACACCGTGAAGAACGCCACCGCGAGCGACACGCCGCGGCTCGGCCTCGGTCCGACCGACGCACCCAGCGCGTCGGCCAGCGAGGCGATCGTCGCCAGGGCCAGCAGCACGAGCAGCAGGTCTAGGAACTCGAAGACCGTGAAGCCGGAGATGCTCGTGTACCAGTCGAGGAAGAGGCTCACGATCAAGAGCACGGCCCCGACCGAGGCCACGAGCGGACCAACCGGGATCGACCTGGGGCGAGGAGCGGGCGGGGCGTTCATCGCACCACGAAGTTGACCAGCTTGCCGGGCACCACGACCGCCTTGACGACCTCCTTGCCGTTCAGCCGCGCCGCCAGCTTGCCCGACGCGCGCGCGATCTCCTCGAGCTGCTCGCGCGAGGCCTCGGCCGGCGCCGGCACGCGGTCGACCAGCTTGCCGTTGAGCTGAACGACCAGCTGGATCTCGTCGGTCGCCAGCAGCGCCGGGTCGGCGACCGGCCAGGGCTCCTCCCAGACCCGCTCACCGGTCATCAGCTCGTACACCTCCGAGCCCAGGTGCGGCGCGAACGGGAAGATCAGCGAGCCGGCTGTGGCGATCGCGAAGCGCAGCTGGCCGGGCGGCGTGTCGTCGTCGGCCCTGGCGCGGTAGATCTCGTTGACGAGCTCCATCACGGCCGCGATCGCGGTGTTGAACGCGAAGCGGTTCTGCATGTCGCGCGTGACCTTGTCGATCGCCCAGTGCGTCTTGCGCAGCAGGTCGGTCGGCTCGCCCTCGGGCTCGGTCGCGCCCTCCGGCGCCTGGGCGGCCGCGGTCCACAGGCGCGACAGGAAGCGGTGCACGCCGCCCACGCCCTCCTCCGACCAGTCGGCGTCCTGGCCGGGCGGGCCGAGGAACAGGATGTACGCGCGCGCGGTGTCGGCGCCGTAGCGGTCGATCACGAGCTTCGGCGAGACGACGTTGCCCTTCGACTTGGACATCTTGTCGCCGTCGCGCAGGATCATGCCCTGCGTGAACAGCCGCGCGAACGGCTCCTGGAAGCCGAGGTAGCCCATGTCCGCGAGCGCCTTGACGAAGAAGCGCGCGTACAGCAGGTGCAGGATCGCGTGCTCGACGCCGCCGATGTACTGGTCGACCGGCATCCAGTCGTCCACGACGTCGCGCCCGAACGGGGCTTCGTCGTTGTCGGCGTCGCAGTAGCGCAGGAAGTACCAGGACGAGTCGACGAACGTGTCCATCGTGTCGGTCTCGCGGCGAGCCGGCCTGCCGCACACCGGGCAGGTCGTGTTGACCCAGTCCTCGGCGGCCGCCAGCGGCGGCTTGCCCTTGGGCGCGTAGTCCTCGACGTCGGGCAGCTCGACCGGCAGCTGGTCGTCGGGCACCGGCACGATGCCGTGCTCGTCGCAGTAGACGACCGGGATCGGGCAGCCCCAGTAGCGCTGGCGCGACAGCAGCCAGTCGCGCAGGCGGTAGTTGATCGACCCCCTGCCGATCCCCTCGCGCTCGAGCCACTCGATGATCGCCGGCTTGGCATCGGAGGCCGGCAGGCCGGAGAAGTCGCCCGAGTCGACCAGCGGACCCTCACCCGCGCAGGGCAGGTCGCCGCAGTCGACCACGCGCCGGATCTCGAGCCCGAACTTCTCGGCGAACGCGTAGTCGCGCTCGTCGTGGGCGGGCACGGCCATGATCGCCCCCGTGCCGTACTCCATCAGCACGTAGTCGGCCACGTACATCGGGATCTGCTCGCCCGTTACCGGATTGGTGACCGTCCGGCCCAGCGCCACGCCCGTCTTCTCCTTGTGCTCGGAACCGCGCTCCTCGACCGACTCGTTCAGCGCGCGGTTGACGTACTCGTGCACCTCGGGCGAGTCGTTCAGCTTGAACACGTCGGGGTGCTCGGGGGCCATCACGAAGAAGGTCGCGCCGAACAGCGTGTCGGGGCGCGTGGTGAACACCTCGTAGTCGATGCCGAGCTCCTCGCACCGGAAGGTCACCTCGGCGCCCTCGGAGCGGCCGATCCAGTTCTCCTGCATCGTCACGACGTGGCGCGGCCAGTCGATCATCTGCATGTCCTCGAGCAGGCGGTCGGCGTACTCGGTGATGCGGAAGAACCACTGCTCGAGCGGGCGCACCTCGACCTCGTGCCCGCACCGCTCGCAGCGGCCGTCGATCACCTGCTCGTTGGCGAGCACGGTCTGGTCGTTGGGACACCACTTGACCGGCGCCTCCTTGCGGTAGGCGAGGCCGCGCTCGAGCAGCCGCAGGAAGATCCACTGCGTCCAGCGGTATACGCGCGGCTCGTGGGTGCCGAACTCGCGCGACCAGTCGATCGACACGCCCCACGAGAGGAACTGGCGCTTGAACTCGTCGATCGACTGCTCGGTCGACACGCGCGGGTGCTGGCCGGTGGAGATCGCGTGGTTCTCGGCCGGCAGTCCGAACGCGTCGTAGCCCATCGGGTGCAGCACACGGTGCCCGCGGCGGCGCCGGAAGTGCGCGACGGCGTCGCCGAGCGAGTAGTTCTTCAGGTGGCCGATGTGCGGCTCGCCCGACGGGTACGGCAGCATTTCGAGCACGTACGCGTTGGGACGGTCGTCGAGCTCGTTCGACACCTCCCAGGTGTGCTCGCCGGCCCAAACGCGCTGCCATTTGGGCTCGATCGTCTTGGGGTCGTAGCGCTCCGCCATGCGGACGCTGAGGTTACCGGTGGCGCCGACCTCCAACCCGGACGCGCAGCGGCGCCGTGCCGTCGGCCTGCACCCCGTCGCCTCCGCGCCACTGGGCCACGAACACCGTGCCGCGGCGCAGCCGCCAGACCGTGCGGTAGCGGCCCTTGGCGTCGACCGCCGCGAACTTACGGACCCAGCTCCCGCCGAGGTGGGCGGTGACCGCCACCCCGGCGCCCTCCGGAGCGGGCTTGAGCCGGCCGCCGAGGACCACGACCGTACGCCCGCCGGCACGCCGCTTGGACAGCACCCGCAGGCCGAGCCTCGACCGGCGCCCCGCGTCGCCGCCGCTGGTCGTGGCGAACACCTGACCGAACCCGTCCGTGAGTGTGACGCCGCCGTTCTTGCCGAGGGCGACGGTCTGCGCCAGCTGGTGGTGGGCGAGCACCTGCGGGCGCCAGGTGCGCCCGCCGTCGGAGGTGCGCAGCAGGCCGCCGAAGTCGTCGTCGACGCCGAGCGTCAGGTAGCCGTGCTTGGGGTCGCCGAAGGAGACGCCGATCGCGTCGTCGCGTCCGGCGCCGAGCAGGAGCTTCCACGAGCGTCCGCCGTCGCCGGTGCTCAGCGTCTCGCCGTCGTCTCGCACCGCGAACCCGCGGCGCGCCGACACGAAGTCGACCGACAGCAGCGTCCCGCCGCGAGGACGCCGGAGGGTGTGCCAGCGAACGCCGCCGTCCGACGACACGAGCAGCGCCTTCGGCCCGTAGGCGACCAGCGCCTTGCCAGCGCGGTCGAACGCGACGACACGCCCGCGAGCGCCCGCCGCGGGTGCGAACGTCGAGCCCCCGTCCGTCGAGCGCCGCACCCCGGTGGCGGTCCCCACCAGCAGCGTGTCGGCCCCGGTGGCGAGGATCGCCCGCGATCCGCCCACCTGCTCGGCGAGGACGCTCCAGGTCGCGCCGCTGTCGTCGGTGCGCTGAAGCGCCCCGCCGCGGGCGAGGATGTAGCCGACCGCGTCGGTGGCGAACGAGACGTCGAGCAGGCCGCCGAGCGGCGCCGAGCCGATCGCCTGCCAGGTCAGGCCGCGGTCGACGCTGCGGGCGAGCGTCCCGTCGCCGGCGAACGCCAGCACCGTGTTCGCGCCCACCCGGCGCAGGGCCCGGAAGTCGCCCGGGACGCCCCCGCCGATGCGAGCGAACGACTGCCCGGCGTTGACGCTCACGACGATCGCCCCGGCGACGCCGCCGCCGACCACGCGCGTGGGCGAGCTGAACGCCAGGCCCGTGAGGGCGGGGCCGGGAGTGATCGTCGTGCCGGTGAGCCCGCCGTCGGCGGTCCACGTGACGCGCCTGGCGGCGGCGTCGACGAACTCCGTGCT
Source organism: Thermoleophilaceae bacterium (assembly GCA_052038485.1). GTDB lineage: Bacteria > Actinomycetota > Thermoleophilia > Solirubrobacterales > Thermoleophilaceae > JACVRW01. Next base: position 6,483 of record JBQGCL010000261.1, on the reverse strand, counting down.
GCCGAAGATCGCGCAGGCCGTGACGCTCCCGCAGGCGATCCCGTGCGGCATGAAGTTGGCGGGGGCGCCGGTCAGCGGCAGCGGCGTCCAGGTCACCCCGCCGTCCTCGGTCTTGGCCATCTCGGAGATTCCGTTGGCGACTGCGTAGCCGAGCGAGGGGGTCACGAACTCCAGGTCGCGGACCCGGTTGAGAAGCGGGCTCGGGAACGGGTCCGAGGTCATCGGCGTGATCGGCGTCCAGGTCTGCCCGCTGTCGACCGTCCGCAGGAAGCTCGGGGCGAACAGCCCGGTGCTGACGACGCCGGTGTTCTCGCGGAGGAAGACCACGTCGGTGGGACCGCCCTGGTCGACCGAGCTGCCGATGTTGAGCGTGCTTCGCCGCGCGAAGCTGCGCCCGCCGTTGGGGGTGCGCAGGACCTTGCCGTCGGTCATGACGAGGTAGCCGACCAGCGCGCTGGGGAATGCGATCTGGGCGAGCCGGCTCGAGCACTTCGACTCACGCGCTGCGAAGCGCACGCGCTGGAAGGTCGCGCCGCCGTCGCTGCTGCGGCGTAGCACGCAGCCACCGCCGGCGTAGACCGTGTCGGTGCTCGGCAGCGCGACCTCGGTCAGCGTTGCGTCGGTGCCCGACTCGGAGCGCGTCCAGGTCGTCCCGCCGTCTTCCGTGCGGAGGATCAGGCCGTGCGCGCCGACCGCGATCCCGTGGTCGCCCGCAAAGGCGATCGCCTCGACGTCGTCGCCCTGGGGCAGCGGGTTGGACCACACCCAGCCGGTTCCGCCGGCGGAGACCGCGGCAGCCGCGGTGGTGGGTGCGACGAGGGCGGCTACGAGCGAGAGGGCCAGGGTCAGAGCACGCATCCGCGAGCGCAAACCCGGGGCGTCGCTGTAAGTTGCGCAAATCGCTTCGAGTGGACTCGCATTCGACCACGCCGGACAGGGCGGCAAGCCGCTGCTGCTGCTGCACGGCTGGCCGGAGACGCGCCGGATCTGGGAGCGCAACGTCGAGCCGCTGGCCGAGGCCGGCTTCGAGATCATCGCGCCCGACCTGCGCGGCTTCGGCGACTCCCCCCTCGCGCCCGACGACCGCTACGACCCGGCCGCGCACTCGCGCGACATGGCCGAGCTGGTCCGCGAGCTGGGCCACGAGCGGATCGTCGTGTGCGCCGGTGACCTCGGCGGAGTGATCGCTCAGGACCTGTCGCTGCGCTATGAGGGCCTCGTCGAGCGGCTCTGCCTCTTCAACACGATCCCGCCCTTGCTCGAGGGCGGCCCGCCGCCCGTGCCGCGCGCCACCCGCATGGCGGCCGACTACTTCATCCGTCAGTCGAAGGACGCCGACGGGCTGGCCGCGGAGCTCGACACCCCCGACAAGCGGCGCCGCTACATCGCGACCTTCTACGGCTCGCGCTTCTGGGCCGCGCCGGGCTCGTTCAGTCGCGAGGACGTCGATCGCATGACCGAGCCGTTCGCGGCCGCCGACAAGTTCCGCGCCTCGATCGCCAACTACGAGTACGCCGGCGGACCGCGTCAGGCGCCCGAGCCGCCGCGGCTGCTCGAGCCCAACCCGACGCCCACGCTGATCCTGTACGGCCCCGAGGACCACGTGATCATGCCCGACTTCCCCGAGCGCATGGAGGCGGCGTTCCCCAACCGGGCGGGCACGTTCGTCGTGCCGGGCGCCGGCCACTTCCTCCAATGGGAGCGTGCCGACGTCCTCAACGGCGCGCTGCGCTGGCTCTGTCTCTAGCGGCGCTCGACCATGACCGACGTTGCCTTGACCGCGGCCGTCGCCGGCACGCCCGGGGCGAGCCCGAGCTCCTCGACGGCGTCACGCGTGACCGCCGCCGTGATCAGGTGGGGACCGGCCTCGATCTCGATCAGCGCCATCACGCCGTCGATCTCGACCGAGCGCACGACCCCGGGGAAGCGGTTGCGCGCCGACAGGTTGTCGCCCGCGCTGTGGCGGGCCGGGCGGCGTGCCAGCCGCTCGATCTCACGCCGCGGGACGCGCCGCCGATTGGCGCTGTCGCGCGTGGTTCGGAGCTTGCCGGCCTTCTCCCAGCGCCGCAGCGTGTCGGCGCTCACCGACAGGGCGCGCGCGGCGTCGCCGAGCAGGAGACCTTCGTCGCGACTCGCCATGGCGCCTGAGCATTGCATAGGCGGCCCGGCGGAGGCGCCTGCTTAAGTAGTCGCGAGTGGACGAGGGCCAGCTCGACCAGACCGAGAAGCGGGTCGCTCCGCTGGAGCTGTTCTTCGACCTCGTCTTCGTCTTCGCCGTGACCCAGGTGACCGTGCTGATGTCGCACAAGCCGACCTGGGAGGGCCTCGGTCAGGGCATGCTCGTGCTGATCGCGCTGTGGTGGTGCTGGGGTGCCTACGCCTGGCTGACGAACTACATCGCCGCCGACGAGGGTCTCGAGCGGCTGCTCATGTTCGTCGTGATGGGCGCGATGCTGATCGCGGCCCTGGCGGTCCCGCACGCCTTCGACGACGACGCGTTGCTGTTCGGCCTCGCCTACGCGGTCGCGCGCTGGATGCACATCTTCATCTGGGCGGAGGCGAACGAGAACGTGGACACCGGGCAGGCGATCGTGCGGCTGTCGCGCACCGCGCTCCCGGGCCCGGCCCTGCTGATCGTCGCCGGGTTCGTCGACGACGGGACGATCCGGGCGATGCTGTGGATCGTCGGGCTCACGATCGACTACGCCGGGCCGTACGTGTTCGGGGTGAGCGGGTTCCGGGTCTCCGCCGGTCACTTCGCCGAGCGCTTCTCGCTGATCGTGATCATCGCGCTGGGCGAGTCGATCGTCGCGATCGGCGCGGGCGTGACCGAGGAGCTCGACGCGAGCATCCTGGCGGCCGCGGTCTTCGGGCTGGCCGTGTCGTGCGCGCTCTGGTGGGCCTACTTCGATGTCGTCGCCGTGGTCGCCGAGCGGCGCTTCCGGAGCATGGAGCCGGAGCTGCGCGTGCGGATCGCCCGCGACTCCTACAGCTACATCCACCTGCCGATGATCGCCGGGATCGTGCTGGTCGCGCTCGGGGTGAAGAAGACGACCCAGGACGTCGACGAGCCGCTCAAGCTCGTGCCCACGGTCGCGCTGTTCGGCGGCATCGCGCTCTACTACGCCGGGCACGTCGGCTTCCGGCTGCGCAACCTGGGGACGATCAACCGGGTGCGCCTGGGAGCGCTGATCGTGTCGCTGGCGCTGATCCCACTGGCCGTGGAGGTCGACGCGCTGCTCGCGGTCGCGCTGGCGGCGGCGCTCACCTCGTCGGTGATCGCGTACGAGGCGGTCCACTTCCGCGAGGCTCGCCAGCGCATCCGGCACGAGCACGGAAGCATGTGAGCTTCACGAATTCGTCACGAGTGCAGGGACTTTGCGGGCTAACGTGGCGACATGGCATCGATCGCCAAGCTGGTCGGTCGAGCGCCGGACTACGCGGAGCTGAACGGGATGCTCGCGCAGGCCGGGCGCAACGTCGAGCTGGCGGCGGCGCTGCTCAGCCAGCTCATGCGCGCCTGGCCCGACGGGCGTGAGAAGCGGATCGAGCTCGTCGATCTCGAGCACGAGAACGACGCGGTCACGCACGACATCTACCACCACCTGCACTCGCGGCCGACTGTGCCGTTCGAGCGCAGTGACGTGCTGGCGCTCGCCTCCGGGCTCGACGACGTGATCGACTTCGCCGAGGAGGCGTCCGACTTCCTCGGCCTCTACCGCGTCGACGCGCCGATGGACCAGGCCATCGCGCTGACCGACACGCTCGCGGCCGCGGGCCGTGAGGTCGCGGCCGCACTCGCGTCGCTGGGCGACCTGCCCGAGGCCACCCCGCACCTCGTCGAAATCAAGCGGCTCGAGCACGAGGGTGACCGGCTGCTGCGCGAGGGCCTGACGGCGCTGTTCGAGGGCGGGGTCGACCCGATGGTCGTGATCCGCTGGAAGGACATCTACGAGCGCGTCGAGGAGGGCATCGACGCCTGCGACCGGGTCGCGCACGTGCTGCGCGGCATCGCGGTCAAGACCACCTAGCGGACGGTCAGCGCGCTGGGAGCGGCCGTGCCGGAGCCGAACCACTCGCGGTGCAGCTCGGGGGCGATCTTGAGGAAAGCCTCCACCAGGCCGGGGTCGAGCTGCGTGCCGGACAGGTGCTCGATCTCGGCGATCGCGCGGTCGTACGGCCACGGCTCCTTGTACGGGCGCGCGCAGAGCAGCGCGTCGAAGACGTCGCAGACCGCACAGATGCGGCCGGCCAGCGGGATCTTCTCCCCGCGCAGGCCGAGCGGGTAGCCGTTGCCGTCCCAGTACTCGTGGTGCGTGAGCGCGATCGTCTCCGACAGCTGGACGAGCTGGGAGTTGGATCCCGACAGGATGTTGGCGCCGATCGTGGTGTGGGTCCGCATCCTGACCCACTCCTCGTCGTCGAGCGGGCCGGGCTTGGTCAGGATCTCGTCTGGGATGCCGACCTTGCCGACGTCGTGCAGGGCGCTCGCGTAGCGCAGCAGCTCGGCGTCCTCGGGCGACATGCCGACCTCGAGCGCCAGGCGCTCGCAGAAGGCGCCGATGCGCTCGATGTGCTGCCCGGTCTCGGCGTCGCGGTACTCGACCGCAACGCCGAGCCGCTGGCAGATCTCGATCTGGGTCTGCCAGAGCTCCTGGGTGCGCTCGCGGACGCGCTGCTCGAGCAGCTCGTTGTCGCGCGTGACCGCGCGTCGCGCGCGGCTCTCGGCGCGCTGGCTCCAGGCGAGGGTGCCGGCGCCACCCACGACCAACGCGACCAGCGGCGGGACCGCCACGAGCACCAGGCCGGCGTCGAAGGCGAGCTGCGCCGCGACGACGAACAGCGCGCCGGCGAGCGGCACCGCAAACGCAGCGAGCAGCACCGAGCCGCACAGGGCGACCACCGGGGCGACCAGGGCGAGCAGCGCGATCAAAGCCAGCGAGGCGAGCGCAGACGGCTCGTGCAGCGGCGCGCCGTGCATCGCCGTCCAGATCGCGTTGGCCTGCACCTCGGCGCCGGCCATCGGCTCGTCGCCGCCGACCGGCGTGGAGTGGACGTCGCGCAGCGTCGGCGCGGAGGCGCCGACCACGACGACGCGGTCGCGGAAGGTTCCGGGCGCGAAGTCGCGGCGGATCACGTCCGAGAACGAGACCGTGCGGATCGTTCCGGGCGGGCCGCGGAAGTCGATCAGGGCGCCGTCGTCCCCGAAGGCGCCGTCCGGTAGCGGCGCGGCTCCGGCCCGCCGGGCGGCCACCACCGGGATCGTCTCGAGGTTGCTGACCTCGTGCGAGAAGCGGGTGATCGAGCCCGAGGCGTCGTTGGAGAGGTCGGAGGCGGCGGCGCGGGCGCCGATGCGCCGCAGGTTCGCGTCGCCGCCGAGCACGTTGGTGCGACCGTCGGCGTCGCTCTCACTGGTGGCGAGGACTGCGCCGCCGGCGGCGTCGATCGCGTCGTAGAGGGCGAGGTCCTCGTGCGGCGACGTCGGCTCGGTGAACTGGACGTCGTAGACGATCGTGCGGGCGCCCGCCGCATGCAGGCGGCGGATGGCCTGGCCGTGCAGCGAACGCGGGAACGGCCACTGCTGACGGAGGACGTCGAAGCTCTTGGCATCGATCGCGACGACGACCACATCGTTTGGGCGGTCGCTGCCGCGCACGTCGAAGCGGGTCCTGATGCTGGCCCGCTCGAGCCCGTCGAGGGCGCCGGTCGAGTCGACCGCCACGCCAACCGCGAACGCGAGCAGCGCCACGCACGCGAGCGGCCGGGCGCGAGCTGCGAGCGGGCGCGAGGGGCGGCGCATCGCCGCTCGCTAGCGCCGCGGCGGGCGGGCCAGGTAGTGCTCGCCGGCGTCGAGCACGACGCGCTTGTGGCGCACCGTGTCGCGCACGACGACCGAGCCCCGGGTGACTCGGGTGAAGGTGCCCTTGCACGTGTCGGCGACGAACCAGCGGGTGCCGCGCACGGTGGCGTGGCTGTTGCGGCCGTGAGTGCGGAAGCGGCCGCCGCGGTCGCGGCCCCAGAGCTTGCGCTTCGACCTGGTGGCCGCGGCGCTCGCAACCGCCGAGCCGCTGGGGCGCGCCAGCGCGCGCCGCTCGGCCCGCGTGCAGTAGCGGCCACGCAGGTAGAGGTCGACGTAGCCGCGCTTGTCCTGGCCCAGCTTGAAGCGGCCGCCGCCGAAGTGGCCGGTCTGGGTGGCGCCCGACGGCAGTGCCGCCGTCAGCGCGATCGACCCGGCGCGGGCGTCGACCTCGGAGCCGACCGGGAGCTCGGAGCCGAGCTCGAGCGGTACAAACGACGAGGCACCGGGCCGCTTGACGAGCAGGTCGCCGCTGGCCGGCGCGACCAGCACGCTCAAGCCGAGCTCGGGCAGGACCTCGGCCGGGTCGGGGGCGGTGGGCGTGCCGGGATCGCCGGGCGGAGCCGTGAGCGTCGTGAAGGTCTTGTCGGGACCGCGCGTGGTGCCGCCGCTGTTGGCGGCGACGA
>JBQGCL010000260.1:0-2259 GCA_052038485.1 Thermoleophilaceae bacterium | reverse complement strand
GCGATCTCCGCCGATTCCGGCGGCGCCGACATGAAGTTGCCGCCCAGCGAGTCGCCGGGCGCGAAGGCGATCGCGTGCAAAGCGCCGTCGATGCGGCCGAGCGATGACAGCGCCGCCAGGTCGTCCTCCGAGTTCACGTCGAGCTCGACGACCTCCGGCGGGGACGGCAGCTTCGCCGCCGCTCGCTCCGTCATCCGTCGCGTTCGCCCGAAGCCGGTCAGCACCACTTCGGCGCCTTCCTGCTGTGCTCGCTCCGCCACCGAATAGGCGATCGAGCCGCGCGTTAGCACGCCCGTCACGAGCAGACGCTTGCCTTCCAGCAGCATGACCTAGAGGAGTATCGGCTCTCGCACCGGGGCGCGTCGCCAGACCAGCTCGACCGACGCCCGCAAGACCAGCCGCCCGTCCTGGTTGCGCACCCGCCAGCGGCACTCGACCAGCCCGTTCTCCTCGTCGATCTCCTTGACGGAGGTCACCTCGCCCTCCACGTGCACGGAGTCACCGATCAGGACGGGCTGCTTGAAGACCGCGTCGCCCACTCGCCGCAGCGCCACCACCCGGTCGGGGTCGAACGGCATCGAGCCGGAGGCGAACGAGAGAACCAGAAGCCCGTGCGCGATCTGCTCCCCGAAGCGCGACGAGGAGGCCCACGCGGCATCCACGTGCTGCGGGTGCTCGTCACCGGTGAGGACGGCGAAAGCCACGATGTCGGCCTCCGTGATCGTGCGAGCGGGGGTCGTGAAGCGCGCCCCTGGGGAAAGGGCATCGAAATCGGAGGAGAACAGGCTCACGCCGGCACCTCGGTCAGCCGAAAGCGCGTCCGCAGCGCCCGCAGGAACGCCGCCGCCGCCCGCCGGTGGCCCTCGGGCGACGGGTGGAAGCCGTCGTCGGCGTAGGTCTCACGGTCGCGCGTAGCCGGGTGGTCGAAGCCCTCCAGCAGCGCGACCTCGTGGTGCTCGGCCACCCGCCGGCAGGCCGCGTTGAAGAACCGCATCCCCTTCTCCACGCGCGCACGCGTGCGCGGGCGCAGGTCGAGGAAGCGCGAGATGTCGGGGTAGGTCGCCGTGATCACAGCCGCCCGCGGCGCCTCGGTCCGCAGCCGCGCGAACATCCGCCCCAGTCGCTCGGCGTAGGCGCTCGGATCGGGCCGCACCGACTCCAGCACGTCATTGGCGCCGCACACGAGCGTCACCACGTCGGGATCCAGCGACAGCGCCCGGTCGAGCTGCACCTTCTCGACGTCGGACGACGTCGCCCCCACCCACGCCAGGTTCTCGTAGCGCGTGCCAGGGCCGAGCGCCCGCGCCACCTCGTCCGCCCAGCGCGGCTCGCCGGCCGCGAGGCCGGCCGTGAAGCTGTCGCCGAGAGCGGCGTAGGTGGTCATAGCGGGATGTTCCCCGGGGCGTTGCCGAACTGACCGGCGTGCGACAGGCCGGCCAGCGCGCTCGCCAGCCGGCGGCGTGTGTCGCGCGGCTCGATCAGCTCGTCGATGAACCCCTGCGATGCCGCCACCGCCGCCGAGACGTGCTTGTCCGAGTACTCGGCCGCCAGCCGGTCGCGCTCGCCCTCGGGATCGTCGGCCTCGGCCAGCTGCCGGCGGTGTACGACGCCGACCGCCTGCTTCGGCCCCATGATCCCGATCTCGGCGTCCGGCCACGCGAGTGCGAGGTCCGCGCCGAGGTCCTTCGAGTTCATGCAGATGTAGGCGCCGCCGTAGGCCTTGCGGAGCACCACGGTCACCTTCGGCACCACGGCCTCGGCGAACGCGTGCAGCAGCTTGGCGCCGTGGCGAATCACCCCGGCCTGCTCCTGGCGCGACCCGGGCAGGAACCCGGGCGTGTCCACGAGCACGACCAGCGGCAGCCCGAACGCGTTGCAGGTGCGCACGAAGCGGGCGGCCTTCTGCGCCGCCGTCGCGTCGATCACGCCGCCCAGGTACCAAGGCTGGTTGGCGATCACGCCGACGGGGCGCCCGTCGATGCGCGCCAGCGCCGTGACCATGTTGCGCGCCCAGCGCTCCGACACCTCGAGCATCAAGCCTTCGTCCACCAGCGCCTCGATCACGCCGCGCACGTCGTAGACCTGGCGCGCGCTGGTCGGCACGACCGCCGACGGATCGATCCGGCGCCCGTTGGTGGGCGGCCCCAGCGGCGGGTCCTCGCCGGCGCGCTGCGGGAAGAACGTGAGCAGGTCGCGCACGAGCGCCACCGCGCCCATGTCGTCCTCGGCCACGAACTGGGAAACGCCGTTGGCCGAGTG
>JBQGCL010000259.1:0-2327 GCA_052038485.1 Thermoleophilaceae bacterium | reverse complement strand
GGCGGCGGCGACAAGCCGGCGACGCTCGAGTCCGGCGTGGTCGTGCGCGTTCCGCTGTTCGTCAACGAGGGCGACCGGGTGCGTGTGGACACCCGCTCGGGCGAGTACGTCTCGCGCGCGTAGGTGCGTCGCACCGAACAGCGCCGGGCGGCCGTGGTCGCGCTCTACCAGTCGGAGGTGACCGACCGGCCCCCCGCGGATCTGCTCGAGCGGGACGCAACCCCTTTTACGCGCGAGCTCGTCGACGGCACCGTCAAGGACCGCGACGAGCTGGACGAGCTGATTGCGCGCCACGCCCACGGCTGGTCGCTCGACCGGATCGCCCCGCTCGAGCGCAACATCCTGCGCGTCGCGCTGTACGAGCTGCTGCACCGCCCGGACGTGCCCGCCGAGGTCGCCATCGACGAGGCGGTCGAGGCGGCCAAGGAGCTCTGCTCCGCGGACGCGCCGGGCTTCGTCAACGGGATCCTTGGAGCGGTCGAGCGAGAGGAGGTCGCGTCGTGAACGAGGTGGCGCCGGGGCTGGAGGAGCTCGCGGCCGAGCTGGAGGCGGTGGCCGACAAGCTGCGCGCCGAGGCGATCGACGGCGAGGAGGCGGCCGACCTGGTCGAGCGCTGCGCCGAGCTGGCACAGCGGATCGGCGCGGAGATCGACGCCCGCAGCCGCTCGGCCGGCGAGGCGGAAGGCCAGGAACGCCTGCTGTGAGCTCCGTGGAGACGGCGCTCTACCCGGTCGAGCTACAGCGCCAGGTCGACGACTACCTCCGGGGCCTGCGGTTCGCCGCCGAGCCCGGCACCGCGCGGCTCGAGGAGGCGATGCGCTACTCGCTGCTCGCCGGCGGCAAGCGCATCCGGCCCGTGCTGGCCCTGGCCACCGCCGAGGCGCTCGACCGACCGCCGGCCGAGGTGCTCCCGCTGGCGGCCGCGATCGAGATGATCCACACCTACTCGCTGATCCACGACGACCTGCCGGCGATGGACGACGACGAGCTGCGCCGCGGCAAGCCGACCTGCCACGTCGCCTACGGCGAGGACGTGGCGATCCTCGCCGGCGACGGCCTGTTCGCCGAGGCGCTGCGGCTCGCACTGACCGAGCAGCAGGGCGAGCCCGCCAACGTGCTGGCGGCGCTGACCGAGCTCGTCCAGGCGGCCGGCGTGCACGGCATGGTCGGCGGGCAGTACCTCGACGTGTCGGGGGAGCCGGTCGAGCTGCGCCACCTGCACGAGCTGAAGACGGGCGCGCTGATCGCCGCCTCGGTCGGCTCGGTCCTCTCGCTGGAGGGCACGAGCGGACCTGCCACAATCCCGTTCCGGCGCTTCGCGGCCGAGCTCGGCGTCGTCTTCCAGATCGTCGACGACATCCTCGACGTGACCGGGGACGAAGCCGAGATCGGGAAGCCGCGGGGCTCCGACGAGCGCCATGGGAAGGCAACCTACGTGAGCGTGCATGGGCTCGAGCGAGCGAGGGAGCTCGCCAAGCTCTCGCACGAGAAGGCACGGACGGCCCTTTCCGAGGCGGAGGGTGATACGGCGCGTCTCGGGCAAATAGCCGATTACATCCTCACCCGCACGACATGACCAAGCTCATCGACCAGATCGACGGCCCGGCCGACCTGAAGGGGCTCGACGACGACCAGCTCCAGCAGGTCGCCCAGGAGGTCCGCGAGCTGATCATCGACACGATCGGCGAGATCGGCGGGCACTTCGGAGCCAACCTCGGCGCCTGCGAGATCGCGGTCGCGCTGCACTCGCTGCTCGACTCGCCGGCGGACAAGATCCTCTGGGACGTCGGCCACCAGGCCTACCCGCACAAGGTGCTGACGGGCCGCCGCGACCAGCTGCACACGATCCGCAAGTACGAGGGCCTCGCGCCGTTCTGCGCGATCCACGAGTCGGAGCACGACATCATGGGCGCGGGCCACGCGTCGACATCGGTGTCGTACGCGGTCGGCATCAAGGAGGCGATGCTCCAGGGCATCGGCGCCGACGGCCGCGTGGTGGCGGTGATCGGCGACGGCGCGCTCACCGGCGGCGTCTCGTTCGAGGCGCTGCTCAACGCCGGCGGCATGGACATGCCGATCGTGATCGTGGTGAACGACAACGGGATGTCGATCGCCCCGAACGTCGGCGCGCTGTCGCGCTACTTCAACCGCATGCGCCTCAACCCGAAGCTCTACCACGCGCGCGAGGACGTGGAGGAGACGCTCACGCACCTGCCGGCCGGGATCGGCAAGCGGATCGAGCGGCTGGGGCCGATCCTCAAGGAGTCGCTCAAGGCGTACTGGGCGCCGGGCCTGTTCTTCGAGGAGCTCGACCTGGCCTACGTCGG
>JBQGCL010000258.1:0-10052 GCA_052038485.1 Thermoleophilaceae bacterium | reverse complement strand
CTCGAGCAGGCCGGCCTCATCACCCGCGGCCGGCGCGCACAATTGCGGCCCGCCCAGATCGACGGGGAGCCGCTCAAGGACGCGGCCGACTGGCTGGACGACTACCGCCACTTCTGGGACGCCGGCTTCGATGTGATGGAGTTGCGTCTCGAGCAGGGCGGAAAGCGTGGCTGACGACTTCAACGGCTTCACGATCACGCGGGTCTTCGACGCGCCGCGTGAGGTCGTCTGGCGCGAGTGGACGGAGCCGGAGCGCTTCGCCGACTGGTTCGGCGGGGTCGTGTCCGAGGTGCCGCTCGACAGCGTGACCATGGACGTCCGCGAGGGCGGCGAGTGGCGACTGACGATGCACACGGTGCCGGGGCGGGGCGAGTCGCACTGGTACGGCGAGTACCGGGAGGTGGTGCCGCCCGAGCGGCTGGTGATGACGATGACCGACCAGCCCGACCGCGACCGCTACGCGCTGATCACGGTCGTGTTGACCGACCTCGGCGACGGCCGCACGGAGATGTTCTTCGAGCAGCGGGACGACATGACTCCGCCCCAGCACGAGGCCGCCCGCAGTGGCTGGGGCTCGTTCTTCGACCGGGTTGCCGAGCGCCTGAGCTAGCCGGGCACCGTCCCGACCGCCGCCCAGGCGCGCGCGGTCAGCTCGAATGGGCCGTCGCCAACCCCGAGGCGGCGCCGGTAGCCCTCCCGCAGCGCCGCCCGGGACTCGTCGTCGAGCGACTTGCAGAACGCCCCTGACGGCGCGATCCCGGTCGGCAGCGGCGCCCAGAGGTCGTCGAAATCCGAGTACGCCGCGCTCACCGTGAGCGCGCCGTCGCGCACGTCCGTCAACCCTCCGGCGCGCCAGAGCTCGGCGAGGTCGCCCTCGCCGCACCAGGGCATCACAACGCCCTCGTCGGCGGCCGCTCCGCGCTCGGGGTCGATCTCGCGCGCGGCGTCCCAGAACGCACGCAAGAGCGTCATCTCGCCCGCGTAGTCCCAGACGCACGACGCGACCAGGCCGCCCGCGCGGGTGACGCGCGTCATCTCCCGCACCCCGGCGCGGGCGTCCCGCATGAAGTTCATCACGAGCTGCGACAGCGTCGCGTCGAAGCCGTCGTCGCCGAACGGGAGCGTCTCGCCGGCGGCGACGACGACCGTCACCTCGGGCAGGCGCTCCCGGCAGGCCTCGGCGAACGGCTCAGAGGGGTCCGCCGCGGCGACGTTGGCGGGGCCGAGCAGGCCGGCCAGCTCCGCGGTCAGCGCGCCCGGGCCGCAGCCGACGTCGAGCGCCCGCATGCCCGGCTCGATTCCCGCGAACGCGATCAGCTCGGCGCCGAGCGCGCGCGTGTAGCGGCCGACGTGGCGGTCGTAGGTTTCGGCCGCGGCCCGGAAGGTCTCGGCGCCAGGCATCGCACGCGAGCTTAAGTGCTACGGCGCGCCGTGCGGATCGGATAGCGTCCGCGCAGGGTTCCGGCAACCGGGAGGGGACGCATGTCGAAGGGCCGTCGGTTGATCGTTTTCGGCGCTGTTGTCGCCAGCCTGGCGCTGCCCGCGGCGGCGCTCGCGCATCTCGAGCGTCCGTCGTACTGGCCCGACCCCGCGCCCGACACCGCGGTCAACCCGCCCGCCGGCGGCAAGGTCCCCGCGCTGCGCTCGCTCGCATCCGCGGTGGATGGAAAGGGTCCCGGCAAGGTGCGGGTCGTCTGCCAGGGCGACGGCGGCTGGAAGTCGCTCGGCCTGCTCTCGAAGTCGATCGACAAGGCGCGCAAGCACGGCTACAGCATCCGGCCGAGCCAGCCCAACAAGCGCCTCAGCCGCTGGTCGGCCTTCAGGCTGCTCTGGCAGAACGTCCTGCTCGCCAAGCGCTGCGCCTATCACGAGATCCAGCCGGCCGTGAACGCCTCTCGCAACAACGACCGCGTGGTCGTGATGCCGGGCGTCTACACCGAGCCGACCTCGCGTGCCCAGCCGCTCAACGACCCCAAGTGCGCGGACATGACCCAGGTGGACTCGGGCGGAGCGAAGACACCGAGCTACAAGTACCAGGTGACCTGCCCCAACGACCAGAACCTGATCCACATCCAGGGGCGCGAGGTGCCCGCCACCCCGCCGCCGAGCCCGCCGCTCAAGAAGCGTGAGGGCATCCCCGACCTCGGGCCGTGCGTGCGCTGCAACCTCCAGCTCGAGGGCAGCGGCGTTTCGCCGACCGACGTGATCATCGACGGCGCCTCCGACTACGAGTCGGACGACCCCGAGGCCCGGCCGCACACGTTCCACAAGCACGTGATCGTGCGCGCGGACCGAGCCGACGGCTTCGTCGCCCACAACTTCACCGTGCGCGGCGCGCTCGAGCACGGCCTCTACATCGAGGAGACCGACGGCTACCGGATCGACACCGTGAAGATGTTCTGGAACGCCGACTACGGCAACCTCACCTTCACGTCCGACCACGGTCTCTACACCGACTGCGACGGCATGGGCGCCGGCGACGCGGTGCTCTATCCGGGCGGCGCTCCCGAGACCGGCAACCAGGCCGACAAATCGTTCTATCCCGACGCGCCGCGCTTCAACACGACCGTGCGCAACTGCGACATGCGCGGCAGCGTGCTGGCGTATTCGGGCTCGATGGGCAACGCCGTGCGGATCACGCACAACAACATCTACGGCAACACCGCCGGCATCTCGACCGACACGATCTCGGCCGCCGGCCACCCCGGCTTCCCGGCCGACGGCGTCCAGGTCGACAACAACTGGATCTACTCCAACAACCTGGAGCTCTACAAGCCGAACGCCCCGGTCCCGCCGCGCGTCGGCGTGCTGCCGGTCGGAGTCGGCATCTTCTGGGCCGGACACAACGACGGCAACGTGTGGGGCAACTGGATGTGGGACAACTGGCGCAACGCCGTCTTCCTGCTCGGAGTCCCCAACTTCCTGGTGACCCCCGAGGGCAACGTCAACCCGGGCGTGACCTGCGAGGACCCGGGCCTGTCGACCTCGTGCGGCAACCGGTTCTTCTGGAACCACCTCGGCCGCGTGCCGAAGAAGTTCAAGCCGTTCCCCGAGCTGTTCGCGTTCGGAAACAAGGTCGGTGCCACGAAGGGCGTCGCGCCCAACGGCCTCGACTTCTGGTGGGACGAGGGCGGCACCGGGCCGACCGTCAAGAACTGCTGGTTCGGCAACATCGGGCCCGACGGCACCGAGGCCAGCGTGACCGGCCCCGGCGTGGGCGACGGCAACGACGTGCTGCCGCGCACCTGCGTCGGCAGTAAGAGCAACGGCGACCCGGTCAAGGTCCAGTACCTGCTGTCGTGCTTCCTCGCGCGCGAGGGCGACCTCCCGCCGGAGCAGTGCGACTGGTACACGCTGCCGCCGAAGCCGGGGAGCCTGGCCGCGGCGCGCAAGCAGCGCGCGTTCGCCAAGGGGGCGCGCGAGTTCCTCGAGACGGCGCGGGCCAAGCAGCTGGAGGACAAGATCGGGGAGCTGAGCGGGATCCCGGTACCGAACCCATGAGGTGGGTCGCCCTGGCGATCCTCGCGGTCCTGGTGGGCTGCGGTTCCGAGTCGTCCGAGCCGCAGCCCGTGGGCGAGAAGCTGGTTGGGTCCGTTGCCCAGATGGCGACCTGCTCGAACTGGAACAAGGGGACCCGGGCGGAGCGGATCGCGACGATCCACGACATCCGTCGGCAGGTGAACCTGAAAGACAGCGCCGTGCGGACGCCCGAGCTCTCAGATCACGCCGCCTACGAGGTGCTTCACAACACCTGCAAGCGGGACTTCGCCGGCAGCTTCCGGCTCTACAAGCTGTACGCGCGAGCCGCCAGCTTCGCTGCATTCGCGGACAACTAGCCGAAGCGGCTGACGATTTCCCGCACGTGCCGGTGGTCTGTGCCGCAGCACCCGCCGAGCACGGTCAGGTTCGGCAGCTTGGCGCGCAGCGCCGCGTGGCGCACGCCCAGGTCGTCCGGGTCGCCCTCGTCGAGCTCGTCGGCCTCGTCCAGCTCGGCGTGGCTCTTCATCGAGGCGTTCGCCCGCAGGCCGCGGATGCGCTTCGGCCAGGCCTCGTCGGTGTCGAGCACCGCCTCGAAGTGGGTCGGGTGGGCGCAGTTGACCATGTAGTACGCCGGGCCGCCGCCGGTCGCTTCGTCGACCTCGCCGATCGCGTCACCGAGCGCCTGGCCGCTCGGTAGGCGCCCGTCGGTCTCGAGCGTGAACGAGATCACGGCCGGCAGCCCCGCGTCGGCGGCCGCGTGGGCGATGCCGATCGCCTCGTCGGCGTAGGTCATCGTGAGCGCGGTGACCATGTCGGCCGCGGTCCCGGCGAAGGTGGCGATCTGCGTGGAGTGGTAGTCGCGTGCCTCGTCCGCGCCGAGCGTGGCGGCGGGGTTGTAGCCGTCGTCCTGGGGTCCGATGCAGCCGCTGATCACGACCGTGCCCTGGGCTCCCTCGCGCAGCTCCTCCATCACGGCGATGGCCTTGCGGTTGAGCTCGTCGAGCTGGGCGTCGTCGTAGCCGAGCTCGGCCGCCCAGCGCGGGCTGGCGCGCCAGGTCGGGGTCTCCAGCACCAAGCCGATGCCGTGCTCGCGGGCGAGCTCGACGTAGGGCGCGTAGTAGCGGCGCAGCTCCTCGGTGCCCTGCTCGTCGGCCAGCAGGACGAACGCGGCGAACGCCGGCAGATCGAGCCCCTGGTGGAAGATCAGGGTGGTCTCGATGCCGCCGTCGGTGACGAACAGGTCGCCCTCGAGCTGCGGAAGGCCAGACCGATAGCTCACCCGGCGAAGTCTAAGCGTGTAACCGTGCGGGGCGCTGGGGAGTACGACGGACATGGCCGCGGCTCAGAAGACCGCAGACGAGGTTCGCAGCCTCGCCCGGCTCGCCTTCGCCGAGCTGAGCGGCGCGGCGACCGGCCTGTACGGCTTCCACCGGGCGATCGCGGCGCGTGCGTTCGGCGCCGGCGGGCCAGGTGCCGTCCCCGCGCGCGTGGTCCACGACGCGATCTCGGAGCGGGCCTACGCCGCTGTCGGCGGCGGCTTCCGGCTGGTCGGACTGGTCGCCGACGCGGCGCTCGGCCGTCGCCAGGTGGGCGACGGGCGCGCGCTCTCGAGCTCGCCCCGTGGCGCACTGGCCGTCGGCGCCCTGACCGGACTGATCGGGGACCGGCTCGAACGCGAGGGCAGCGACCTGCACCACCCGATGGCCCCGCGCCGCGCCGGGCGGGCCGTCGAACCGGACCCCGATTCGCTGCGCACCGCCTACCCCGACGCCACGGGGCGGCTCGTCGTGTTCCTGCACGGCCTGATGGAAAGCGAGTTCTCCTGGCGGGTGGGCGGCGGCGAGACCTACGGCAACGGCCTGCGCGACGAGCTCGGCTTCACGCCGGTCGAGCTGCGCTACAACACCGGCCGCCACATCTCGGAGAACGGGCTCGACCTTGCCGACCTGCTCGAGCAGCTGGCGACCAACTGGCCGGTCGAGGTCGAGCGGATCGCGCTCGTCGGACACTCGATGGGCGGGCTGGTGGCAAGGTCTGGCTGCCACCAGGCGGCCGAGCGCGGCGACGCCTGGCCGAGCCGCGTACGGCACGTGGTGTCGCTCGGCTCGCCTCACATGGGCGCGCCGCTGGCGCAAGGGGTGCACTTTGCCAGCGCGGCGCTGCATGCGCTGCCGGAGACGCGGCCGCTGGCGGGGTTCCTGCGGCGCCGCAGCGCCGGTATCCGCGACCTGCGCCAGGGCTCGCTGGTCGACTCCGACTGGCGCGACCGCGACCCGGACGCGCTGCGCGCCGAGGCCTGCCAGGAGGTGCCGCTCCTCGACGGCGCGACGCACTGCTTCGTGGCGGCCACCGTGATGGGCGACCCGAGCCATCCGCTGTCGCGGCTGGTGGGCGACTGCCTCGTGCTCGAGGCCAGCGCCTCCGGGCGCAGCCGTACCCGGCGTATCCCGTTCGAGGCCGAGCACGGGCTGGTGCTAGGCGGGACGCACCACATCGCGCTGCTGAACCACCCGGAGGTGTACGCGCGCCTGCGCGATTGGCTGGCCGCCTAGCGAGCGGGCAGAGGCGGGGCCGACGCCGGCCGCAGGAGGGATCGCGGCCGGCGCCGGCGGTGAGGGAGTCCGTTAGGCGCGCGCCTGCGAGGCCCGGATGCGCAGCAGCGAGCGCAGCCGGTCGCGCAGGCCCGGGCGCTCGTCGGCCGTCAGCTGCTCGGCCCGCAGGCGCAGCAGCTCGAGGATCTCGGCCGTCGGCTCGAACGGGTCCGCGATCGGGCGGCCCGAGCCGAGCGGCAGCGCCGCCAGCATCCGCGAGTCGGCCTCGGCGATCAGCGCGGGCCCGCGCGGCGGGCTGGCGCTGTCCAATGCCGCGAGACGAGCCAGCTCGCTCAGGTCAGAAGCGACGGAGTAGCGGACGGTGATGTTCATGTGGGCTCCCACGGTTGAGTGTATGACGATGTACTGGTAGTGTAGGTCGAACAATGGCCGATTCAATGTCGTACAAGTTGAACTTGTCCGATCTGAAGCGGGACGGTGACGTGTCGATCACGCAGCAGCTGGTCGACCGTTTTACGGCCGCCATCGACGCCGGCGCCCTCGAGCCCGGCTCGAAGCTCCCGCCCACGCGCGAGCTCGCGACCGCCGCGGGCGTCAACCACCTGACCGCCGCGCGCGTGTACCGCAAGCTCGCGGAGCTCGGCTACGTGACCGCGCAGGTCGGCCGCGGCACCTTCGTCCGCACGCTCGCTCCCGCCGGCAGCGCCGAGCACGGCGACGACTGGCAGGTCTACGCGCTCCCTCCGGAGGACATCTCCTACTCCGAGCAGGTCCTCGCCGACTCGTTCTCGCTGGCGGGCCAGGAGGACGTCATCTCGCTCGCGGTCGGGTGGCCGTCGCCGGCCAACTACCCGACCCGCGAGCTCGCGGCGATCACCGCCGACGTGTTCGAGGAGGTCGGCGGCGAGGCGCTCTCCTACCTGCCCACCGAGGGCCTGTTCGAGCTGCGCGAGGCGCTCGCCGCGCGCGGGCGCCGCTACGGCTGGGCCGAGGACGCCGACGAGATCGTGATCACGTCGGGCGCCCAGCAGGCGATCGCGCTCTCGGCCCAGTCGATCCTGGAGCCGGGCGACGTGGCGGTCGTGGAGTCGCCCACCTTCATCGGGATGATGACCGCGATGCGCGGCACCGGCGCGCGCGTGATCGGCGTGCCGGTCGACGATCACGGGCTCGACGTCGACGGGCTCGAGCGGCTGCTCGCGCGCCACGAGGTCAAGCTGGTCGCGCTCCAGAGCGCCTGCCAGAACCCGACCGGGCGCAGCCTCACCGAGGAGCGCCGCGCCCGCCTCGCCGAGCTGGCCGTCGAGCGCAACTTCTTCGTGCTGGAGGACCGCGTCTACGCGGACATGCACTACGAGGGCAAGTTGCTGCGCCCGATCCGAGAGCTGGCGCCGGCGCACGTGATCTACGTGAACTCGCTCTCGAAGGTCGTCGGCGGCGGGCTGCGCAGCGGCTGGGTCGCCGCTCGCGGCGCCGTCCGCGAGCGGATCGCGATGCTGAAGCTCGACGCCGACTTCCACTCGCCCACGCTGATCCAGCACATCGCGGCTCGCTGGCTCGCCACCGGCGCCTACGAGCGCTACGTGCAGAGCACGATCGAGTTCTACCGCGAGCGCCGCGACGCGCTGATGGACGCCCTCGAGCGCCACATGCCGGGCGAATACCGCGCCGACCCGCCCGAGGGCGGCCACCACGTCTGGATAACGCTGACCAGGCCGCTCGACGAGCGCGCGCTCTACGGCGAGGCCGCCCGCTGCGGCGTCGCCTTCACGCCCGGCGGGGCGGTGACCGCAGAGCGGCGCTCCCAGACCTCGTTCCGGCTGTCCTTCTCCCTGCTCGACCCCGACCAGCTCGACGAGGGCGTGCGCCGCCTGGCGCGCGCGATCCGCGAGGTGCGCCGGCGGGCGCGGCACTCGGTCGCGGCGCCGCTCTCATAGCGGACCCGTCCGCCACGTTGAAGTGAGCGTGAGCACCGCCGCCCAGCAGGCCCGGTCGGACGCGCACGCGGTCTTCGCCGCGCGCGACTGGGCGATGCTGGTCGGGGTGGCGGTCACCTGGGGCGGCTCGTTCCTGCTGATCGAGATCGGGCTGGATGCCTTCTCGCCAACGCTGGTGGCGTTTGGCCGAATCGCGTTCGGAGCGCTCACGCTGACCGCGCTGCCGGCGGCCCGGGCGCCGATCGCGCGCGAGGACTGGGGCCGCGTCGCGCTGGTCGGGATCACCTGGATGGCGCTGCCGTTCGTGCTGTTCGCGGTCGCCCAGCAGTGGATCGACTCGTCGCTGGCGGCGATGATCAACGCCAGCACGCCGCTGATGGTTGCGATGGTGGCGGCGCTGTTCTTGCGCCAGCCGCCGTCGAGGCTCCAGGGTGCCGGGCTGCTGCTTGGGTTCGCCGGCGTGGCGGCGATCAGCCTGCCGTCGGCGGAGAGCGGGTCGAACGCGCTCGGCATCGGGCTCGTGCTGCTGGCCGCGCTGCTGTACGGGTTCGCCTTCAACCTGACCGCCCCGCTGCAGCGCCGCTACGGCGCGCTGCCGGTGATCTGGCGCGCGCAGCTCGTGGCGGTCGTGCTGGTGCTGCCGGCGGCGATCGCCGGCGTGCCGAGCTCGGAGTTCGAGCTGCCGAGCGTGCTCGCGGTGGCGGCGCTGGGCGCGCTCGGGACCGGCCTCGCCTTCTACTGGTTCGCGTCGCTGATCGGCAGCGTCGGCGCCCCGCGCGGGTCGATCACGATCTACTTCGTGCCGGTGGTGGCGATCGCGCTGGGCGTGACCCTGCGCGACGAGCCGCTGCACGCGGCGGCGCTGCTGGGGACGCTGCTGGTACTGGCCGGCGCGTATCTCACGAGCCGCCCGAAGGCCTAGGAAGCCGCGCCGGGGGCGACCTTCTCCCACAGCTCGGCGAGCGTGCGCAGCTCAGCGGGGCTCAGGCGGCTGAGGAAGCGCTCTCGGACGCCGTCCAGGTGGGTGCGGCGGGCGAGCCCGAAGAGCTCGCGACCCTCGTCGGTGATCAGTGCGTGGTAGCCGCGCGCGTCGTCCTCGCAGCGCTCGCGCCGCAGCAGGCCCTCCGCCTCCATGCGGTCGACGAGGCGGGTCAGCCCGCTGCGGCTGAGCAGCACGCGCTCGGCCAGCTCCGACATCCGCAGCCGGCCCTCGGGCGAGTCGGCGAGGAAGAGCAGCACCTCGTACGAGGACAGCGGCAGGCCGTGCTCGCGAACCAGCTCGGCGTCGAGAGCCTTGGTAATCGACGAGTGGACTCGCAGGAGGCCGCGCCAAGCGGCCAGCTCCTCGCGCGTGAGGAGGACGGGCGTGGCGCGCGCGCCGCCGGTCGTGGGCGCGCCGCCTTTCGCGCGCGCGCCGCCTTTCGCCGGCGCGCTAAGGTAGTTGCTCACGCAATGAGTTTAGCCCACCGACTCCGCCCGGCGGACGGCGATCCAGAGGGAGCGCTCGTTCTCTTTCACGGGCGGGCCACCGACGAGAACGACCTGTTTCCGCTGCTCGACGATCTCGACCCCGAGCGGCGGCTGCTCGGCGCGACCGCTCGCGGCCCGCTCATGCTTCCGCCCGGCGGCTACCACTGGTACGTGATCCGGGAGGTCGGCTTCCCCGATCCCGACACCTTCGCTTCGACCTACGCGCTCGTCGGGGAGTGGCTCGACGACCTGCTCGCCGAGCACGGCATCCCGCTCGACCGCACCATCCTCGGCGGCGTCTCCCAGGGCGCTGTGATGGCTCACGCGCTCGGCGAGGGCGGCGCGCGGCCGCGGCCCGCCGGCGTGATCGGCCTGAGCGGCTTCATCCCGCGGGTGGACGGATTCGAGCTCGGCGACGTCACCGGCCTGCCCGTGGCGATCGGCCACGGCGTCTACGACCCGATCATCTCCGTCGACTTCGGCCGCGACGCGCGCGACCGCCTGACCGCGGCCGGCGCCGACCTGATCTACCGCGAGTCGCCGATGCCGCACACGATCGACCCGGCGTTCCTGGACGAGCTGCGCTCCTGGGTCAGCGCTCGCGCCGGAACAG
>JBQGCL010000257.1:0-20669 GCA_052038485.1 Thermoleophilaceae bacterium | reverse complement strand
GGCGAATCGCTTGGCGTGCGACGAGGCCAGCGTGTTCCGCTCGCCCTGGTCGAGCAGCGCGGCCGACTTCCAGGTCAGCAGGCGAGCCGCCTCGACCTTGGTCGCCATGTCGGCGATCATGAACTGGATCGCCTGGTGCATGGCGATCGGCACGCCGAACTGCACGCGCTCCTTGGAGTAGTCGCGGGCGTACTCGAAGGCAGCCTGCGCGATGCCGACGGCCATGGCCGACACGCCCGGGCGCGTCCGGTCCAGCGTCATCATCGCGAGCTTGAAGCCCTTGTTCTCCTCGCCGAGCAGGTTGGCGGCGGGGATCTCGACGTCGTTGAACGAGATCATCGCGGTGTCGGAGGCGCGCTGACCGAGCTTGTCCTCCTTCTTGTCCACCACGACGCCGGCGTCACGGGGCACGACGAAGGCCGAGATGCCGCGGTGGCCGGCCTCCTTGTCGGTCTTGGCGTAGACCGTGTACCAGTCGGCGTAGGAGCCGTTGGTGATGAAGCACTTGGTGCCGTTGATGACGTACTTGTCGCCCTTCTTGACGGCCGTCGTGCGCATGCCCGACACGTCGGAGCCGGCGTCGGGCTCGGTCAGGCAGAACGAGGCCAGCTTGGGCTCCTCGGTGAGCATCCCGAGGTACTGCTTCTTGATCTCCTCGGAGCCGCCGATTGCCACCGGCGCGGCGGCGAGGCCGTTGCACATCAGCGAGGTGCCGATGCCGGAGCAGCCCCAGCCGAGCTCCTCCTCGATCAGACAACCCGACAGGTAGTCGAGCCCCGGACCGCCGTACTCCTCGGGGATGTGGGAGTTCATCAGGCCGACCTCCCACGCCTTCTCGATGATGTCCTTCGGGAAGGTGCCGTCGCGGTCGTAATCCCAGGCCTTCGCCCGGATCTCCTTCTCGGCGAAGTCGTGGGCGAGCTCGCGGATGTCCTTCTGCTCGTCGGTCAGGTTGAAGTCGACCATTGGAGGCTGCTCCTCAGTGCCCGGGCCGCCCGGAGGGCTCACCCGATTGATTCGTCAGTCAATGAGTACCCACGAGCTTACAGCAGGTAACGGAACGCGGCATAGATTCCCGCTCCAATCGCGGCCAGGGTGAAGACG
The DNA here is from genome assembly GCA_052038485.1 of Thermoleophilaceae bacterium. Classification (GTDB taxonomy): domain Bacteria; phylum Actinomycetota; class Thermoleophilia; order Solirubrobacterales; family Thermoleophilaceae; genus JACVRW01. The sequence goes on along the minus strand of JBQGCL010000257.1, from coordinate 19,565 downwards.
AGCAGCCCGATCTGATCGGGGTAGATCGCCGGCCGGCTGGGGGCCATCGTGCGGCGGCGAAGCCGCTTCCAGGGCATTCCGGGACACTTTGACCGATGGAGTTCGGCACCGTGCTGATCGTGATCGCCGTGATCGCCGTGGTGGTGGCGGCGGTTTCGTACCGCGGCACCGGGCGGATCTACTCGGGCCTGGGCCGCGAGGGCGGCCTCGACATGACCCGCGAGCCGGCCGCCCCGGCGAGCGCCACCGAAGTGCAGGACGAGATCCGGCAGATGCTCGAGGCCAAGTCGCGCCGGCGTCAGGCCCGCGGCGAGCCGGAGCTCGACATCGACGCCGAGCTGGCCGCGCTCACGCGCCCGTCGGCCGATCCGGGCCTGCGCGAGGAGGTCCGCCAGCTCGTGATCGCCCGCAACGAGCGCCGCGCGCGCCAGGGGAAAGAGCCCTTGGACGTGGAGGAAGAGATCGAGCGCCAGCTGCGGGCACTCGGGGATGACTAGCCCCGGCGGCGGGTATAGGCTCAGCCCCGTCATGGCCGACGACCGCCGCATCGAGCTGGACGACCTGCTGGTACGCCCCGGGACGTACCTCAACCCGCAGACCGAGGTGCTCGTCGTCGTCGACGACTCGCCCTCGATCGACGGCGAGATCTTCAACCTCGAGGAGTTCGAGGGAGCCGACTGGGTGCTGATCTCCGACGAGGTGCCGACCGACGAGTCGCGCCGCGACGAGCTGCTCGAGATCTTCCAGGCGACCTACCACGGCGGCGACGGACGCGACGTGCCGCGCACCCCGGCCGACGACGACCCCGGCGAGGTCGAGCCGGATCCCGAGGAAGCGGGGTACACGGCCGAGGAGTAGCCGCGCGCGTAGGCTTCCGCGCCCATGCGCCCCGTTTACTACCTCGGCGTCTTCATCCCGGTCGCGATCGCGCTCGAGCTCGCGCACGCCGGGCCGGTCGTGATCTTCGGGGCGGCCGCGCTGGCCGTGATCCCGTGTGCGGCCGTGATGGGCGAGGCGACCGAGGCGATCGCGGCGCGCACCGGGCCCGGCATCGGCGGCCTGCTGAACGTCACCTTCGGCAACGCGCCCGAGCTGATCATCGCCTTCTTCGCGCTGCTCGAGGGGCTCCAGGAGGTCGTCAAGGCGTCGATCGTCGGCTCGATCATCGGCAACATCCTGCTCGTCATGGGCGCGGCCATGCTGGTCGGCGGCCTCCCGCGCGACAAGCAGACCTTCAGCCGCACCGCGGCCCACGCCCAGTCGGCGATGTTGATGCTCGCGCTGGTCGCGCTCGTCTTCCCCGCGATCTTCCAGCTGATCCACGGCGGCGGGCTGCCGAAGGTCGGCGTCGAGGAGGTCGACTTCGGCTCGGACCTCGAGAAGCTCTCGTTCGGGGTGGCGATCGTGCTGCTGATCTCCTACGTCTGCGGCCTGATCTTCTCGCTGAAGACGCACCGGGCCGTCTTCAACCCCTACGGGCAGCAGGAGGAGGAGGAGACTCACCACTGGCCGGTCCGGCGGGCGGCGACCTACCTGGCCGTGTCCGCGGTGGCGGTGGGCGTTATGAGCGAGATCCTGGTCGGCTCGATCAGCGAGGCCTCCGACGACATCGGGCTGTCCGAGTTCTTCGTCGGCGTGTTCGTGGTGGCGATCGTCGGCAACGCGGCCGAGCATTGGGTGGCGGTGCTGGTGGCTGCCAAGGACAAGATGGACCTGGCCGTGAACATCGCGATCGGCTCGAGCGCGCAGATCGCGCTGTTCGTGGCGCCGCTGCTGGTGCTGCTGTCGTTCGTCGTCGGCGACCACCCGATGGCGCTCGTCTTCAACGGCTACGAGCTGGGGGCGCTGCTGTTCGCGGTGCTGATCGCGAACCTCGTGACCCAGGACGGCGAGTCGAACTGGTTCGAGGGCGTGCAGCTGCTGTCGCTGTACGCCGTGCTGGGGCTGGTCTTCTACTTCGCCTGAGCGAGCCGGAAGAGCGCCCGCGCCGCGGCCCGGGCCATCTGGAGCAGCACGGCCCGGTCGACGTTGGCGAGCGTGTCGCAGGGCAGGTGGTAGCAGGGGTCGCGCGGCTTGCCGCCGGGTCCGGGCTCGGTGGCGCCGGTGTAGAGGCCGTTGATCGGGACGCCCTCGAACGCGGAGCTGTCGGAGCGGTTGCCGACCAGGATGCCGCGCTCCGGCCCCGGGTTGAGGCGGCGCAGCAGGCGGCCGATGCGGCGGTCGCCGTCCGAGTAGACGGCGGGCACGGCGTTGGGCGACCCGACCATGTCGAAGTTGAGGTAGGCCGAGAGCTCGTCGCGCTCGGGGTCGCTCAGCTCGCGCACGTAGCGGCGCGAGCCGATCAGGCCCTCCTCCTCTGCGCCCCAGAAGGCGAGCCGGACGCGGCCGGGCGGCCGGGCGCCGAAGCGGCGGGCGATCTCGAGCAGCGCGGCGACGCCCGAGCCGTTGTCGTTGATGCCGGGACCGCCGGGGACCGAGTCCAGGTGGGCGCCGGCCATGGTCACGGGACCGCTGCCCGGCCCGATCTCGGCGATCACGTTCCGGGTGGCGCCCTTTGTGGTCGTCGCGTCGATCGTGAGGCTGACCTGGTCCCCGTCGCGGGCGGCAACCTTCTTGCTCATCAGCACGACCGGGAGCCTGAGGTTCGGCACGGCAAGCGTGGCACTGGGGACTCCCTCCTCGCTCCCCTTGGCCTGTACGACCAGCGCACTGGCTCCGGCCCGGCGGGCGTTGACGGTCTTGCGCCAGAGGAAGCAGGTGCCGAAACCGGTGAAGGCGACCTGGCCCGGCTGGAGCCCCTCGAAGTCATCGGCCTCGCAGGCGTCGTCGACAGCCTTGAGCGTGCCCTCGGCCCGGCCCGCGGAGTAGCTGGGGACGCGAAGCTCGTTCTGCTCGAGCGCTCTGCCGTTGATCGCGAGGCCGGCGGGGCCGTTCTCCCGCCAGACGGCCATTGGGACCCGCTGCGTCTGGACGCGCCAGCCGGCCTTGCGGAGCTCGCTTTCGACGTAGGCGACCGAGGCGTCGTAGCCGGGGGTTCCGGCCGCCCGTTCTCCGCCGTTGGCGTCGGCGATGCTTTGGAGGCGCTCCAAATGTCCTTGAAGGCCCGCCTGCGTGATCCGGGGCGGCTGGGGCGCCTCGTCCGGCTCGTCGTCGTTGCACGCGACGCCGAGAACAGCGGCAATGAGGAGCAGTGCGGGTGCGACGCGGCGCCGGATATCCGCACGCTAAGCGACGAACCCGACCTTTTGCACCCATAGGGTGTTCAACGTCGGACTCGTGGCCGCAGCCGCCCTCCGGCCACCCTTCATTGCGCGTCGTTCGCCGGCAGTGCCACCTACGCCGCCGCGAACCCAGATCGCCTCCGGTTCAGCTCGCGCTCGCTGATGATCTTGTCCACCAGGCCGTAGTCGACGGCTTGCTGGGCGCTGAAGAAGCGGTCGCGCTCCATGTCGTCGTGCACGGTGTCGGTCGACTGGCCCGTGTGGCGGGCGTAGATCTCGTCGAGGACGCGGCGGAGCTCCAGGATCTCCTTGGCGTGGATCTCGATGTCGGTCGACTGGCCCTGGAAGCCTGACGAGGGCTGGTGGATCAGGATGCGGGCGTTCGGCAGCGAGAAGCGCTTGCCCTTCGTGCCGCCCGTCAGGATCAGCGACGCGGCCGACATCGCCATCCCGTAGCAGAGCGTGCTCACGTCGGGGCGGACGTACTGCATCGCGTCGTAGATCGCCAGCCCCGCGTGCAGGGACCCGCCGGGTGAGTTCACGTAGACCGCGATGTCCTTGTCCGGGTCGTCCGACTCGAGGTGGATCAGCTGGGCCACCACCAGGTTGGCGATGTCGTCGTCGATCTGCTGGCCGATGAAGACGATCCGCTCGTTCAGCAGGCGGGAGTAGATGTCGAAGGAGCGCTCGCCGCGGGAGGTCTGTTCGAGGACCATCGGGACGAGTGAGGCGTGTGCGCGACCGATCTGCATGCGTTCTCCTTGCGCTAATGTGCAACTACTTGGTTGCTCACGATAGCGCAACCGAACGGTTGCACGTGGAGGTCCCCCATGGAACTAAGCCGCGAGATCACACTTCCAGCCCCCGTCGACGAGGTCTGGCGCTCCCTGGCCGAGCCGGCCTGGCTTGGTGAGGACGCGCGCATCGAGCTGCGTCCCGACGGCGAGGTGCGCGCGGGCGATCGCTCCGGCTTCGTCGAGGAGGTCGAGGAGCCCAGCCGGCTCGTCTTCTGGTGGTCGAAGCCCGGTGACGACGCCACCCGCGTGGAGCTCGAGCTCACCGACGACGGCGACGAGACCCACCTGCGCGTGGTCGAGTCGAGCCCGTTCGCTCTGCTCGACCTGTACGGGCCCGAGCTGGTCTTCGACGCGCCGCGGCCTCAGCAGCCGGAGCTGCTGGCCCACTGATGGGAGCCGCCGACGCCGTCTTCGGCGCGCTCGCCGACGGCACCCGGCGCGACCTGTTTGCGCGGCTCGGCCAGCTCGGCGAGGCGAGTGCCACGGATCTCGCCCGTGAGCTGCCGGTGACGCGCCAGGCCGTCCAGAAGCACCTCGGCACGCTCTCCGAAGCGGGCCTGGTCGCCGCGCGCCGCTCGGGCCGCGAGGTGCTCTACCGCCCCACCCCGGCGCCGATGTCGGAGGCGATGGCCTGGATGGCCGAGGTCGGCGGCCAGTGGGACGAGCGCCTGGCGGCGCTCGAGCGTCAGCTCGGGAGAGCCCGCGAGGCACGCCGGTGACCGCGCTCGCGGTCGGCTTCGGCCTCGGCTTGTTCGTCGGAGCGCAGCCGGGGCCGGTGTCGCTGCTGTGCGTGCGCTCGGTACTGCGTGGCGCGTTCGCGACCGGCGTCGCGATCGGCGCCGGCGCCGCCCTGATCGACCTGCTCTACGCCAGTCTCGGCCTCGCCGGGGCGGCCAGCCTGCTCGAGATCGACGCCCTGCGGCTGTCGCTGGGAGCGCTCGGCGCGCTCGTGCTCGCGCTGATCGGCGCGCGCACGCTCTGGGCCGCGTTCCGGGTCCGGCTCGGCGGCGAGGTGGACGCCGAGGTCGCGACCCCGCGCCGCGCCTTCGCCACCGCGCTGGCGGCCACGGCGTCCAACCCGCTCACGATCGCCACCTGGGCGGCGATCTTCGCGGCCGCCTCGACGGCCTCGCTCGGCGGCGCCGGCGAGTCCGCCACCGACGCGGGGCTGCTGCTGGCCGGAGTCGGCTGCGGCACGCTCACCGCCGTCACCGCGCTTTCGGTGCTCGTCGCGCTCGTGCGCAGCCGGTTCGGGCCCCGCCTGCTGACGACGGTGGACGTCGTCGCCGGCGCCGGTCTGCTTGGCTTTGCCGGCCTACTCGGCTGGCGAACCGCGCACGACGAGTGATCCTGGCCCAAATCAGCGACCCGCACGTGACCGTCGGTCCCGGCGATGCCGGCTCGGCCGAAGCGCTCCAAGCCGCGGTCGACGCCGTCAACACGTTTGCCCCGGCGCCCGACGCGGTCCTGCTCAGCGGCGACATCACCGAGCACGCCACCGACGCGGAGTACGAGCTGGCCGCCGAGCTGCTGGCACCGCTGGGAATGCCTCTCTACCTGTTGGCCGGCAACCACGACGACCCGGACAGCATGCGCGCCCACCTCGGCGCGCCGGGGCAGCCCGGCGAGCCGCTCCAGTACTCGACCCAGCTCGGCTCGCTGCGGCTGGTCGCCTGCGACACGACCGTGCGCGGCCAGGATGCCGGCGCGCTCGGTCCCGAGCGGCTCGCCTGGCTCGAGGCCGAGCTGGCCGCCGACCGCGAGACGCCGACCGTGCTGGCCATGCACCACCCGCCGATCCTGGTCGGGATGGTCGTCCTCGACGAGATCGGCCTCGCCGAGGCAGACCGGGGCGCCGTCGGCGAGCTGGTCGCCGCCAACCCGCAGGTCAAGCGCATCGTGTCGGGCCACGTTCACCGCGGCGCGACCGGCGCCCTCAACGGGTGCCCCGTGTTCGTCTGCGCGAGCGCCTACCTACAGCTCGCGCTGGAGCTCGGGGGCGACAGCGAGATCGCGCTCGTACGTGAGCCTCCGGTCCTCGGCCTCCACGCGACCGTCGGCGCCGAGCTGATCTCGCATGTCGTCCCGATTGGCGACTACGGGTCGCCCTTCCGGCTTTACTAGCTCCCCACCCTCAGGTGCCGGGTGAACCTACGGCTGTTACCAGCGGCGTCGGTTACCACGATCACGAGCTTGAGCCTGGCGTTGGTCGCCCCGCGCAGTGCCCGGCGGGCCTTGCGCTTGAGCTTGAGCGTCAGCGTCTTGGTCTTGCCGCCGGTCGCGTTTGCGTGACCGCTCGCCAACACGCCGCGCACGCCGTGCCGCTTGAGCAGCTTGACCGTCTTCGACTCGGCGGTCAGCACCGCGCTCAGCGTCCCGCCCTCGTTGCTCTTGACGCTCACCTTCAGGCCGCGCGCGAGCAGCTTGCCCAGCTTGGCGTTGGCGAGCACGAGCGAAGCGCTCGGAGCCGTCTGGTCGATTGGCTTCACGGGCGGCTTCACCGGGGGCTTGACCGGCGGCTTCGGGTTGCCCGGATCCGCGGGCGGATCGGTGGGCGGGTCCGTCGGCGGGTCGGTCGTGCCGGGCGGCTCGCAGTCCGCTGCGACCACGTCGTTGGTGTCGGCGGTGGCCGTGTTCTTGCCGGCCCCGCAGATGACGCTGTCCACGGCACCGTCGACGCTGTTGACCGTGTCGTCGCCGGCACCCGCGTCGAGCGTGTCCGCCCCACCCGGGTCGCTGATGTCGTCGTTGCCGCCGTTTCCGAACAGGAAGCCGCCTCCCGACCCACCGGCCAGCGTGTCGGCCAGGTTGGTGCCGAAGACACCCTCGACGTCGGCTGCGATCGTGTCGTTCTCGCCGGCCTGGCCGTCGTCGCCGGGGCCCGTGTCGAGCGTCACCGTGACCGGGGCCGTGCGACGCGAGTAGTCCACCGCGTCGATGCCGCCGAGGCCGGTGATGTTGTCCGCGCCGAGGCCGCCGTCGATGACGTTGTCGAGGGCGTTGCCCACGATCGTGTCGGCCGCCGAGCCGCCGCGCACGTTCTCGATGTCGTCGTCGACGCTGTCGTTCTCGCCGGCCTGGCCGTCCTCGTCGCCGACTCCGATCGTCACCGTGACCGGCACCGCGCGCGACGAGTAGTCGACGGTGTCGATGCCGGTGCCGCCCCTGAGCGAATCGGCGCCCAGGCCGCCGTCGATCAGGTCGTTGCCGGTGCCGCCCCTGATGCTGTTGGCGCCGGCGCTGCCGATCAGCGTCATGCCGTAGTTGCTGCCGAAGAGGTCCTCGATGTCCGACTTGTAGTTGTCGGTCCCACCGACCCCGTCGTTGGCGACGTCGTCGAGGCTCACCGACAGGTTCGCGAGGCTCGGGTTGTCCAAGATCGTGAACTCGGCCGAGTCGCGGCCGGTCCCGCCGCTCGCCACGTCCGACTTGCCGGCGCACACATGGGCATCGGTCAGGATGTGGTCGTCGTCCGCGCCTCCGTCGGCGGTCGTGGCGCCGCCGAGCGCGAGCTCGTCGTTGCCGTCGCCGCCGTTCAGCACGTCGGCGTCGCAGGTGTCGCCGTCGTTGGTGGCGGCGTCTCCCGCGAACAGCCGGTCGGCGCCCCCAAGCCCGTCGATCGTGTCGGCGCCGCCGTTGCCGACGAGGTAGTCGGCGTTCGCGGTGCCCTTGATCGTGTCGGCCTGGTCCGAGCCGAAGGCGTACTCGATGTCGGAGTGGACGTTGTCGCCCTCGCCCGCCTCGCCGTCATCGGCCACGTCGTCGAGCGTGATCGTCTGACTGCGCTTCACCGGGGCGTCGGAGCGCCACGTGTAATACATCTTGTCCGTGCCGGCGTCGCCGTGGTAGTCGTTCGGCTGACCGGCGTCGACCCCCGCGAAGAACCTGTCGTCGCCGGGGCCGCCGTTGAACATCCGCGCAACGGGCAGGACGACGTTGGTCCGGTCGGTGTCGTAGTAGGTGTCGTCGCCCTCACCGCCGTTCACCACGATCGGCACGTCGGCAGCGATGATCTGGAAGACGTCGTCCTGGTCGCCGAGGTTGATCTCGACGCGATCGATGCCACCCTGGCCATCGGGGGTATCGCAGCTCACCGCGTCGGCCCCGATCGGGTCGCCGGGCGGCGGATACGCGTGGCAGTTCGCATCGCCGGTGATGTGGACGGGCGTCCCACCACCGATGGGCGGCAGCTCGGCAACCTGCCACTGCGGCCCGCCCTCGATCCAAAGGTTGTTGACCTCGCCGGCGGCTGCGTCGATGTGCAGCACCTGCTGAGTCCCGTCATCGGTGATGTTGGCGGTCGCCGCGCCTGCCGCCGGAGCGAACGCCCCGAGGGCGAGCGCAGCGACACAGCCAACGAGCCATCCGTGGCAACGTCTCTCCATCGCGCCAACGTAGGACACGTTGAGTGAAACCGCCAGCAAGTTGCGAAAAACCTTCAGCAGTGGCCGTCTGACCTAGAACAAACGTCCAGCGAATCACCGCTTTGAGCAGGAACTTCGCGGTTTAGCGTGCAGCGGTTTCGCGCTGCTCGTGCGTGAACTCAGCGCCCTGGCGCATCGCCTCCGTACGCTCGCGCCGATGGCGCGCGGCGTCCGGATCGTGGCGGTCGGCGCGGATCGAGAGGACGATCCCGATCGTGAACGCGAGGGCGATTCCGGCCAGGCTCGGGACCGGGCCGATCTTCACGAGGTCCTCGATCAGCAGCTTCACGCCGACCAGCCCGAGCACGATCGCGATGGTCTCGTCGAGGTAGCGGAAGCGTGCGACCAGACTCTCGACCAGCACGAACAGCGCGCGCATGCCGAGCAGCGCAAAGACGTTGCCCATCCAGATCAGCAGCGGGTCGCGCGTGATCGCGAACGCCGCCGGGATCGAATCGATCGCGAACGCGATGTCGGCGAACACGATCGCCGCGAGGCAGAGGAAGATCGGGGTCGCGTAGCGGCGTCCGTCGCGCACCACGAACCAGCGGCCGCCGTGGAACTCGCTCGTCACGGGGTAGAAGCGGCGCACGGCGCGCACCATCAGGTTGCGGTCGGGATCGACGTTCTCGGCCACCCCGCGCCAGATCCGCACGGCCAGCACGATCAGCGCCGCCCCGAGCAGGTAGATCACGACGTGGAACTGCTCGATCGCCTCGCTGCCGCCGAGGATGAACAGCCCTCGCATCGCGAGCGCGGCGACGATGCCCCAGTAGAGCAGCCGCGGCCGGCGCTCGTAGGGCACGCCGAAGTAGGCGAACAGCAGGAGGAAGACGAACAGGTTGTCGAGCGAGAGGGAGCGCTCGATCAGGTAGACGGTCGTGTAGAGGACCGCGTCCTCGCCACCCTCGAGCAACCACACCGGGATGGCCGCGAGCAGCGACAGCACGAGCCAGCCGATCGACCACCAGAGCGCCTCGCGGAAGCTCGGCTCGCGGCCGCGGGCGAAGAAGTGCAGATCGATCCAGAGGAACAGGAACAGGCCGACGATCAGGCCAGCGAACAGGACGGCGTCGGCACCGGTCACGGCATGGACCTTAGAGTTCGAGGCGATGCTCGGTCACGTTGCCGTCGGCACTTGGAGCGGCGGGCGCTTCATGCGCTTCGGGGAGCCGATCTCCGATGAGCGTCTCGAGGCGCTGCTGCGGCCCGACGGCGCAATCAGCACGGTCATGACCGCGGACGCCTACGGCGCGGGCGAGGCGGACGCGCTGCTCGGCCGGGCGCTGGCCGGCGTCGCGCGGGACGACTTCGCGCTGGTCGGCGCGATCGGGCACGACTTCTACGAGGGCGAGCGCGACGGGGCGAAGGGCTTCCCGCGCTTCACCGATCCTCGCCTGCGCGGCCCCGACGCCTACGCGGGCTACCTGCGAATGGCGGCCGAGCGCAGCCTCGAGCGGCTCGGCGCGGACACGTTCGACGTGTTGCTGCTGCACAACCCCGACCGGCGCGGCTTCGAGTCCGAGCAGGTCTGGGAGGGGCTGCGCGCGCTGCGCGACGAAGGGCTCACGCGCGAGCTCGGCGTCGCGCCCGGCCCGGCCAACGGCTTCACGCTCGACGTGATCGGCTGCTTCGAGCGCTACGGCGAGCTGATCGACTGGGCGATGCTGATCCTCGGCCCGCTCGAGCCCTGGCCGGGCGAACTGCCGCTGGCGGCCGCCGAGCGCAACGGGGTGCGAGTCGTGACCCGCGTCGTGGACTACGGCGGGCTGTTCTGGGACGACGTCCTCCCCGGCCACGAGTTCGCGCGGGGCGACCATCGCGGGTTCAGGCCGGCCGGCTGGGTCGAGGCCGGGCGCGAGAAGCTCGACCGGCTGCGGCCGATCGCCGAGCGCCACGAGCTGACACCGCTCCAGCTGGCCTGCACCTGGAACCTCGCCCACCCGGCGGTCGAGTGCGTGGCGCCGACGCTGATCGAGGAGGCCGGCGGCAGCAAGCCGATCGAGCGCAAGCGCGAGGAGCTGGCCGCCGTGCCCGCGGTCTCGCCGCTGAGCGCCGAGGAGGTCGAGGCGATCCGCGCGATCGGGGACAACAGCGGCTCGATGCTGCTCAAGGGCGCCACCCCCGACCACGAAGGCGACGAGGCGCCCGACCGCTGGACGATCGGCCCGCGCCAGCTCGAGGTCGCCGAGCGCTGGGGCATCGATCCCCAGCGGGATCTGAGCAAGGCCGCCGCTTAAGGCTGCTGCAGGAGGTCCGCGCAGCGCTGGAGCTGCTCGGTGTCCTCCGGGCGCGCCTTGTCGAGGCACTGCTCGTACTGGCGGAAGGCGTCGGTGTCGTCCGACTCGCCGGGCGCCCCCTCCTCGGGACCGGGCTCCTGCGTCGTCGCCCCGCCGCCGAGCGCGTCGAGCGCGCCGCCGAGCGAATCGGTGAGAGTGGAGAGCGGGCGCGAGTGGGCCGGCGCCTCGATCTGCTGGTTGCCGTTGACGTCGCGCAGCTCGACCGAGAACTTGATCGTGCCGCCCCGCAGCCCGCCCAGCTCGGCCTGGTCGGCCTCTGGGATGTCGAACTCGAGCCGCCCCGAGACCCGCCGGATCAGGCTGTCGCGCTTGCCGACGTAGACGTCGAAGGTCGGATCCTTGACCGCGTCGGCGAGCTCGCGGATGTCGGCGCCGCTGAGCGGGGCCGCGTCACCGTCCGAGCCGAGCGCGGACGCCGAACGGCGCACGAACCGGTTGATGTTGCGCATCAGGCTGGCCACGTCGAGCGTGCCGGAGACGTGGTTGGTGTCGACTCCCGCGACCTCGGCGTCGCCCTCGTCCTTGGCCTCGGCGAGCCAAGAGCGCGGGTCGAGCCCCAGCTCGCCGAGCGTCTTGCCGCCCTTGCGCTTGGCGATCGCGGCGTTGGTGCGGCGCACCTGCGCGGGCGGCTGCTCGTAGTAGACGTCCTGGAACTTGAGGAAGACGCGGTCGCCGGTCGTCAGCACGCCGCTCGTGATCGTCTGGCCGCCGCCACCCGTGCCGACACGCAGCTCGATGTCGGCCGACGGCAGCTTGCCCTCGTTGGTGCGGAACGGCCCCTCTGCCTCGACCTCGATCGGGTCCTTGAGCAGGCCCTTCAGCTCGATCTCGGCGTCGATCTTGAGGTCCGCGCTGTGGATCTCGTTGGAGAAGGCCTGGTCGAGCAGGTCCTCGACGCTCTCCGTGTCCTCCCCGCCCCCGCACGCGACAAGCGTGTACGCGCCAAGCGCAAGTACGAGAAGCAACGCGACGCGGGGCACGCGGGGAGCTTAGTGGGCGAACTCGTGCACTTTTGGGGTACACGCGCAACCCTTCGCCACCATGATCGTTGTAGTGAGGATGCCTTCGTTCAGCCGTACCCTGGCGCTCGCGCTGCTGGCGATCGCGCTCGGCGCAACCCCCGCCTACGCCGGTCAGGTGATCGTGGTCGACGGCAATCACGCCAAGCGCGTGAACGACCCCGACGTGCCGTCGAAGGCCGAAACCGCCCTGCCCCCGGCGGCGGGCTACGCGAGCGTCGCCTCGGCCGCCCGCGCGAGCGCCCCCAAGCGCAAGCCGCGCGCCGACCGGCGCGCCGTCTACCGCGCGCTCAAGCGCGCGGTTCGTTCGAAGCGGGTCACCGCGGCCAACGCGCGCCGCTGGCGGCGCTGGTACGTCAACTCGATCCGCACCTACCGCCACCTGAGCGGCGCGCGCAAGGAGCAGCTCGGGTACGTGATCGACACGCTCGAGGGGTTCGCGCTCCAGAACATGCTCAGCCCAACGCGCATGCCGGCGGCCTTCACACAGCTCGAGCGCAACCGGCGCTACTGGCGCGCCCTGCCCTTCCCGGCCGCGCGCGACGCTGTCAGCTTCAAGCGCAGCCAGGTGCTGTACGTCTACTTCCCGGGCGAGGGCCTTCAGCTGCACCCGCTGACCACCTTCAAGAAGGCGAACAACATGCACGGCGCGTGCGAGCGCGGCGAGTCGAGCTGCGACGAGGCCGGGCTGCGGCGCCTGCTCGACGAGATGGAGCGCTTCGCGGTCAAGCGCTCGTCCAAGTTCATCGCCTGGGAGTACTCGTTCGGCTTCGACGGCGGCGCACCGCCCTGGATCAGCGGCATGGCAGACGCCACCGGCATCCAGGCCTACGCGCGCGCCGCCGACCTGCTCTCCGAACCGCGCTACGTCAAGGTCGCCCGCAAGGCCCTCGGCGCGTTCGAGACGCCCCCGCCGCTGGGCGTGCGCACGGTCGGCTTCGCCGGCGGCGTGCACTACCTCCAGTACTCGTTCGCGCCGCGTCTGTACATCTTCAACGCGTTCCTCCAGTCGCTGATCGGCCTGCGCGACTTCGGCAAGATCGCCGGCGACCAGCGCGCCACCGAGCTGTTCGAGGAGGCCGAGCCCGAGGCCGAGGAGGAGATCCCGTACTCCGACGTGGGCGATTGGTCGCGCTACTCGTACCGCGGCCCGGAGGCCAACCACGACTACCACGAGCTGATGCGCGAGTTCCTCGCGTCGATGTGCTCGCGACGCCTCGGCGAGATCTACTGCAAGTACGCCGACCGCTACCGCGGCTACCAGGTCGACCCGCCCGAGCTGACCTACACCGGCCCCGAGCAGACGACGGCCAAGCAGCTGACCTCGATCCGGTTCCAGGTGTCGAAGCTGTCGGCCGTCGAGGCGAAGGTCTACCGCGGCGACAAGCTCGTCTTCTCGAAGCTGGCCACCTTCCGGCGCGGCGTCGGCGCGTTCGCGTGGCGCCCGCGCGGGCCCGGCTTGTTCACGGTGCGGCTCGGCGCCAAGGAGCTGCGCACGGGCCTCGGCAAGAAGGACAGGGCCTCAACCGAGATCGAGGTGGACCCGGCACCGTAGGATCCGGGGGTTGATGATCCCCCGCACCATCCTCTACACGGGCAAGGGCGGCGTGGGCAAGACCAGCGTCGCCGCCGCCACCGCCCGCCGTTGCGCGGCTGCCGGCCTGCGCACGGTCGTCCTGTCGACCGACCCCGCCCACAGCCTGTCCGACGCGCTCGAGGCCGCGCTGGGCGCCGAGCCGACCCAGGCCGGCCCCAACCTGTTCGGCCAGGAGGTGCAGGCGCAGGACGAGATGGAGCGCCACTGGGACTCGGTGCAGGCGTGGCTCGGCTCGATGCTCGAGGAGCGCGGCGTGGACCGCATCTCCGCCGAGGAGCTGACCGTGCCGCCGGGAATGGACGAGCTGTTCTCGCTGCTCTGGATCAAGCGCCACCACGAGGAGGGCGAGTTCGACTGCGTGATCGTCGACTGCGCGCCCACCGGCGAGACGCTGCGGCTGCTCTCGTTCCCCGACGTCGTCACCTGGTGGCTCGAGCGCATCCTGCCCTCGCAGCGCAAGCTCGCCCCGTTCGCGCGCACGCTGTTCGACCTGCCGCTGCCCGGCGACGGCGTCTTCGACGACGTCGAGCGGCTGGCGCGCAACCTGGTCGCGATGAACGGCATCCTGCGCGACCGCTCGCGCACCTCCGTGCGGCTCGTGATGAACCCCGACCGGATGGTCGTCAAGGAGGCGATGCGCACCTTCACCTACCTCAACCTGTACGGCTATCTGACCGACGCCGTGGTGGTCAACCGGCTGCTGCCGGCCGAGGGCTACTTCGAGGCCTGGAGCGAGGTGCAGCAGGAGCAGCTGGCCCTGGTCCGCTCGGCGTTCGAGCCCGTCCCGGTGCTGACGGCGCGGTACATGGAGCGCGAGGTGGTCGGCCCCGAGATGCTCGACCGGCTGGCCGACGAGGTGTTCGAGGAGAGCGATCCGGCCAGCCTGCTGCACAGCGAGCTGGCCCAGCAGCTGGTGACCGCCAACGGCAGCGCCACCCTTCGCGTGAGCCTTCCCTTCGCCGAGAAGGGCGACCTCTCGCTGAAGAAGATCGGCATCGAGGTGATCGTGCGGGTGGGCCCGCAGAAGCGGACTATCATGCTGCCGCCGGCCCTCGCCGCCTACTCGGCGCGCGGCGCCCGCTTCGAGGACGGCACGCTCGAGATCGAGTTCGAACGAGATGCACACTGACCCGCTGCCAGAAGACGACCCGGGGCGCCCGCCGCCCCCTCCGCCGCCGCGCGGTTTCGATCCGTCGGCGCTGTTCCTCGTGCTCGACGGGCTGCGCCGAGCGGCGCCGCGTGAGCTCGAGGCTCAGCTGAACAACCTGATCCGCGAGTTCCTGCTGACGCTGCGCTCGCTGATCGACTGGTACCTGGAGCGGCTCGACCGGCCCCGGCGCGAGCCCGAAGTCGAGAACATCCCGATCGACTGATGTCCACGAGCTACGAGTCCCTCCCGCCCGACCTGCCGGTGCCGGAGGACGACGGAGCCGCGGACCACCTCACTGGCCTGACGCTGCCGCCGCTCGAGCTGTCGGTGGCGGGCGGCGGGCGCTTCGATCTGCGCGAGGCGGCGACGATCGGCACGCTGGTGGCGTTCGTCTACCCGCGCACCGGGACACCCGGCCAGCCGCTGGTCCCCGGCTGGGACGACATCCCGGGCGCGCGCGGCTGCACCCCGCAGAGCTGTGCCTTCCGCGAGCGGCACTTCGCCCTCAGCGGGCTGGGCGCGTTGGTCGCCGGCATCAGCGCGATGGACCCAGGCGAGCAGAAGGCGTTCTCGGAGCGCGAGTCGTTGCCCTACCCGCTGCTCAACGACGGCCCGCTCCTGCTCCGCGACGAGCTCGGCCTGCCGACCTTCGACGTCTGCGGAACGACGCTCTACAAGCGCCTCACCTTCGTGGCACGCGGCGGCCGGATCGAGAAGGTCTTCTACCCCGTCTTCCCGCCAGACCGCAACGCGGCCGAGGTGGAAAGCTGGCTCTGCTCGACCGCTACCGGTAGTTCGGCAGGCCCTTCGGGCCGGCGTCCTTGAGCAGGTAGCCCCACAGCCGCCGAACGTGCTGCGGGTAGCGGCTCGTCACCTCGCGGCCCTCGTGGGCGAGCGAGTAGAGCCGCTTGTCCTTGCCGCTGCTGTCCGCGATCAGCAGCCACTTGTCGTCGCGCGCGACCACGGTGTAGGCGTAGGCCGCCGTGCGGTAGTGGCGCTTCTGGCGCGGCTGCTTGCCGTCGAGCAGCGGCGACAGATCGGTGCCGTTCATGCCGCGCGGCTTGTCGAAGCCGAGCGCCGACAGCACCGTCGGGCCGATGTCGTGGTGGGAGGCCCAGTAGCGGCTCTTCTTGCCCTTCGCCTTGCCGGCGGGGTGACGAATGGCGAGCGGGACGTGGCTCAGCTCCGAGTGCACCTCGGTGTAGCGCTTGCCGACCCAGCCGTACTCGCCGAGCAGCACGCCGTGGTCGCTGGTCAGGATCACCAGCGTGTTGTCGAGCACGCCGATGTTGGCCAGCCGGTCGAGGAACCTGCCGAGCCATTCGTCGACCATCGTCACCTCGGCCGCGTACAGCTCGCGCATCCGGCGCAGCATCGACTGTGTGAGGCCGAGCGGCGCGTACTTCGCCGCCGGGGTCGGGAACGGCTGGATCGGCTCGACGCCGCTCGCGTCGGGCGAGCCGTACAGGTCGCTCAGGCGCTTGGGCACATCCCACGGCTCGTGCGCGTCGAACGAGTCGACGACGAGCGCGAACGGCTGGCGCGTGCGCGCCCACTCGACCCAGTCCATCGCCGACCTGAACACCCGCGGCGAGAGGTAGTCCTCCTCCGCCCGGTTGCGCGGATTTGCCTGCAAATAGGCCTTCATGCGCGGCTCGTGACGCGACCCGCGCAGCGACGGCGGCAGGTAGTGGTCGAGCTCCGCCTGGCTGACCGTGCCGGTCGGCTTGCGCCGCAGCGGCACCTGCCCGTCGACCAGCTGGACCCGGTCGAGCCGCCTGCGGAACCGCTTGTGCACCGGCAGCAGGAGGTGCGGGTTGTCGGTGACGTACCCGGTCGTCCAGCCCTGCTCGCGCAGCACCTCCGTCCACATCTTCCCGTCGCTGCCGACCGGCTCCCAGCCCGGCTGCGGCGGGAGGCCGTCGTAGGGGTGCCAGCCGCGGTACGGGAAGATCCGCTTGCCCGACATGATCGAGCGGCGCGCCGGGATCGTCGGCATCGACTCGGGGTAGGCGCGCGTGAAGCGCAGCGACTCCTTGACGGCCTTGTCCCAGGTCGGCGTGCGAGCGCGGCGCCCGTAGATGTGATCGGCGCGCAGGCTGTCCATCACCACCACGACCACGTTCATCGCCCCGACCGGCGCCCTGCCCAGCTTGATCTCCTTGCCGGCGGCCTCGCCGTCCCCGTCGCAGCCGGCCGCGCTCATCAGCGTCAGGCCGGCCGCGCTCGCGCCGCCCGCCCGGAGTACGTCCCGGCGTGTGAGGTCGTCCGCCAAGGCTCTAGGACCCGCGCCTCGAGATGTCGATCGAGCGGATCGCGTGCTCGTCCGGCAGCTTGTCGAGCACCTGGCGCACGACCTCGTGGACGTCACGCTCGTCGTGGCCGAAGTCATCCAGCAGCGACTTGAGCGCCGTCCAGGTGATCTTGAGCTGTGCCGGGGTGAGGTCCAGCCGGTACGCGATCTCGTCCGGACCGATCAAGTGGAGCTCGTCGTCAGGCATGAGCGCCCGAAGGGTAGCCTGTCGGGCAGTGGGCAAGACCTGGGTGCTGACCGGATCGCTCGACAACTTCCGCGCGACGCGTGAGCACGGCTTTCGCGTGATCGGGGCCAAGGAGCGCCGGCGCGGGATGGCCGATCAGATCGACCCGTGCGACCGCATCGTCTTCTATGTCACCGGCGTGCAGGCGTTCGGCGGGATCGTCAGGGTGACGAGCGACCTGTACGAGGATCGCGAGCCGATCTGGCCCGGCAAGCCGGGCAATCCCGACCCCTATCCGTGGCGCTTCGAGACAGAGCCCGAGGTCGTGCTCGACGAGTCCGACTTCGTGCCGGCCGTCGAGCTGGTCGGCGAGCTCGAGCACGCGGCCAAGTGGCCCGCCGAGCATTGGACGCTCGCCTTCCAGGGTCAGCTGCGGACGGTCAGCGACGCCGACTCCGAGCTGCTCGAGCGCCGCATCCGCCAGGCGGCGCCGGCCGCGGCGTGACCCCGGAACACGCGCGCCACTACTCGCTGGAGGAGGCATCCGCCCTGCTCCCGCGCGTGGAGGAGCTGCTGGCCAAGATGCGCCAGGCGCGCGACCGGCTTGGCGACGCCGAGGCCCGCCAGGCGCTCGACGATGCCGGGCAGAGCAACGGGGGCGGCGAGCCGGGCAAGCTCGTCTCGGAGGGGTTCCTCGAGCTGCGGGAAGCGATGCTCGAGCTGCGCGAGCGCGAGATCGTGCTGCGCGACCTCGACCGCGGGCTGGTCGACTTCCCCTCGCTGCGCGAGGGCCGCGAGGTGTATCTGTGCTGGGAGGAGGGGGAGCCGGAGATCGGTTTCTGGCACGACCCCGAGGCCGGCTTCGGCGGCCGCCGGCCGCTCGAAGATGGCTGAGGTGGTCCGCACGTTCAGGCTGCTCGGGTTCGAGCAGCGGATCGCGGCGGTCGGTGCTGTGCTGCTGGCGATCAGCACCTTCGGGCCGTTCTCGTTCGTGGAGCTGGCCGAGATCCTGATCGCCGTCGGGGTGCTGGCGCTGCTGCGCGCGCGGGCGCTCGGGAAGAGGTTCCACCTCCCGTTCGGGGACGGAACCGTGATCGCGGCCGCCGGGGCCTGGGCCGCGGTGCTGATCGTGGTGCGGCTGTTCGACCGTCCGCTCGGCCAGAACCTGCTGGCGCTCGTGTGCGCGGCGCTGCTGGTGTTCGCGGGCGTGCTGGAGCGGGCCAAGCGGCCGCCGGACGACCTGCCGGAGCAGGCTCCATCCCCACCACCCCCCCCACGGCCACGTCCCACACGGCCGGCGCCGCCCCCCGACGAGGCCGCCACCGAGCCACTCCCCCCGCCCGAGTTCGAGCCCTACGAGCCGGCCGAGGGCGAGCAGCTCCGGCTCGGGGGCGAGGAGCCGCCGAAGCCTCAGCCGCCCGGCGACGGCTGAGTCAGCGCTCGGCGAGGCACCCGCATCAGCGTCACCCCCACGACAGCGGCCGTCATCTGCGCCGCGGCCGCCACCACGATCGCCTCGGCGGAGCCCAGCCCCGTCGCGACCGGGCCGGCCAGCGCCGCTCCCATCGCGAACGAGCCGACCTTCAGCCCCGCCGCGGTCGTGAACACCTGCCCGTAGAGCGAGGGCGGCACCACCTGCTGGCGCACCGCGAACTGCGCGGCGAGCGCGGGGCCGTCGGCCAGCCCGGCCACGGCGATCAGCACCAGCAGGACCGGCAGCGTGTCGGCAAGCGGCCACACGAGCATCAGCGTCCCGAAGATCGCGTAGCCGGCCAGCACGATCCGCTCCGGCGGCACACGCCGCTGCAACCGCACCAGCGAGAGAGCGCCCAGCGTCGAGCCGACCGCGAAGGCAGCCCACATGTAACCGGCGTCGCTGCGCTCGCCGCCCAGGTGCTCGACCGCGAACAGCGGGAACGCGACGGTCATCAGCCCGAGCCCCCCGAGGCCGATCGAGGCCGCGAAGGTGATCCCGCGCAGCTGGGGCACCGACACGATCTGGCGGATGCCGTCCATCGCCACGCCGAGCAGCGTGCGGCCGCCGCCGCGCTTGTCGGGACCGCGGTCGAGCCCGGGAATCCGCAAGATCAGCACCAGCGCGACCAGGGCCAGCCCGGCCTCGACCAGCAGCGAGGTGGCCGGCCCGAAGGCGCCCGACAGGGTGCCGGCCAGCGCCGGGCCGACCACGAGCGCGCTGTTGAAGCTGGTCGTCTCGAGCGCGTTGGCGGGTGGCAGCAGGTCCTCCGGCACGAGCACCGGGATGAAGCTGGTGAAGCCGCCGAAGGAGAGCGGATAGGTCAGGCCCGCCATCAGCACCGTCAGCGGGATGGTCCAATCCGGCGCGTGGCCCGCCACCAGCACCAGCACCACCAGCATCGTCGCGATCAAGATCTGGTCCAGGACCATCAGCTGGCGCCGGCGGCCGGTCAGGTCGAGCCAGGCGCCGAGCAGCGGCCCCGAGATCAGGCTGGGGAGCGTGATCGCCGCGACCGCGAGGCCCGCCAGGCCGGCGCTCCCCGTGCGGTCGAGCACGAGCAGCACCACGCCGACGGAGAACATCTCGTCCGAGACGCGCGC